>CAXNJE010000305.1:0-3018 GCA_964202565.1 Breznakiellaceae bacterium | reverse complement strand
ACCTGGATAAGATCGAGGGCAGGATAAGCGTACTGATGAACGGCACCGATGCAAAAGCCGACGATGAAAAGCCGGAGCTCGAGCTATTCGGCGATGCCGAATAGGACGCGTAGGGGTGGATACCATGTTCGGTGACCGGGTCCAGGTGCTCCCGCCGGAAGTGGCCCGCAAGATAGCCGCAGGCGAGGTGATCGACCGGCCTGCGGCACTGGTGCGGGAACTGGTGGACAACGCCATCGACGCCGGGGCCACAACCGTGGAGGTTTCGCTGCAGGGCGGCGGGGCTGTGCGGACCGAGGTAAGCGACGACGGGCGCGGCATGGACAGGGAAGACCTGGAACTGTGCTGGCTCCCCCACGCAACCAGCAAGATCCGGACCGAAGACGATCTGCTGCGCATTGAAACCCTGGGGTTCCGTGGCGAGGCTCTCTCGTCGGTCGCGGCGGTGGCGCGCCTTGAAATCCTTACCAGCCGTACCGGAGGCAAGGCCTGGCGGCTCGCCGTGGGACCCGGTGGCGACCTGAGCTCCAAGGTGGAGGCGGAACTATCCCACCGTGCCCTGGGTACCAGCGTGAGGGTCTTGGGACTTTACGACAGTTTTCCTGCCCGCAAGAAGTTTCTGAAACGGGATTCGGCGGAGGCAGCCCTATGCAGGCAAGCCATGCTGGAAAAGGCTCTGGCCTTTCCGGAGGTATGTTTCCGTTTCGTCTCCGATGGGGAGCTCAAGCTCTTTTTGCCCGCCGTGGAAACCCGCCGGGAACGCTTCGCCGCTGCCGTACTGGGGCGCGAGAATATGGGTTTCATCCACGAACTATTCGCCTCGGGCCCCAACTTTTCACTCTCCATCGTGCTGGGAGGACCGGAAATAACCCGCGCCGACAGGAAAGCCCAATACGTGATCGTGAACGGCAGGCGTATTCAGGATTTCGCCTTGTTGCAGGCGCTGGAATACGGAACCCAGGGCTGGTTTCCCAACGGGAGCAGGCCAGCGGGAGCCATCTACGTGGACATGGACCCCGCCGAGGTGGACTTCAACATCCATCCCGCCAAACGGGAAGCCCGATTCAGGGATCCCTCCGCGGTACACCGCTGTGCGGTCATCGCCCTGAAGGATTTCATGCACAGGCTCGGTATCGCCCAAAGCAGTCGGTCCGGTCAAGACGCTTCGGTGGCGGGGGAATTCGTTAACGGAACCCCTGATTTTTATACCGTCGCCGACCGCAGTTCCGTATATACCGGCGGAGATGACACCAACCACGACCCCGGCACCCCCTTTAACCACTCCCCCAATTTCACCGGTGAAAGGGCATCCCGCCTGGCCATGGAAGCCCTGCTCGATTCGCGACCCGCTTTTGCCCCCCTATCGCGTTTGGGAGCGCCGACACGGGCCGGGGCGGGATCTGAAACCGGAAATGAAGCCGCAAGCGGCACCACCAACGCACCAGCAACCACCGGAAATGAATGCCACTACCTTGGCACGGCCTTTGGCCTTTTTTTGGTGGCCCAGCGGGGCGACAGGCTCTACCTTATCGACCAGCACGCAGCCCACGAGCGCATCCTGTACGATCGCCTGCGTGCGAAGGCTCCTCAAAGGCAGGAACTGCTGGTTCCCTACCCCTTTGAAACCGATTCCGACGAGGACGATGCCTTTTTGGAAACGCGAAAAACCGAACTGGCCGCTTTGGGCATCGTGGTGGAACGCGAGGGGTCAGGCTCCTGGCAACTGACAGCACTGCCTGAAATATGGAAATCCGGCGATGCAGAGACGGTACGCGAATTGCTGGACCTCCGTTCCGCCGGAGCCGACCTGACCGAACGCTGGTACGCCACCATGGCCTGCCACGCTGCGGTGAAGGACGGCGACACCCTGGACGCGCAAAGCGCCGCCGATCTCGCACGGGAAGCACTGGACCTGCCCGTTCCCCGTTGCCCCCACGGCCGCCCAGTCTGGGTGGAAATCAGCCTGAAGGATTTGTTGCGCGGGGTGAGACGGGAAGAGTGACGAGGTGTGCATAAGCCGGGAGAAATCAGGGAAGTATGCCGGGAACGGGATTTGAACCCGTACCCCATTACTGGGAGGGGATTTTAAGTCCCCGGTGTCTACCATTCCACCATCCCGGCACGCCTGCAACATCGCAGAACGCTTGTATAGTAGCGGCGGGACCGGTTATCGTCAATTCCCATGACACCTTATGTGGATTCCCACGCACATCTGTCCCTCATTTCAAAACGGGGTATCGATACTGGAGCCATGATCGAAAAGCTAACTGCGGAGGGTTTCCGGGGGATCCTGGATATCGGGACCGACTCTGGCGATCTGAAGGCCAGGCTCGCCGCTTTTGGGGGCAATCCCGGCGTGTCCTTCTCGGCGGGTATCTGGCCGTCCCGGGAAGCGATACACGACAGGGTCCGTCAAGTGGAAATCCTGCGGGACAGCATCACTGTTGCAGGGGTAGGGAGACTGGTGGCCATCGGGGAATGCGGGCTGGACCGGCACTGGAACATCGAAGTGGAAATCCGGAAGGGCGAGGCAGAGCTGTTCGCGGCGCAAGCGGAGCTGGCGGTGGAATCGGACCTGCCGATCATCGTTCATTCACGGGACGCGGCGGAGGAAACAGCTGCTGTCCTACAGGGTGTTTCCGGGGTACGCGGGGTGATACATTGCTTTTCCTACGGGGCTGTGGAAGCCAAACGTTTTCTGGATCTGGGCTTTTATCTCTCCTTCGCCGGCACCCTCACCTACAAGAATGCGGATGACCTGAGCGCGGCTCTGGCATTCGCTCCCCACGACAGGATACTCATTGAGACAGACAGCCCGTACCTGGCACCCGTCCCGTATCGCGGGAAGCATGCCGAACCGGGCATGGTGGTGTACACCTACGCGGCGGCAGCCTCAATCAGGGGCATGCCGCTGGAGGAGCTGGCGGAAAAAGTAGAAGTCAATTACCGGACGCTCTTCGGGATAACATAGCGAGTCAGGCCTTGAGGTAGCGCTTGAGATTTTTGACATGGTCCATG
>CAXNJE010000304.1:0-3061 GCA_964202565.1 Breznakiellaceae bacterium | reverse complement strand
TCGGAAAGTTGCATGCGGAGAACATAGCATATTTCGTTCCCCAGGCTAAATTGGAAGGCATAGCGGATGTCATGATGACGCCGGAAATGGAAGTCTGGGCGAAGGGTCTGGGCGCGCGCATCGTCGCGAAGGATCCCAAGGCGTTGTTCGCGGATAAGGATATCGACGCGATCATCATCTGCAGCTCCACCGATACCCATGCGGACATGGCTATAGCGGCCGCGAAAGCGGGCAAGCACATCTTCTGCGAGAAACCGGTGGATCTTAGCGTCGCCAAGGTAAAAGCCGCCATTGAAGCCGTCAAGGCCGCCAAGGTAAAGATGCAGGTGGGTTTCAACCGTCGTTTCGACCATAATTTCCGGGCTGTCCGCGAAATGACCCTAGCCGGCAAAGTGGGTGATGTACAGATTGTGAAGATCACTTCCCGCGATCCGGCTCCGCCCCCTCCCGCCTATGTGGGTGTTTCTGGCGGTATCTTCCTGGACATGATGATCCATGACTTTGATATGGCGCGCTTCCAGGCGGGCAGCGAAGTAGTCGAAGTGCACGCCACCGGCGCGGTCCTCATCGACCCGGCCATCGGAAAGGCCGGCGATGTGGATACTGCCATCGTCACCCTCAAATTCGCCAACGGCGCCCTCGGTGTCATCGACAATTCCCGCAAGGCAGTGTACGGCTACGACCAGCGCGTGGAAGTGTTCGGTTCCAAGGGTTGCGCCCAGGCCGAAAACGACACTCCCAGTACCGTAAAACTTTCCAGTGCCGACGGAGTGGTCGCGGACAAGCCCATGTGGTTCTTCCTGGAACGCTACCGGACAGCCTTCATCGACGAGATGATAGCCTTCGTCAGCGCCGTCCAGGAAGGCAAGGATGTCCAGGTGACCGGCGAGGACGGATTGCGCGACTTGCTGGTGGGTTTGGCCGCCAAGAAGTCCCTGGCAGAAAACCGTTCTGTCCGCATAGACGAAATCGTCTGATCCTGAACGCGGCGGCCTTCGGGTTGCCGCGTCGTTCCCTGAAGGAGGTTGAACGTGCAGATAAAGCATAAAGCACCATTCGCCTGCGGCACAACTCCGCTGGTGGAGCGACGCGGCGAGTCTGCGGATATGTTGATGGATTTCGACATCGTCCGGCTCGAACCGGGTCAGGCTTACGAGGATAATTCCGAAACCGACGAACGCGCGTACCTGCTCGCTGGAGGAAGCGCACTGTTGACCTGGCTGGAGGAAACGGCCGACATCCGGCGGTCCAGCCTTTTCGATGACGAACCCTGGACACTCCTGGTCCCCAGAAAAATCAGGGTCGCCATGACTGCGGGCGCTAAGGGAGTGGAATTCTACCGTATCGCGACTGAGAATCCGATTGAATACAAGGCCCGCCTTTTTACCCCCAAAGACTGCCGGAGTGAATTCCGCGGGGAGGGCACCATGCAGGAAACCTCGACCCGAGTCGTCCGGACCGTATTCGACGATACCAACATGATTGAGTCGAGACTCGTGCTGGGTGAGGTCATAGGTGTGCCGGGCAAATGGTCCAGCTACCCTCCCCACCACCACCCGCAACCCGAGATTTACCATTACCGTTTCCTTCCCTCCCAGGGCTTCGGCCTTACCGCCATAGGCGACCGGCCTTACGTCCTGCATGACCGAGACACCATCCTTATCCGGGATGGCGAGGACCATCCGCAAGTAACCGCTCCCGGCTATGCCATGTGGTATTTGTGGGTTATCCGCCATCTGGAAGATGATCGATATGGAACACCCGAGTTCACCGCTGCCCATTCCTGGGTCGCACAATCCGACGCGCCCATCTGGTCGCCGAAAAAAAAGAAATAAGCTGACAGGGGGTATCTGAAATGGCTACGGTACGTTTGACCATGGCGCAGGCTTTGCTGCGCTTCCTCGACAATCAATATATCGAGGTGGACGGGGAAGAGATAAAGTACGTAAATGGCGTATTCGGCATTTTTGGCCACGGCGTCGTGGTTGGCCTGGGCGAGGCACTGGCGGCCCGGGAGAACAAGCTGCCCTTCTACCAGGGTAAGAACGAGCAGGGTGCGGCCCATGCGGCGATGGCTTACGCCAAGCAGAGCGACAGGAAACGCATCATGGCGGTTACCAGCTCCATCGGGCCTGGTGCCCTCAACATGGTTACCGCAGCCGGCACTGCATCGGCCAACCGCATCCCGGTGCTCTTTCTGCCCGGCGACGTCTATGCGTGCAGGCAGCCCGATCCGGTGCTCCAGCAGGTGGAGCTTCCCCACGACTATTCGAACACCGCCAGCGACGCCTTCCGCGCGGTGAGCAAGTACTGGGACCGGGTCAATCGCCCGGAACAGCTTATGACTGCCATGATCAACGCCATGCGGGTGCTCACTGACCCGGCCGAGACCGGCGCGGTGACGGTCGCGCTGCCCCAGGACGTCCAGGGCGAGGCCTACGATTATCCCGTAGAGTTCCTGGCGAAACGGGTACACCATATCGAAAGGCGCATACCCAGCCAAGGCCAGATCTCCCGCATTGCCGATTTGTTGCTCAAGGCAAAAAAGCCCTATGTGGTACTGGGTGGTGGCGTGCGCTATTCCGGCGCGGCCAAGGAACTGAAAGCCTTTTGCGTAAAGTTCCACATTCCCTACGGAGAGACCCAGGCCGGAAAGGGCACGATGCTTTGGGACGACGCGTACAACCTTTCGGGCATCGGGACCACCGGGAGCCTGGCGGCCAACAAGCTGGCCAAGCAGGCGGACCTTATCCTGGCGGTGGGTACCAGACTGGGGGACTTTACCACCTGTTCCAAGTGGCTCTTCCAGAATCCTGTCTGCCGATTCGTGGCGATCAATGTCGCTGCCTTCGACGCCTATAAGATGAATGCCGAACCCATAGTCGCGGACGCAAAGCTGACGCTGCAGGCTTTGACCAAGGCACCGGCCTTGCGCGAGTACAAATCCAATTGGGGAACCGCCATAGAAAAGGCCCGTGCCGAATGGAAGGCGGAAGTAGACAGGCTTTACACCGAGGAAGACCCCGCCGGTCTGTCCCAGGCCCGGGCCCTCGGCGAGCTG
>CAXNJE010000303.1:0-3061 GCA_964202565.1 Breznakiellaceae bacterium | reverse complement strand
CTGGGTGAGAAGCAGTTGGGTGACCTGGTGGTGGAGGCGGCTCCGCTTTTGACGCGTATTGGCGTCCCGGTGATCCTGCCCAAGGAACTGTCCAAGCTTTCCCGTCCACGGCCGGTCATGACCGCCAAGCGGAAGGGTACGGGCAACCTTACCAGCGTGCTCGACTTGGGGGCTGCCTTCGATTTCCAGTGGTCCGTTGCCATCGGGGACAGCACCATCAGCCCCGACGAGTTCGAGGCGCTGGTGGCTAAGGGGTCCGTCCTGTACCGCTTCCGCGACAGCTACCTCAGGCTGGACCCTACTGAGGCCGCGGCCATCCTGGAGCGCATCCGGCGCTCCCGAAAGGCCGACACCTTCACCGCCATTCAGGCGAGCCTGGCCGGCGAAGCCGACTTCCAGGGCGAGATAGCCGAATCGTTCAGGCGGCTTTTATCGGGAAAGACAGAGTCCGACCCGAAGACCCTCACCGGGGGTTCAACCCGGACCGGCAAGTCAAACCAAGGCGGCAGCGCAGCCAAACCCGCGCTTGACTTACCCGCCGGACTCACCGCGACCCTCAGGCCATACCAGGAACGGGGGTACCGCTGGCTGCTGGCCAACCTGGAGAATGGCTTTGGCTGCCTGCTCGCGGACGACATGGGCCTGGGAAAAACCATCCAGACCCTGGCCGCGATCCTCAACCTGAAAGAGACGGGAAAGCTTCAGCAGGGCGCCCTCATCATCGCCCCCGCGAGCCTGCTGACCAACTGGGAACGGGAAATCGCCAAATTCGCACCCAGCTTGTCGGTCCACTCCCATTACGGAATTAAACGCCGCCTTGCCAAGGCTGACATCGTGCTCACCACCTACGAAACCTTCCTGCGCGACGCGGACAAGGGATCCGATAAAACCTGGGATCTGGGCGTCCTGGATGAGGCGCACCTGGTGAAGAACCCCGACACCAAACGCAGCCGGGCGGTGAAGACCCTCAAGGCAGTGCGGCGCATTGCCCTGACGGGTACGCCGGTGGAGAACAATCTGGCAGAGCTCTGGAGCATCTTCGATTATGCCCTGCCCGGTTACCTGGGAACCCTGGCCAATTTTGCCAAGGACTACCGTAAGCCCATCGAGGTGAACAGGTCGCCGGAAACGGCGGAACGCCTGCGTCGCATCACCGAGCCTTTCATACTCAGGCGGCTCAAAACGGACAAGGAGATTGCCCCGGACCTGCCGGAAAAAGTGGTGATAGACGAGTACGCCGTACTCACCCCCGAACAGGCTGCCCTGTACAAGGCAGTGGCCGACGAGGGTCTGGCCGCGATCGCGGAGGCCGAGGGAATCTCCCGCAGGGGCCGCATACTGGCGCTCATCACCGCCCTCAAGCAGGTTTCCAACCACCCCCGCAACTGGGACAAGGAAAGCGTCCCCGCCGCCGAGCATTCAGGCAAGGCCCGTCTGTTGCTGGCCCTGCTGGATTCCGCCCTGGCTGCCGGAGAGCGGGTCATCGTATTCAGCCAGTACGTGGAAATGCTGCACATCCTGGACGGCATCGTGCGGAAGGATTTGGGTATGACGCCTTTCATGCTGCACGGGGGTATGGCCAAAAGTGCCAGGGACAGCGCCGTGGACGGCTTCCAGAACGGGACAGGGCCGGGCATCTTCCTGATAAGCCTGAAAGCAGGCGGCGTAGGCCTGAACCTTACCGCCGCGAGCCGGGTGGTGCACTACGACCTGTGGTTCAACCCCGCCGTGGAGAATCAGGCGACGGACCGGGCCTTCCGCATCGGCCAGACCAAGAACGTCTTCGTCCACCGGCTGGTGACACGGGGCACGCTGGAAGAAAAGATCAACGCCGCCCTGGTTGCCAAGCGCGAACTTGCGGATCTGACCGTAAAGGCCGGGGAAACCTGGCTGACCGAACTGGGGACTGAGGAAATAAAGGCACTGGTGAGCCTGTAAGCCAAGCTTCTCCCAACTTATCGCACCCTGATGTTCCTCGCGGCACCGACTTTTCATTCCCCCCTTCAGACGGTATCCTAGAGGTGGAGGCAAACCAATGAAACGTATAGTCGTTTTCGGCATGGGCGGCATAGGCGGATACATAGGCGCGCGGCTGGGTATCGGCATCGACAAGATGGTGGCCGCCGGAGCGTTCCTTGGCAAACCGGACCTGGTTTTCGTGGCCCGCGGAGCCCATCTGGACGCCATCAAGGCCAAAGGGCTCAGGTACAAGTCTCCCGAGGGCGCAGAATCGGTGGTGCACCCCACGCTTGCTACCGACAAGGTTTCCGATACCGGCCCGGCGGACCTGATCTTCCTCTGCGTTAAGGGTTACGACCTGGAAGGCGCCTGCAAGGCCATCCTGCCCCTGATGACCGAAAAAACGGTAGTGGTGCCCTTGCTGAACGGTGCCGACATCTGGGATCAAACCCGCAAGATCGTAAAGACCGGCATCGTCCTCCCCTCCGGCATCTATATCTCGTCCAGCATTACCGAACCAGGACTGGTCGTGCATGGTGGCGGAAAAGGCAACCTGTTCCTAGGCCGCGAAAGCGGCAAGATAGACTTTGATCCCAAACCCCTACATCTGTTGCTGGAACATTCGGGCATTCCCTTCGAATGGTTCGAGGATCCCTTCCCTGCCATCTGGAACAAGTACCTGTTCATCGCATCCTTCGCGCTGACCACCGCCCGAAGCGGTCTGGGCATAGGCGGGGTGGTGGCCGACGAAAAGTGGGCGGCCCAGGCGAAGGAAGTCCAGCACGAGATAGCCGCCATAGCCAAGGCCAAGGGCATAGTCCTGCCCGCCGAAGCCGCCGCGCAAGCCTTCGAGAAAGGCAGGATGTTCGGTCCCCAGATCAAGACCTCCTACCAGCGCGACGTAGAGGTTCCGGGGAAACCCAACGAGGGGGAACTCTTCGGAGGCGCCATCACCCGGATGGGAGCACAACTCGGCGTACCGACGCCGACGACAGAACGGCTGTACGCGGAAATCCGCGCCCATAGCGGAAAATAGCCGGTGGTCCTATACGATCCGGAACTCGCCCTGGGTTTTCCCGACTACGGCATACGCATACCCGTG
>CAXNJE010000302.1:0-3073 GCA_964202565.1 Breznakiellaceae bacterium | reverse complement strand
CGGCATGACGACACGGGAGCTGGCAGGCCATCTCAAGGAAATCTATGGTACTGATGTCGTGCCGTAGCTCATAAGCCGGGCGACGGATTCAGTCAAAGAACTCCTTGACGAATGGCGGTCCCAGCCGTTGGAATCCTTTCATCCGGTTCTGTTCCTGGATGCGCTGGTCAATCCCGTGAAAGATGATTCAAGGAAACAGAAAAAGGCCTTTCCTCTTGCCCTGGAGATACGCATAGACCGCCAGAAGAAGCTCGTGGGGCTCTGGGTGGAACAGAACGTGAGAGCCCGGTTCTGGAGCGTAGTCCTAAATGAGCTCAGGAACCGCGGATTTCAGGATGTGCTGATTGCAGCAGTAGACAGGCTTACCAGTTTCCCCGAGGCGATCAATGCGGCATTTCTCAAAACCGAAGTCTAATTGTGTATGGTCCACATGGTCCGCAATTCGCTGAAGTTCGTACCGTACAAGGATAGGAAGACCGTCGCTGTTATTCTCAAGAAGATTTACCTGTCACCTTCGGAAGAAGCGGCGAGTGTCGCGCTCAATGCATTCGCGGAAAAAAGGGACAGGAAATATCCGATGATTTCCCGCTCATGGCAGACGAAATGACCTGAGGTCATTCCCTTCCTGAAGTTACCGGAGGGGATCCCGAAAGCGGTCCATATGACGAATGCCATCGAATCCCTGAATTATTCCATACGCAAAGTGACAAAAAAACAGGCTGTCATTTCCGACGACGGATACCGCCATGAAACTGATATTCATGGCATTGCAGAACATCTCAAAAAGAGGACGATGCTGTTACTGGATTGGGGCGGTGCCATAAATCAATTTGCCATCATTTATGGCGACCGAGTGCCATTATGATATCCGCCGTTTACACAAAAAATGTTGCAAACTCTTTTGAAGCCCAGGAGGCCAAAGGCAACGTATCCTTCCTGTCCCTCGCTCACCTTGACACCACCTACACCGCCCCGGAAAACTCCAAAGCCCCCAGAAATAATGGCGTCCCTAACTTACAGTTCGTACTTAAACCACGCCGTCATCCCAGGTGCCACGCTTCAGCACGCGCTCCCCTCTCTCCCGGAATATGGCGCCGCGCTACTGCGCGCGCTCCTCACCTAATGCGCCGCGCTCCTGCGCGCGCTCTTCCCTCCTCCCCCGCCCGGGGGTAGCGGAGAAGCCCTCGGGGGCTATTTGCCCACGAGGCTTCGAAGCGAGGGGGCCATTGAAGTTTGAGTTCCCCTCCAGCCAGTACAGGCGGGAAATGACTGGCGCCACCCTGCAGTCGAGGGTGGGGGAATCCATGATCGAACCATCCGCAAGCCGTCGCAAATTCAATGCGACATATAAACACGAACAGCTAACCGCCACTCTTCATGGCACCGGCTGAGGACCCGGTGAGGAATGGATTCCCCCACCCTCAAACGTAAAGCGCGCCGGTCATTTCCCGTATTCACAGAGAACGTAGAGGCCCCCTACTTCACTTCCTCATCGAACACTACTGCTACCTTGCCGCAAGCCCCGGAGGCCATGAGGCGGTAGGCTTCGTCGGCTTTTTCGAGGGGGAAGCGGTGGGTGACCAGGTCTTCGGGGTGGAGGCCCCAGCGGACGAGGCGTTCGACGATGTCTTCCATGAGCCAGATGGAGGTGACCCAGGAGCCATAGATGGTTTTCTGGTCGTGGATGATGTCCGGGCTGGGGTTGAAGGAGATGGTGCCGCCCTCGCCCACCAGGGCGATCTTGCCCCATTGGCGGGTGGCGCGGATGGCCAGGGCGCGGCCGTCGGCGTGGGCGGAGCAGTCGATGGCCTTTTCGAAACCGCGGCCGCCGGAGAGTTCCTTGAGCTTGGCGAGTGCGTCGGGGCCGGGTTCGATGATGGCGTCGGCGAGGCCGAGTCTCTTGGCCAGGGCGATGCGTTCCTTCTGGACTTCGACGCCCACGAGGCGGTTGGCGCCCATGGCCTTGGCGAGCATGAGCGTGGCGAGTCCGACGGGGCCGAGTCCCACCACGAGGACGTCGTCGTTGCCGGAGATGCCGATTTTCTGGAGCGCCTCGTACACGGTGCCGAAACCGCAGGCTACCTGGGCGCCGTCGGTATAGGTGAGGGAATCGGGGAGGAGGACCAGGTCCTTCTCGTCGCAGAGCATGTAGGGCGCCATGCCGCCGTCGCGTTGCCAGCCGTAGGCGGCGCGGTGGGGGCTGGAGCAGGAGATCATGTAGCCCATGCGGCAGTCGTGGCAGACGCCGCAACCGGAGATGTGGTACACGATGACGCGGTCGCCCACCTTGAAGCGCTTGAGCCCCGGACCGGCCTCGACGATCTGGCCGCAGGGTTCGTGGCCGCCGATGACGCCCTGGTAGCCTTCGGCTCCCTTGCCCAGGTGCTCGCGGTAGATGGCGCGGATGTCGGACCCGCAGATGGTGGAGCTTTTCGTGCGTACCAGGACCTGGCCGTGACCGGGTTTGGGTATCGCGTATTCCTTGAATTTCACCGTGCTGTCGCCGGGCAGTACCGCCCCTTTCATCGTTCCTTCCATATTTGTCCTCCTACTTGGTTATGGTGCCGTCGAGATCCCACAGATCTTCCCAGCCCTTCGCGTTCTGCCACAGGAATACCTGCCCCTTGATGAGGCGGCAGTTGCGGTCGATTTTGGATATGGCCGCGAACTCGGCGTCCGTCAGGGGGTCCGTCGTGGCGGCCCTGAAGTTGGCTTCGATGTTGCGGGGGTTCACCGAAAAGGGAATGGGAAGCTGGCCGCGCCTGACCGCCCATTTCAGGCAGACCGAGGCGGGGTGGATGCCCCTCTTTTTGGCGATGTCCGTGATGACCGGGTCATCCATGTCCACCGTGTCGTCGGCGGTCTTGTCGCGTTCGGGCCGGCCGGGCGAGCCCAAAGGCGAATACGCGATGGGGACCAAACCCTTGGAGACGACGTACGAAAAAAGGTCGGGTTGCTGGAAATGGGGGTGCAGTTCCATCTCGTTGCACACGGGTTTGATGCGGGCATCGGCGAGCAGCTTTTCCAGCTTGGGGATGGTCATGTTGGAGGTGCCGATATGGCGCACCAGGCC
>CAXNJE010000301.1:0-3081 GCA_964202565.1 Breznakiellaceae bacterium | reverse complement strand
ATCGTCGCGTGCTACCAATTTCCAGCCGAAGAATTGCCGATCCAGCAACAGCGCGCGCTTGCGGCGTATCAAGGCGGCTACATCAGCATCGGAAAACTGGCGGAAGCGATGGGCTTGCACGTTCTTGATCTCCGTACCTGGCTCAGCGAACACGGGATGGGCCAGAATACGGCAATGTCCCTAGACGATCATCTCAATGCCTAAGCCACGACCGAAAAAATCGATTCCGCATTACTTCGACACCGTCACGCTTAGCAATTTTGCGTTGTGCGGCAAATTCGGACTTCTCGTAGAAAGATATGGTCTGTCGTTGATTTTGACGGAACAGGTCCGGGTAGAGTTATCGCAGGGTATATCGGTAGGTTATGTCGAACTCGGGCAGATTGAAAATGAGTTGATGAAAGGCCGAATAGCGGTAGCCTCCACCATGTCTTCGCCGGAAGTGATCCTGTTCGGAGAATTGATCACCATGATCGGTTCGGGAGAAGCGGCATGTATCGCCATGGCAAAGTTACGTGGCGGTATTGTCGTGACCGATGATCTGCTTGCCCGGCGAACCAGCGCAGCCCATGGCGTCCATGTAAGCGGCACCATCGGTATACTCAAGGCGATGTGCATCGATCATGTCATCGCACCCGACGCCGCCGATGCCCTTCTGGCGGATATGGTCGCGAAGGGATTCCACTCGCCGGTCCGCAGGATCAGCGATCTGCTCTAGTACGGCGTCCCGGCCAACGTAGTCGGCGCATTGATCAGCTTTTTTACTGCAGGACCCAGCTAAAGCCAGGCAGGGCTGAACTTTCCACGACAGTACCGCGCAGAAATTCGGTAGCCGGGCTGTAGCGGCCTTCCTTGAGCACGTAGCGGAACACAGAGCCGTTTCCGGGACTGACGAGCCAGTATTCCTGTACTCCGGAACGTTCGAACAGGGCTTTCTTGGCGTTCATGTCCTTGTACGCGGTAGATTCCGAGAGCACCTCGACTATGAAGTCGGGCGCTCCGTGTATGCCGTCGTCATGGATCTTTGAGGAATCACAGACAACGAAGATGTCGGGCTGGACCACCGTGTCTGAGGAGTCAGGATCGCCGTCGGGCAGGAACACATCGACGGGCGCGTAGAATAACTCACAGGTTTTATTCAGAAGGAACGCGTCCAGGGATCTCGCCAGGCTACGGCTCAACCTATGGTGGGATACGCGGGGCGCGGGGCTCATGGCATAGGCTACTCCGCCGATGAGTTCCCAGCGCTCGCCTTCAGGCCAGGATCGCCACTGGTCCAGTGTGAATTTTTCACCGGTTCTCAACGCTGACGTTCCTTCGGTTTCGTTCATTTCCCCTAGCCTCCACATACTATGATACGACTTGACGGTAGTTCCGGCAAGGTAGAGTAATTGGGCAGGAATGGCATGCTGACCCTGACCAATACGGGGAATTTACATTATAAGAATCACCCCAGTGGGGATGAGCGAGGGGGCGCGGGCGGGGATAGGTCTTCAGCTCCCCCTCGGAGTTCGAGGTCATCGGCCTTTCCGGCGGCGTGATCGGTTCGGTGGAGTGGGACTTCCTGGAAAAGCTCTTGGAGGAGCAGGCCGCATTCTACCTGTCCGGGAAAGCATGGTCGGTGGAGCGGATCGAATGGAAAAAGAAGATCGTCTACGTCACCAGTGCCCCAGCCGGGAAGGTCCCCAAATGGGGCGGCCTGAGCCCCTGCTTCACCGGCTACGAGATCAGCAGGAAAAAGCGGGACGCGTTGGTATCCACGGAAACCTACCCCTACCTTGTCGCGGACGCGAAGGCCTGGCTGGACGCCGAGGTGCAGGCGACGAATGAATACGTGAAGGTCTCATCCGTCGCCGTGACTGCCGCGATGTTCCGGGAGGTGGTGGACAGGATGTCGGGTGAGGGGTACTGGGCGGATGCCGCTTTGCTCTCCAAAATCACGGCGATGATGCCGGATTACCGGCTGAGCAAGTTCCAAGCGTACCTGCCGCCGGCGTTGCAGCTCAAGCTGGTGGCGGATACGATACTGGACGTAGCGGGGGTGGTGAGGTTCTTGAAATATTCCGTAACACCCTTATGTGATGAGAAATGAATCGGACCCTTATGGCTTATAAGAGCGTGAGGAATTAACCATCAAAGTCAAGATAAATGTATACAAGAGTAGAAATATGAAACCGGAGATAATGATCCCCCTTGGAACAAGGGATTCAATTTGAGCGATATTCATTCCCGCGTGAAGAGATTGAAATGGAAATACACGAAGACATGCTAAAAATGGAAGGGGAAGTGCTATCTTGAAAAACAAGACTGAGATAACAGCTAACTGGTAGAACGAAATATTTCAAATAATTCCCATATCAGCCGAAGATACGGGAGACCCTTGATACACTAGTACCACAATCTCGAGCACCAAGGTCAGGATCAATGAGAGTAAAAAAAACAGAGGTGGGATATGTTTCATTTTAGCATCCTCATTCGGAAAATACATTTCATGTTCATTTCTTTCCTCCTCGTGAAGCCTATCCGCTACTTGTGCCGAAAACGGTCTCAGTTCTTTAAAGCTTTTCCACTTTGTTAGAAACCGATTCTCCTTGGGGCATTCCCGCGCATGCCAATTTCCTCACGCAGACCGGCGATCACATCTTCTGGCGTGATGCTTACATTCAACCGGAGTCGATTGGCCACTACTGCCGCATCACCGGGGATCAATTGGTCGAGGTGGACAAGGTCCTCGAGTTCAGAAGATTCCCACGCAAGATCGGGAAAGTATCGGGACATGAGCAGGGGACGCTGTTCAGGTGCTGTTGCCATGAATTCAATCTTGCAGGTGAAGCGCCGCATGCTCGCATTGTCGAGGATAGACTTGAAGTTCGTGGATGCAATGAACATGCCCTTGAAGTTTTTAAAACCCAAGATAATCCGATAGGTACGATGCAAAGGCCGTTTTTCCGGTACCGGGCAAGCCATAGAAAAGCAGGTTTATTCCTCTCTGGTTTTCCTGAAAGGATGATTTCCACCTGTCTGCCCGTTCTGCCGCAACCGGCTGATCGCTTCCGCATCATCGACGGCCGCGAATCGACC
>CAXNJE010000300.1:0-3110 GCA_964202565.1 Breznakiellaceae bacterium | reverse complement strand
CCCTTGCCGATGCGATCGGAAAGGACAAGGTCTACTACGAAGCCATCGAAGGCGCCGCCCACGGTGGAGCCCAGTTCGAGACGGCGGCGAATACTGCCAAGGTCCTGGATTTCCTGGACAAGTACCGGAAATAGGACGGAATATACTCGGCATCACTTGCGGTATCGTCCGCAATAAGGCATAGAAAGGCAGGAGGAACCATGAAGAAGATTATTGTTGCGACCCTGGTACTCGCACTGGCAGTTGCTGCCGGCGCTTTCGCGGCGGGTGGCGCGGAAAAAGTGGATATCGGTTACTGCGTCCCGGACACCACCAACCCCTTCCTGGGCTGGCTGACCACCGAGGTGAAAAAGCAGGCCGACGCCGAGGGCATCAAGCTGCAGATCGCCGACGCCGGAAACAACGCGTCCAAACAGATCGAGCAGATCGAGAATTTCATCGCCATGAAGGTGAAGGTTATCGACATCATGCCGATGGATCCGAACAACGTGCAGGCTGTCATCCAGAAGGCCCAAAAGGCGGGCATCAAGGTACTCGTAGCCGGAACGGACACCACTTACTACGACGTGATGATGAACATGGACCAGTTCAACTGCGGCGAGCAGATCGCCGAGATGGCCATCGACTGGCTCGTCAAGACTTATTCCAAAGACGGAACCGAAGCCGGTTTACCCACGGGGGCGGCCAAGAAAAAAGTGTTAGTCATGAAGTGCACGGAAACCGTGGACATGACGAACCGGTCCGAAGGCATTATGGCCAAGATGACCGCCTGGGGCAAGGCTGAGGTCGTAGTCGCCACCGCAGAAGCCCGCAGCACCGCAGCCGCCACGGCCATCATGGAAAACATGTGGCAGAAGAACAGCGACGCCGTGGCCGTGCTCTGCTACAATGCCGACGGTGCGTTGGGCGTCAACGAGTACATCATGGGACAGGCGGGTGTGGACAAGGCCAAATTCGGCGTGTTCGCCGGAGACTGGTCACCGCCCATCCAGGAAATCCTGGACAACTCCGCCTCGAACGCTTCCGTCTTCCGCGGGACCATCCAGATTGTCGGACCCAAGGTGAACGGCGAGCAGATGCCTTTGGAAAAGGCCACCTACATGCTGCTCAAGGATCTGTACCAAGGGAAACTGTCCTACGGCAAGAACATCCAGGACAGCATCCAGAAGGCGTATCCCGCCAAGAAGTAAGGAACAGGAAACCAGGAGCCCAAGGGAGACGAACGATGGTGAACGACGATGTGGTGGTTTCGCTCAGGAACATCACCAAGACCTATCCCGGCGTCGTCGCTCTGGACGACGTCTCCCTGGACTTCCGCCCGGGGGAAGTCCACGCCCTGCTCGGAGAGAACGGGGCGGGCAAATCGACCCTAATCAAAATAATAGCCGGAGCGATCGAGGCCGATTCGGGTACGATCGCCTTCGGAGGCAAGGCTTACGAGAAGCTGAACCCCCACGCCGCGCGCGAACACGGCGTAGAAGTCATCTACCAGGAATTCAACCTGGTGGATTCCCTTTCAGCGGCAGAGAACATCTGCCTTGGCGAACGCACCGGGAAGCTCGTGGATTTCAGGAAGATGGAGAAAAAGGCCAAGGCCCTTTTCGACCAGTTCGCGGTGGACATCGACCCTGCCACGCCCGTGCGGAACCTCACCTCGTCCCAGCAACAGGTGGTGGAGATCGCGAAGGCGGTGTCAAAGAATGCCCGAGTACTCATCATGGACGAGCCCACCGCACCGCTTTCGGTGAGCGAGGTGGAAAGCCTCTTCAGGATGATCCGCCTCTTCCGCTCCCAGGGCGTCTGCGTCATTTATATCTCCCACCGCATAGACGAACTTTTCGCCATCGCCGACCGCGTCACGGTCATGCGCGACGGCCGCTACATCGACACCAAGGAAACCGCCTCCACCAACCGGCGGGAACTGATAAACCTGATGGTAGGACGGGAACTGAAGGAAAGCTACCCCGAACGGGAGGCGGCCTCTCCCGACACCCTCCTCGAACTGCGGAACGTCAGCGGAAACGGCGATGCGGATATTTCCTTTTCCCTGCGCAAGGGCGAGATTCTCGGGCTCGCCGGTCTCGTGGGCGCGGGCAGGACCGAATTGGCAAAGGTGATCTTCGGGGCCGCCAAGCTGGACTCGGGCGAGATACTCATCAACGGCAAGCCGGTAAGCATCCGGTCGCCTCGGGACGCGATAAGCCAGGGCATCGGGCTAATCCCGGAAAACCGGAAAGAGGAAGGCTGCTTCCTGGGCATGTCGGTGAAGTGGAACATTTCCTTCGCCTCCATCCGGAGCATCTCGAAACGCTTTATCGTGGACAGGGCAAAGGAAAAGGCCCAGGCGCAAAAATTCGGCGACCTCCTGCGGATCAAGACGCCCTCCTTCGAGCAGAAGGTCGTGAACCTTTCGGGGGGCAACCAGCAGAAGGTAGTCCTGGCCAAGACCCTGGCCACCGATTCCCGGCTGCTCATTTTTGACGAGCCGACCCGCGGTATCGACGTGGGCGCACGGCAGGAAATCTACAAGCTCATGTGCGAGCTGGTAGCCAAAGGTCACGGCATCCTGATGATAAGCTCCGACATGGAGGAACTTCTGGGCATGTCGGACCGCATTGCGGTGATAGCCGAAGGGCGACTCGCAGGCATCGTGGAAAAGGCTGATTTTTCCCAAAAACGCATCCTGGAACTGGCCTCGCTCATCGACGATACGGAGGAAGCAATATGACGGATACAATGAACACGATGGCAGGCGGAGCGGGTCGCGCGGCGGTGGGAATACTCAAGAAATTCGCCATCGTACTGGTCCTTCTGGGGCTCATACTCTTTTTCGCTGCGCTTACACCCTATTTTTTCACCGTCGAGAACCTGACCAATATCTTCGTCCAGCAATCCTACGTCATCATCGCGGCGGTGGGCCTTTCCTTCGTCATGATAGGCGGCGGCATGGACCTGTCCATCGGCTACCAGATGTCGTTGGTGGGCGTCTCCACGGCGGCCTTCATGAAGTGGTACGGAATTCCGCTGCCCCTTTCGCTTATTATGGGCCTGCTGCTGGGCGTCGCCCTGGGGCTCTTCAACGGCATAGCCGCCATCAAGCTCAAGGTCCA
>CAXNJE010000299.1:0-3123 GCA_964202565.1 Breznakiellaceae bacterium | reverse complement strand
GAACTCGACATACGCTACAATAGTGTCAATCTCTTGGAAAGGACAAGCCCCTTGGCCAATTTCTATAATCAGGAACTTTTAATAGTGGTTTCCCTCTTCATTCTCGAGTCCAGCAGCAGCAGCGCAAGGGCGCCGAAGGTGACCGAAAGATCGGCGACGTTGAGGATGCCCGTGCGGATGGGACCAATTCCGAAGTTGAGGAAGTCTACCACGCGGAAGTCGTTCATCATGCGGTCCTGCAGGTTTCCCAATCCCCCCGCGATGATCGAGACCGCGCAGATGGCGAGGGATGTTCTTGTTGAGGACCTGAAAGCCCAGACCAGACCGGCCGCGCAGGCTGCAAGGGGAATGGCGATGAACAGCGCGATTTTCAGGGGCAGGGGAAACGCGCCACCCAAACCAAGGAAGGCCCCGTCGTTCTCCGCGTACTGCAGCACCATGAGCCTGCCAAAAAACTCGATGGGCGCCTCGCCGTCAAGAAACCGCACCGCGAGCAGTTTCGTGATACGGTCGGCAGCGTAGTTCCCTGCCAACACCAGCAGGAGCAACAGGATGCGCTTGGTTTGTTTCATGGAAAAGGATGTAACGCAAATACGGAATCTTTGTAAGCAGTCTGGGTGGGGAAACTACATTTGATGGGTATCGGGGATGCTTTTCTATTGCAATACGCCTTGATTCCATAAATAGTAGCAGGAACATGGAAACATTCACGGTAAGGGACGAAGCCGGATCCAAGGTAGACTTCTGCTTTTCCCTCGTAAAAGGTGACGGTACCTGGCTGCTCATCCTATCGGACCGAAAGGGAAATTCCGCCATACCCGATTACCGCCGTTATTCCGGGGCGGTCCGTGCGGCCTTGCGTGATTTTGTCGCAACCCTCAAGACCGAGGAAAACCGGATCAGTTGGGGCAGCAGTGATCCCGACGATCCGGACTCGTCCATACGCTCTCCCGACCCGCTCCTTCTGGATTCGGTCGCCGCCTCCGGCCTGCTCCGTGATGGTCAGGGAAAATCGCTGGTCCCTTCTGCGGAGGCGATCCGTCTGGTCCTGTCGATCCGGGACATCGGGGGTGGGGGTGTTTCGGTGGAGCCCGACCTTGTACCGGAAGGGGATTCCCGCCTGCTGGGAGTTGTCGGTTCTGAGGAAGGTCCTGCCGAAAACGCTCCGGACCTGTCCTTTGTTTCTTCTGGCCATGTCCTGCGTGGGTCCAAGCTCTACCGAATGACGGATTTGGGTTCCCTCTGGATGGAGGCCCCCTTCCTGGCTTCCAGGATCCAGCGGCCGGATCTGCCAGCGTTTCTGGCATTGGCCTTATCCCGTTTTCCGTCCCTTGGGGTAATCTACGGGCAATACGCTGTCAACCTGATACGGTCCCGCATTGCCCTTCCGGCCTTGCTCTTCAAGGAAGTCGACGCCTATGGGTACCTCCACGTGCGGCCTGTAGCTTCCCTCCCAGGGTATTCACCGGGTTTTTTCGAGGACCATGAAATCGTCAAGGTTGTCGAGATTGACGACGATGAAAAAACCCTCGGCATAGCGGAGGTCATTTTTCCACTTATCGCGGAGGATGAGTTCCGCTCCCTGTTGTCCCGTTCCGGTACCCGGGCGAAGACTTCAGTGTACGAGGAAGGTGGCCGCTTCATACTTGCGCCGGATTTTGCGGAACAGTTCCTCTCGGAGAATATGGCGGAAATCATGACCCGCTTTGCGCTCTTCGAGTGCCAGGCCCTGGCGCACTACAAGCTGCGGGTGGTGAAACCCAAGTTGCGCATGTCCCTCGTGTCGGGTATCGATTTCATGGAGGGGAAGGCCCAGATCCAGCTTGGCGATCAGTATTTTTCCTATGGCCGCTTCATGGCGGACATCCGCAAGGAAGGCTTCCTCACCCTGAACGATGGAAGCCGGGCATATCCGGACCAGAAGGAAATAGCACGCTTCGAACGGCTCATCACGAAGGCCAAGGGAGAGGACGACGAGGTGCGTGTCTCCTTTTTCGACCTTCCCGCTCTCTCCAGGGACGAAGACCTGCAGGCCGACGGGGATGCCTGGAAAAAGGCCGAGCATTTTTATCGCGACTTCAACAGGATATCCGAAAAAGGCGGTGATTTTTCCCTGTCCGGGGGTGAGCTGCGCCCCTACCAGCTCTACGGCGTCAAATGGCTGGAACATATCCGGGACAACGACCTGGGCGGCTGCCTGGCCGACGAGATGGGGCTGGGCAAGACCATCCAGGTCATCTCGCTCCTCAAGCGCTGCTACGCTTCCGGCATGCAGGAACCCAGCCTGGTAATCATGCCGCGCACCCTCATCTTCAACTGGAAGGCGGAGCTGGAGCGCTTCGCTCCGGATCTGCCCTGCATCATCCATTACGGCACCCGTCGCGATACCGCCGCCATCCAGGATGGAGCAGCCAGAATCGTTTTAAGCACCTATGCCACGCTGCGCAATGACAGCGAAGTCCTCGCGTCGGTGCGATTCGGCTACCTGGTGCTCGACGAGTCCCAAAACATCAAGAACGCGGAGACAAAAACAAGTGCGGCGGTGCTCGGTATCAAGGCCAGGTACCGCCTTGCCCTGAGTGGTACCCCCGTAGAGAATAACCTGGGCGACCTCTATAGCCTTTTCCGTTTTTTAAATCCCTCCTTTTTCGGGGGCCGGACGGAATTCATGAAAAAGTACATGAGGCCCATCCAGGAAAAGAAGGACGACGAGGTACTGAGGGACCTTAAATCCCGCATCTACCCCTTCATGCTCAGGCGGCTCAAACGGGATGTATTGTCAGATCTGCCCCCCAAGACCGAACAGACCGCGCTTATAGAGCTGGATCCGCACCATCTGGCGGTGTACGAACGCCGCCGAATGGAACTCAAGGTCCGCATCGACCAGGCTATAGCCCAGGACGGATTTTTAAAGAACCAGTTCATGATACTGCAGGCCCTGGGCGAACTGCGCCGGCTGGCGGGGGTGCCCGAGGCGGATGGCGAATACGGCGGCATTTCCGCCAAACGGGAATACCTGAAGGAAATGATCGGGGAAATCGCGGCGGAAGGCCATAAGTGCCTGATCTTTACCAACTATCTGGCGACGGTGGAGCTTGTATCAGAAGATCTGGGCAACCTGGG
>CAXNJE010000298.1:0-3144 GCA_964202565.1 Breznakiellaceae bacterium | reverse complement strand
TTCCCGGGGTGAAGGCGAAGTCAAGCCCGGCCACCAAGACCGGACCGGTACCTGAAGCCAAAGCCAGCGATACCGCCGTCAGCCCGACAGATCCGAGGGCGGGAAGGGGGGCTGTTCCCAGACCGGCGGCATCCATGCGGTCGAGGATGCGAAGCGGCGTCCAGCGTACAGAAAAAAGGTAGCTGTCGTTTCCGCAGGCCTGGCCTGTGGCCGGCAGGCAGCAGAGATCCCAGGCGAGGGGCAAGGATTGTCCGCTGCGGATCCCCACAAAATCCCGCAGGTTCCATTGTTGTGCTTCAAGGGCAACCACCAGATCGGGTCTTATCCCGCGTTGCAGGAGGGGAATGAGAGCCGTATCGACGCAAATTATCCTGTAGTTTCGCTTCTCGCGGGGATTCAGTCCATCCAGCGCGTGGTCGAGGGAAGGTCCCGCCCCCAGAACCAGCACGGGCGCTGGCCCAAACCAAACCTTTTCCAGCGGCTTGGAGTAGGGCAGGCGTGCTAGATTCCTTACAGCGTTCAGCGCGTAACGCCTTCCCAGCCTTACGAGAGTCATGGCATTGGACCAGTCCAGTCTGATATCGGCGCGCAAGGCCTCTTCGATTCCGTCATAGATGTGGGGAAACAGGTTGAACCCGCCGGAAAGTTTTACTACCACCACGCGCCTGAAACGTCGCGGACCGAATTCCTTGCGCAGGTACGTACAGGCAACCGCCGCATCATTTATTTGAAGAAAAAGGAGCCGGCTGTCTTCCAGAAGTTGGGGTTCAAAGGATGCAAGACCAAGCTTCAGGAGTTTTGGATCGGCTTCCACGCAAAAAATCGCCGAACCTGGAGCCATCCTGTCCAGGAGGGTCTGCAATCCGTACCCGAAAAGGGGGGAGGGGCAGAAATAAAGGGTTCTTTCAAAAATGGGGGCGGCCGAGGCTATACGGTCTGCACTGGCAATTGGATCCATCAGGGAAAGAAGCGCCTTTCCCCGGTAAGCGACGGAATGGCCCCGGCGAGACTTTACCTGCCGGGGATCCTCGTCGTCCATGCTTATTGGGGAAGGATATATTTGATGAAGGCCAGGTAGAAATCATCCTTCAACTTATCACTTGAAACGTAATGGTTTTTAACCCGGGTATCGGCATATTGGCTGATAACGTAGGGATAGTAGAAATCGATGATCGAAGTGGCTTCCTCGAGTGGCTTCGTCTCCTCCAACACATGCAGCACCAGGATGTCGTCACCCACAGATACCGGCTTGGTAAGCGATCCGGGTTTTGTGGAGAAGGCAGCCGTCCAGAACGCCGCGTTTGTGGAGGCACCGGACAGTTCCTGAAGGTTGAAGGATTGGATTGAACGATAAATTTCCACATCGCCATAGTTGAGGGGGAGTGGGCCAAATTTCTTGATTTCCAGTCCCGTGCTGGCAGCGGTCGCCGCGAATCCGCCGCTCTGTGCGGTTTCGACGAATTTGCCGGCCTTTGCAAGCAACCAGTCTTCCATACGGCCCCGTTCGAAACGGGTCAGATAATCCCTGGCACGGATGAGGATGGCCGATTCGGCGGGATCGGCGGTTTTTGCCGCCTCTTCGCAACGGTAGAAAGCCCAGCCGTTGGCAACCTTGATGACTTCGCTCAAAGAGCCTTTAGCCAATGAAATTACCGTACTCCTGACGGCATCATCGGCTATTTCGGTCTTCAGTTCGAAGGCGTACTTGAAGCCCATGTCCCCGCCCTTGTCGGCCAATTCGTCCTTGGAATGCTGCTTGGCTGCTTCTTCAAAGCTAAGGGTACCGGCCGTTACGGAGGCAAGAACCTTCTTCGTGTCGGCCTCGCTGGAAGAAACCGTTATTCTGGAAAGCCTTAAACTTTTAAAAAGGTCCATCTGACTGGAAATGAATGACGATACTTCTGAATCGGGGTAGGTGGACAAAGGGAACAGCACAAACTCGAAACTGCGTTCCGGTGATGCCAAGGTCTTCATGAAGGCTTTTTCAGCCTCTGGAGTCCTGAGGTTCAAAATATCGTTCATGTACCTTGAATAGGCGACATCGCCCCTGAGCGTATCCCGTATCGACATGCGTTCCGCGTCTGAAAGGGCCCTGTATTTCGCTGCCGAGAATCGGCCTTCTTCCTGGAATAAGGGATATTCGGCCATACGCCGATCGACAAGTACCTCGGGGGTCCGGAATCCGTCTTTTTTCATGCGCTGAAGCACCGCGGTGCGAACAACGGTACTTTCAAAAGCTGCCCGCCAAATCTGGAAGGCCGCCATCTGGATATTCTGATCATCCCCGGAATCGCGAAATTGCTGGTTGTAGTAATCCCTCTGGGTAGCGAAGAAGTTCCCAGGCATATAACTTATCAGTTCACCATCGTAGGAACCGAAGGTCAGGGAACTTTCACCCGAACCCGACTGGGGCGCGAATGCCGGAACGAGTACGAAGGCGACTATGGTTATCAGAAGGATAAGTATGGTGCCGATGAAAATAAAGGGATTTGCCTTGAAACGTCGGCCCAACTCGGCCATCGCGGAATCCTTGTGCTCTACCAGGGGCTTTTTCTCTTTGGATGCCATGAAAACGTACCTCACTGCGTGTTATGCGGACGGATAGCGACGGATAGGGGAACCCTTTGCCGACGGGATCAAACCATACCACGAGCCGCCGGGGTCGTCAATATAGCCCGATTTTCATCTTCAGCGGCGCTTGACACGTTGAACCGTCTCCGTTATATTCACGTCCGTAACGGGGGCGTAGCGAAGCTGGTTATCGCGCTGGCCTGTCAAGCCGGAGATCGCGGGTTCGAGCCCCGTCGCTCCCGTGTAGCCCGTCCAATCCTGGACGGGCTTTTTCTTCTTTTCTTTGCTGTTCTTCGGGTTGTAGCGCAGGGGCTAGCGCGCTTGGTTCGGGACCAAGATGTCGGCGGTTCAAATCCGCCCAGCCCGATAGTAATGTCCAAGGCCGCCCAATTGGGCGGCCTTGCCTTTTTGGTGGTGGCTGGGCGGATTTGAAACGGAGCGTCGTACCCTGGAGCACGCGATTCGATGAGCGTGCGGAGGGGGCGTCGTACAGGAAGTACGACGAGACGCGTAGACGGGCTGGAACCCCGAGGCAGGACGCCGAGGGGTGGAAGCCAAATCCGCCCAGCCCGA
>CAXNJE010000297.1:0-3146 GCA_964202565.1 Breznakiellaceae bacterium | reverse complement strand
GGAAACGCCTCCCTGGAAGAAATCGTCATGGGCTTGCGCACCCGCAAGGATCTTCTGAACCTGGAATGCCGTATCGACACCAGCCAGATCTATAACACAAGCCGCCTGGTTTCGCAGGTTACCGGCGTCAAGGTGCAGCCGAACAAGGCAATCGTCGGCGAGAACGCCTTCGCCCACGAGGCAGGCATCCACCAGCACGGCATGCTGGCGAACCGCTCGACCTACGAGATCATGACCCCCGAATCCATCGGCCTGCCAAAAAACCGCATGGTCCTGGGCAAGCATTCCGGCAAGCACGCCTTCGAGGACAGGCTCAAGGAATTGGGCTTTACACTGGACGCCGCGACGATGGAGGCTGTATTCGCGGAATTCAAGATCCTGGCGGACAAGAAAAAAGTAGTAGGCGACAGGGACATCGAAGCCCTGGTCCGGGGCGCCTCCGCCACGGTGCCGGAAACGTACAAACTGGACCGCTGGGTCGTCAATTCAGGTTCGTCCCTTACGGCGACCAGCACGATCAGGCTGGTGCGGAAGGACGGCGAGATCCTGGAGAAGGTGGCGGTGGGCGACGGCCCCATCGACGCGGCCTTCAAGGCCATCGATTCGGTGATTGGTAAAAAGCTGGAACTGGAAGCCTTCGATCTGGGGGCGGTTACCGGCGGCGAGGACGCACAGGGCGATGCCACGGTAAAGATCGCCTTCGAGGGCAAGCACTGGAACGGCCACGGATTATCCACCGACATCATCGAGGCCACGATCAAGGCCTACATCGCCGCGATCAACGCCATGGAATGGGAATTGGCCTCCTTTGAAGGCCTTGGCTCGGGAAACGGGTCCAACCATGCATGATGTGGCGGTTTTTAGGCCGGAGGTGGAAATATTCGACACGACCCTGCGGGACGGCGCGCAGGGCGAGGGGATAACCTTTTCGGTCCAGGACAAGATTTCCATCGCCCATGCGCTGGATGAATTGGGTGTCGCATGGATAGAGGCGGGCAATCCGGGCTCGAACCCCAAGGATCTTGAATTTTTCCGTACCGCCGGAGACCTTGGCCTCAAGACTGCCAAGCTGTGTGCTTTTGGCGCCACGCGCAAGAAAGGCGTGGTGCCGTCGGATGACCCCAACGTGTGCAGTCTTTTGTCCGCGGGGACCGAGGCCATCGTGCTTTTCGGCAAGAGCTGGGACCTCCACGTCACCGAGGTCCTGCGTGCCGGTCTGGACGAAAACCTGGCCATGATCCGCGAGACGATCTCCTACTTCAAGGACGCGGGCAAGATCCTGATCTACGACGCCGAGCATTTCTTTGACGGGTGGAAGGCCAATCCCGATTATGCACTATCGACTTTGAGCGCCGCGATTGAGGCTGGTGCCGATCGCATCGTGCTATGCGATACCAATGGCGGCTGCTTCCCCGATTTCGTGCAGGAGGGTGTGCGCAAGGTCCTGGACCTGACGCAGAAAATTTCGAGCCCCAACCGCGAAGGCAAGCCCATGGTTGGCATCCATGCCCACGATGACGCCGGTATGGCCAGCGCCAATTCCGTTTTGGCCGTGATGGCGGGTGCCCGGCACGTACAAGGCACCCTTGTAGGTTTCGGTGAGCGCTGCGGAAACGCGGCCCTGGCGGCCATAGTGCCCAGCCTGGAACTCAAGCTGGGACTCCGCTGCCTGCCCGAAGGCCGCCTGGCCCTTATCTCCGGGCTGGCCCGCCGGGTGGCCGAGGTGGCCAACGTGGGTGTCCCCGACGGTATGCCCTACGTGGGCACCCATGCCTTCGCCCACAAGGCGGGCATGCACGCCGACGGCATCCTCAAAATCCGCGCTTCCTTCGAGCATATCGACCCCATAAAGGTCGGCAACGACAGGCGTTTCCTGATGAGCGAGGTGGGCGGCCGTTCGGCCATCGCCGAGCGCGCAAAAAAGGTGGACCCCTCCATCACCAAGGACCACCCCGTCGCGGCAGCCGTGGCCGCCAGGCTGAAAGAACTGGAATCCGAAGGCTGGCAATTCGAGGGCGCCGATGCGAGCTTCGAACTTCTGGTACGGCGCGAGCTGGGCCGCTACCAGCCCCTTTTCCGCATCGACCGCTACCGGGTGGTGAGCGAGCATCCCGCCACTGAGTCGGCGACCTGTTCCAACGCGTGGGCAAAGGTGATCGTCGACGGCAGGGCCGAGATAGCCGCCGCCGAAGGCGACGGACCGGTGAACGCCCTGGACGGTGCGCTGCGCCGTGCACTGGAAAGGTTCTTCCCCGAACTCGGCCGCGTGCGCCTGTCTGACTACAAGGTGCGTGTCATCGACGGGAACGACGCCACAGCGGCCAAGGTCCGGGTTCTCATCGAATCCACCGACGGCCAGGATACCTGGACCACCGTGGGCGTTTCCACCGACATCATCGACGCCAGCCGGGCTGCCTTGGTCGATTCCATCGAGTACAAGCTGATCCGCGACATCGAACGGCGTTACAAACCGTATCTGTGACAAGACCTATTACAGGAGGAATGAAACGATGAACTATGCAATTGCCTTGATACCCGGGGACGGAATCGGTCCCGATGTCGTACAGGAAGCGGTAGAAATTCTGGATGCGGTGGGTGACCGCTTCGGGCATGTGTTCAATTATGTCGAACTCTCCGCCGGCGGAAAGGCCATAGACGAATGCGGCGAGCCCCTGCCGGCGGAAACCCTGGAAAGCGCCAAGGCCTGCGACGCCGTGCTTCTAGGCGCGGTCGGCGGACCCCAGTGGGAAAACCTTCCCGGCCACCTGCGTCCCGAGCGCGCTTTGCTGGGCCTGCGTTCCGGTTTGGGCGTCTACGCCAACCTTCGCCCTGCAGCGCTTTTACCCCAACTCCGTGCGGCTTGTCCCATCAAGGACGAAGTCCTCATCGCGAGCAATGAAAATGGCAAGGCCGAGTTCGACCTGCTCATCGTCCGCGAGCTGACCGGCGGCCTGTACTTCGGCGAGCGCGGCAGGACTCCCGACGGCAACGCCGCTTTTGACACGGAAATGTACTCCAAGTCCGAGATCGAGCGCGTGCTGCGCGCCGGTTACCGGGCTGCTCTCCTCCGGCGGAAAAAACTCTGCGTGGTGGACAAGGCCAACGTGCTGGAGTCCTCCCGCCTGTGGCGCGAGGTCGCGGCGGTG
>CAXNJE010000296.1:0-3168 GCA_964202565.1 Breznakiellaceae bacterium | reverse complement strand
GGACGCTCCGCCTGGTCGTGGGCCACCAGCGGCAAGAAGCGCTCGGCCGTCTTGTTGACGAGTATGAGGTTGTGGTCGGCATCGCAGACCAGAAGCCCTTCCACCAGGGAGTCCATTACGGATTCCAGCCGCTCGTTCTCAGCCGCGATGGACAACAGGAGGTCGGTGATCTGCTCCGCCGTCATTTTGGGAAGCTTGCGCATTGCCCGTTCGATGAAGGTCCTCATGGGCGCTTTCCGTTGTTGGCGGCGGCTGTCAGGGCGTCCGAGAAAGCGCCGAAAAGCCGTTCCAGCGCGAGCGGCGGGTTCTGGTTGTAGGTACCCACGGCGGAATCCGCAGCCCGCACGGCCTGGGACCAGTCCTGCGCGAGCTGCAGGGAAAGGGCCTCGCTCCGCAGGTCCCGCAAGGAACCGGAGCACAGGGTCAACAACCGTTCCAGGAACGAGGTGAACAACGAGCGGGGCTCGAATTTATGCGCCCCTTCCATCAGGGCTGCGACGGCGAGCCGGGCCTCCCGGGGGAGTGCCGCGGGTTGGGGTCCCAAACCCTTGGCGAGGGTTGCCAGGATGGAAAGCGGTTCGCCCACGGAACCACGCTGAGGTTGCGGGCCCCGTCGGGTGGCACCCAGGCTTTCAGTCCGCACGCGGTATTCGGCCGCCGCGATGGTGGAGGCCAAAAACAGGACGGCGGATTCCTCAAGTTCCCGGGGTGACGCGGGAAGGAAGCCATCCAGGTACTCGGAGATGAAGCTCTTTTTGCGACCGGCTCCCGCTTGCGCGCCGGGCGCGTCTGCGGCTTCCGTGTCGCGGAAGACACGGCGCACCACATCGCGCTCCACCGCTTCGTCACGGGCAACGAAGACGTAGGGACGCACCCGCGACAGGATGGTGGGCATGAGCGCTCCCCGCCTCGTAGTGGACAAAACCAGGATGGCCGTTTCAGGAGGCTCCTCCAGTATCTTGAGTAGGGCATTCCGCGAACCTTCCTGCATCCGGTCAGCACCCTCGATGAACAGGAGTTTTTTCTTACCGTTGGGGGCCAGGCGGGTCCAATAGGAGGCCCGCCGGATTTGACTTATGGGCACCGAATCCGCGACACCCTCCGATTCGAGTTTTACCGAAGCGGCCTGCACGGACTCCACCAGCTTGCGCAGCTGGGTACCTTCCGGCAGGGGATACAGGGGGTTCAGCTCTTCCAGGTCCTCGTTTATGGACAATGAGAGAACGGCGGCCTTGGCGAATTTGGTCTCGTCCCCTTCCCAGAGGACCGGCGAAAAACGGAGCAGCAATTTGCGCACCGAACGCAGGAAAAGAACCCGTGCGGTCGACGGAGGGTCCCGCAGGAAGGCGGTGGCGGAGGCGGCTATCTCTGAAGAAAACGCGCGCGGGCCAAGCAACAGCACATCGGGGTGGGAAAGGGCACGGTTGGACTCGCACGAGGTGCAGGGACAGTTCCAGGCGGCGTCGCCTTTTTCGCAGGAGAGGGCCCGGGCCAGTTCGAGGGCGGCGGTACCCTTCCCGGAGGCTGAAGGTCCCGCGAAAAGTAGCGCCGGCGGCAACGAGGCCGAAGCAAGGTCGGCGGCCAGTCGCGTGCAGGCAGCCTGGCCCAAGACGTTCTCGAACATCGCGCCTACTTGCCTTTGACGGCGGCAGCCGCGCTTTCGCCGGCCAGGCTCACCAGGGGCATGAGATACTTGGCGAACAGGCTGCGCTCAAGCAGGGCAGCCGGGTCGAACAGGGGCTGGATGGAAAGGATGAAAAGAACCACCGAGACGACAAGCAAGCCCTCGACCAAGCCAAGGAGTACGCCGAATACCCTGTCCAGCCCGGTCAGGTTCACCTTCTCGACTATATCGCCCACCAATTTTTCCACTATCTTGACCACGATGAAAACGATCAGGAACAGGGCGACAAAGGCGATGAGTTCCGGCAGGACGGTCCAACCCAGGGAGTCCCGCACAAAGGCCGCCCCGGGTCTGAAAAGGAGTACCGCGGCGAGCACGCCCAGCACGATCCCGGCCATGGAAAGGAATTCATCCAGGAAGCCCTTCAGGGCGCAACGTACGACGAGAATGAGCACGACGGAACCGAAGACGATATCGATCGTGGCGATATTCATGCTAGACCTCCCAGTCTTTCCAGAATCAGATCGGTACATAGGCGCGTGGAATCCATGGCGCCCAGGAGCGCAGCTTCAGTTGCCATACTAGCACGGAGTCCCGCATCGCCGGAGATGCGTCCGATGGTTTCCGCAAAAGTGGTTGTATCGGCCCTTTCGCCCTCCAGGCTGAAAGCGGCGCCCTTTTTTTCAAAATAGGCGGCATTCTCCACTTGGTCGCCCCGGGTGCCGGAACCGCAAAGGGGAACAAGGACCATGGGCTTCCCCGCCGTCGCCGCTTCCCAGACCGTGCCCGCCCCGCTCCTGCCCACGACCAGCTCGGCGGCTGCCAGGATGGAGGGCAACTCGTCGCGCAGGTATTCGTAGGGTTTATACCCCGGTGCCGAGGGAGCCCCCGAGGCGAGGCCGGGTCCGGTCTGGTGGACGACTACGTAGGTCTCCAGCAGCTTGGGCAGGACCGCCCATACCAGTTCGTTTACCTGCCGGGCGCCCTGGCTGCCGCCCAGGACGAGCAGCACCCGTTCGTCGGGTCCGATCCCCAAAAAGCGCCTGCCAGCTTCTGCGAAGGCCTTGCGGAAGTCGTTGCGCACGGGATTGCCCGTCACGACCGCTTTCCCCCGGACTCCCTCCGGCAGGGCTTGGACCGTCTCGGGGTAGGCCACCAGGACGCGCTCCGCCCAGCGGGCATTCAGGCGGGTGGCCAGGCCCGGACTGTAATCCGATTCGTGGGTGAACACGGGAATCCCCAGGTTAGCCGCCGCGGCACAGGGTGGGACGCTCACGAAACCGCCCTTGGAAAAAAGCAGGCTCGGCCGCAGTTCGCGCAGGATACGGCGGGAAGCGAAAAACCCGGCGAGTACCCGCAGCACATCGGCCGCGTTCCTGAGGGAAAAATAGCGCCGCAGCTTGCCCGAGGGTACTCCCCGGAATTCGATGCCGGCAGCCTCGACGAGGGAGCGGTCCATTCCACCGTCGGCTCCTATCCAGACAAGGCGGCAATCCAGACGGTCCTTCAGGGCGCTTGCTATGGCGAGGCCGGGATAGATATGG
>CAXNJE010000295.1:0-3257 GCA_964202565.1 Breznakiellaceae bacterium | reverse complement strand
ATCATCAAGCAGCTGGACAAGCTCGTGGACGTGGTCCACGTGGCGGACCATACGGGGGAGGAAATCATCGAAGGGGAAATAGCCTTCATCAAGGTTTCCTGCCCGGTAGAAAAACGTACGGAGCTGCTCCAGCTCGGCGACCATTTCCGCGCCCGCAGCGTCGACCTCACCGAGGACTCGATCACCTTCGAGGCCACCGGCAAGACCGCGAAGCTGAACGCCTTCCAGCTGATGCTCGAAAAATACGGTATACTTGAAAGCGTCCGTAGCGGGAAACTTCTGATGGCCCGCGGCAGAAAAGATACGTGAGTTGATTTCTTGGATCAGCGATATTGGGGGGATCATGGACAGGAAGGGCAGGACTAGCCGATCTTTCGTTGAAGTAACTTCTATCCTGATTGGTATGCTGACGTTGGCCCTCGCGCTGACGTTTGCGCTGATCTCCTGCTCGCAAGCCTACGACAGGGCTTATGGAACCCCCAAGCCAGCCCAGTACGAAGAAAGCCGGAAAATGGCGGAGGCGCCGTCCACCCTTGCAATGGCCGCCAGCCCGATGGCAGATGAGCAATTCTCCGATTCAGGCGCTGCCCCCAAAATTGCCTCTTCCGAATCAAGCTCCCCCGAAACCACGTCTCCGGAATCTGCGGTTCCCGCCTTGCCGGAAGGTTCGCGAAAGTTGATCAAGACCGCCTCCCTCACTGTCAGGGTGCAGGATTTGGTAATAGCCGAAAAAGCGGTGACGGAAATGGTCAGGGGTTTTTCCGGCTACATCTCCTCCACCGATGCGGGTGAGGATTACCTGAACATGACCATCCGGGTTCCGCAGGCGAAGTATGAACAAGCCCTCGGTTTTCTGCCGCCCCTGGGCAAGGTGCTTTCACGGAACGAGGAGAGCCAGGATGTTACCCTCCAATACTTCGATCTGGAAGGCCGCCTCAAGACCAAGCGCCAATTGGCCGACACCTTCCGGTCCTACCTCAAGCAAACCCGCAGCATCGACGACATCATGGCTGTTGAAACCCGCCTCGCGGAATTGCAGGACGAGATCGACGTTCTGGGCGGCAAATTCAGCGCCCTCGCCAACCTCGTGGACTTCGCCACCATCCACCTCGGGCTCGTTCCCCCTCCCTCCGAAACGACCGCCTACGAACCCGGCGTCGGCGACAAGGTTGCTGACGTACTGCGGAATTTCGGCGGCTTCGTCTCCTCCGCCATCGCCTTCCTGGTAGCCCTCGTGGTGTTTGGCGTCCCCTCGCTCCTCTTATTGGCCCTGCTCTACTGGCTCCTGTTCGGCAAGATCGGCCTGCTAATCTCGCTGTGGAAACTGGCAGCTCGGAAGCGAAAGCCCAACGACCCGGGTAAATAGCAACGGGTACATAGCCACCTGTTCTCTGATTGGCAACTTCTCACTTGGAGGCGTATACTGGGACTCATGGAAGCTGAGCCAAATGGCATCGTCACGATGCGAGCCTTCATCCAACGCAAACGCCGGGAAGAAGCCGCGCAACGGAAGGAAAACCTTGCGAGGGCACGGGAAGACTTCGCTTCGATCGTGGAAATGATCATCAGGGAGTTCGATCCTGAGAAAATCTACCAGTGGGGTTCCTTGGTGGAGGGAACTACTTTCCAGGATATTTCAGATATAGATGTGGCGGTAGCGGGCATAGTCGACGCGGAGCGGTTTTTCCGACTGTACGGGATGGCGCAAAAACTCACCCGGTTCCCTCTCCACATCGTGCAGCTCGAGACCATCCATCCAACCTACGCCGAAGATATAATAAAAAAAGGAGTGCTGATCCATGAACGACCGCTTCGATGAAATCCCCGCCCGCATAGGGCAAACAAAGCAGTTGATGCTTGAGATGCTCAGGCGCCTGGATGGCTTCGAGTCCGATATCCTTCCCGTATTGGGGAAGACCTCCGACAGCGTGCTCATCCCCGTGCAGATTCTGGAGAACGCCTACACGGCCGTGGAAACCCTCTTTCTTCGCATCTCCCAGGCTTTCGAAAACCATCTGGACAGCCACCGCTGGCACGCGGACCTTCTGGAGAAAATGACCCTGGAAGTGCAGGGCATCCGCCCCCGCGTGATTTCGGCGGCAAGTTACCAACGGCTCGCCGAGCTCATGCGCTTCCGCCACTTCAAACGCTACTATTTCGAGCTGGATTTCGACTGGCGAAAGACGGACTTTCTTATCACCATTTTCCGGGAACTGGTGCCCCTGTTGGAAACCGACCTCGACGGCTTTGCCGCAGCCCTGCGTTCAGCTACCGACGCGAAACCAGAAAACCAGTAATCCACCGGATTTGTATATATTTATAACTGGAGAAACAACATGCCTAAAACCTGGCCTTCGCTCCGCCTTGTTTTCCTTTCAGCGTTCCTCGTCCTGGCTGCCCTTGCCGCCTCCGCCCAGGCGGCGCTTCCCCGCCGTTCCGCTCTCGTGGTAGGCAACGGGGCCTACGCCTCCAATCCGCTGAAGAATCCTCCCAACGATGCGGACGATGTAGCCACCGCGCTCAAGGATAGCGGCTTCGAGGTGACCCTGGTAAAGGATGCCAGCCTTGAGGCGCTGGAAAAGGCTGTGAACGACTTTACCGCAAGGCTGAAGGGCGCTGACACCGGCCTGTTCTATTATGCCGGTCATGGTGTGGCGGTGGACGGCATGAATTACCTTATACCGGTGAGCCCGCGCATAGACGACGTGGCCTCCGTCAAGTCCCGCGCAGTCGCAGTGGATACGGTGGTGGGTAAGATGGAAGCCACCGGCGTGCGTACCACCCTGGTGTTTCTGGATTCTTGCCGGGACAACCCCTTTCCCGGTGCCTCAAGGTCGGGAACCCGAGGACTGGCCGTGGTTGCCGCGCCAAAGACGGTAAATTCATTGATTGCCTACGCCACCAGCCCGGGCGACGTTGCCCAGGACGGGACCGGAAGGAACGGCGTATTCTCCGGTGCGCTCATCAAGCAAATCCGGGAACCGGGGCTGGAACTCACTGTCATGATGCGCAACATAAAGGCAGAGGTTGCCTCGCTCTCCGGCAACAAGCAGCAGCCCCGCGTGGACGACGGCATGAAGGAGCCGTTTTATTTTGTCAGCATGGAGATGGTGACTGCCCGCGCCAGAGCCGAGCGTGACAGGGCGTCATCGGAGCTGGCGACCCTGGAGGCCCAGATAGCCGCCCGGGACAGGGCCATAGCGGCGGCCAAAACGGCCTCCGAAAAGAACGCGCTGGAGATAGAGCAGCAAAAGGTG
>CAXNJE010000294.1:0-3263 GCA_964202565.1 Breznakiellaceae bacterium | reverse complement strand
CATGTTCAAGGCGGCGGACATGCCGGAGATCCGCATCCTTACCGTGGAAGACCCGGAAAGCGCCGGGCCCTTCGGTGCGAAGAGCATAGGCGAGTGCGCCACCGACGGAATAGCCGGGGCGGTGCTGAACGCGGCAAGCCACGCCCTGGGGGGTGTGTATCTGGACAGAATTCCGCTTACACCGGAATTCATACTATCGAAACTGAAGAAAACCTAGAACGCTTTTTTAGCCCGTGATTTTGGGGCGCTTTTTGGAATGCAAACAGGAGGAACCATGTCGGACAGCAAACTCATCGTCATCGCAATCGGGGGGAACTCGCTTATAGAGGATCCCAAGAAAATCACCATCGCCGCCCAGTACGCCGCCGCGCAGAAAACTTCGGCCCATTTCGTCAAGCTTGTGCGGGACGGGCACCGGGTGGTCATTGTTCACGGCAACGGACCCCAGGTGGGCTTCATCCTGCGCAGGGCCGAACTGGCCTTGAGCGTGCTGCACCCGGTTCCACTGGACAGCTGCGTCGCGGACACCCAGGGCGCTATCGGCTACAACCTGCAGATGGGTATGTACAACGAATTCCGCAAGCTGGGGCTGACAAAGCCCGTCTCCACCATCGTGACGCAAGTAGTCGTGGATAAGGACGATCCGTCTTTCAAGAACCCCACCAAGCCCATCGGCTCATTCATGACCAAGGAAGAGGCGGAGAAGCATACTAAAGATGAGGGCTGGAGCGTGGTGGAGGACGCTGGCCGTGGATACCGGCGCGTGGTACCTTCCCCCAAACCCCGTAGCATCGTGGAACTCGAGTCCATCAAGGCGCTGATCGCGGCCAACGTAACCGTGATTGCGGCGGGAGGCGGCGGCATCCCGGTGATGGAAACCGCGGAAGGCCTGAAACCCCTGGAAGCGGTGATCGACAAGGATTACGCGGCAACCCTTCTAGCCAAGCTGATAGGCGCCGACCTGATGATCATCTCCACCGCTGTCGAGCAGGTGTGCGTCAATTATGGCAAGCCGGACCAGAAGAGCCTTGAAACGGTGAACACCAAGGAATTGCGGGAGCTGGCGAAGCAGGGCCATTTCGCGCCCGGCAGCATGCTGCCCAAGATCGAGGCCATGATCGATTTCGTGGAGTCCAGCGGGAACGTGGGCATCATCACCGACCCGGCGCACCTTTCCGACGCGCTGGCGGGAAAGAACGGCACAAGGATTGTGAAGGGGTAAAAGCGGCCAGTCCGGCTTTACTACCTCAAGGACGCGCCTGGTGATCAGCTGTTTACGAGTTGTCGGAGTTCCTGCAGGGACACCGACAAGCCCGGGAAAATGGTGCTGGGAACCAGGTCGTTTTCCTTGTACGTAATGCCCTGATCGAAAGTTCCGTTTTCCATAAGCTGAAAAATGATGGCATATTCGGCATGGCTGTCGAATAACCAGTATTCTCGCACTCCGGCTTTTTCGTAGAAGGGCCGTTTCTGGTTCATGTCCCGGAGCACGGTAGACGGGCTTAAGACCTCGAGCACCAGATCCGGGGCACCCCAGATTCCCCGGGGAGTGATTTTGGATGGATCGCATACAATACCGGCGTCGGGTTGCAGTACGGTGTCCACGGAATTGATATCGTCCAGTTTTTGTCCCGGAGCCGGAATGAAAACGTCGACCGGTGAGACAAAAGCCCTGCAGGGTTTTCCCTTGAGCCAGTCTTTGAAGAGAATGACTATCTCCAGCACCAACTGCTGATGGGACCAACCGGGCGCAGGGCTCATGGCGTAGGCGGCCCCGTTTGCAAGCTCCCACCGCTCGTTTTCCGGCCATTTGGCGTAATCGCCATAGGTGAAATGATCAGCATCCGGTTTCAGTACCTTGTTTTCCATAACTTCATGATACTAGCGGACTCGGAGCCGGTCAATAAAGGATATACTTAGTGGATGGAGGCTCAACAAGGTTCGTTGAACCCGCTTCACACCAGAACCTAAACCAAACCGAAAAAGCTTTTCTTGAGCAGGTCCCTACGTATTGCACCGGCGGTGAAGATGTGGCCGGTCCTTACGTTGTACATCTGGACCTTGGCGGGCGAGTGGATGTCCAGATCCATTTTGTAGAAATCCTTGTCGGCCTCGATGAAGAGGTCCTTGAAGAGCCTGCCATAATCGCGGGAGCTTTCGGTGACGATCTTGCCGATGACGCTCTCGATTTCGGCGTCCTCGCAGCGGACCTCGAAGAAGGATGCGCCACCATAAAGCAGGCAATCGTTGATGCGGCCCATGGCTTCAAGCTCGTCGTCGCTGAGGGGTGAGACCGCGCAGTAGCCGCGGGCGGAGACGATTTGGGAAAGGTCGAAGCCTACTCGCATCATCTTGTTGATGGTCTGCTCGATGATGCGCGCAGATACCTGCACACCGCCGACGACCGAGGCGCTGGGGTGGACGAGCAGGTAGAGTTCGCTCGGCTTGACGCCGCAACGGCGGGCGCAGTCGGCGGCCAGGGCGGCGTCGGGCAGTTTGGTCATCTGTATGCCTAAAACCGCGGGGGCGCCGGAATCGCGGTAGGCGCTGTGGTCGAAGCAATGGTCCTTCGAGTCTTTCGCGTTGGCAGCCAGAGCCCGGGCGGGTCCGCTACCGATGGCGGCGAACTCCCCACCTCCCACGCTCAGGCCGGCGATCTGGCTGAGCAGGCAGGCCAACTCAACCTTGTCTATGAAGACTTCGACCCCAGGCACGCTCAGCTTGTCGTCCAGGGGAAAATCCCTGAGTTCGACGCTGCCCAGATCGGCGATGTCTATGCGGGTAAAAAGTTTCGCCGCTTCCCAGCCTCCCGGAACCGCTATGCCCATGTCGATGACGTGGGCGCCGTTTTCCAGCTGGAAGTAGCGGCAACCGAGGGCTTCTGCATCGTCGATCAGGCGCCGGACCAGGGGCATGACGCGTTTGTTCAGGCTGATCATGAGCGACCTTCCTCGATGAGTGCAGGCGATAAGGCGCGGCATACGTCGCGCAGAAAAGCGGCCGCCGGACCACCGTCGACCAGGCGGTGGTCGAAGGTGAGGCTGAGGGGTAGGATTTCCCGGGGGAACAGGCCGCCGTCACGGTAGACTGGGCGCAGCTCGGAGGCTCCCACGCCGAGGATGACGCTTTCCGGCAGGTTGAGTACGGGGCGCAGGTAGGTGACGCCGTACATGCCCAGATTGCTCACCGTCATGGTGTGGCCCGCCATTTCGTCGGGACCCAGTGCGCCTATCCTGGCGCGTTCCGAAAGCTCGGTAAGTTCC
>CAXNJE010000293.1:0-3295 GCA_964202565.1 Breznakiellaceae bacterium | reverse complement strand
CTTCTTGCCCTTCCAGTCGGTCTTGCGGGCTTCCAGCATGCGGGTGGTGAAGTACACCAGGCCGTAGCCGGTGGCTTCCTTGCGGGCCAGCGAGCCGCCGTAGGCCAGGCCCTTGCCGGTGAGCACGCCGGTGAAGCTGTTTGTCAGTTTCTTGTACTGACCGAACAGGTAGCCGATCTCGCGGGCGCCCACGCCTATGTCGCCGGCGGGTACGTCCGTGTCGGGACCCACATGGCGGTACAACTCGCTCATGAAGGACTGGCAGAAGCGCATCACCTCAAAATCGCTCTTTCCCTTGGGGTCGAAGTCGCTGCCGCCCTTGCCGCCACCGATGGGCGTGGTGGTGAGGGCGTTCTTGAAGACCTGCTCGAAGCCCAGGAACTTGATGATGCCCAGGTTGACCGAGGGATGCAGGCGCAGGCCGCCCTTGTAGGGGCCGATGGCGGAGTTGAACTGGACGCGGAAACCACGGTTCACCTGGATTTCGCCCTTGTCGTCCACCCAGGGCACGCGGAACATGATCTGCCGCTCGGGCTCCACGATGCGTTCGATAATCTTGAGCTTGGCTATCTCGGGCCGTTTTTTAACGACCGGTTCGATGGATTCGACTACTTCCCGTACGGCCTGGAGGAATTCGGGTTCCGCCGGGTTCCTGGCGGTAATGCTCGACATCATGGTGTCGACAAAGGCGCTGCTCATGGTTTCTCCTATTTCGGCAATGCGTTGCCGATACTTCGGCATGTATATGCCGATATACGCAGAATAAGGCCCATTCCGGCTTTTTGTCAACCAGAATCCTCCCCATGCGCTTGCCCCCAGGCGCATCGAGGGTATAGACTCGCGCCGTGATAGACGAAAACAAACGCACCATCGAGCTGGCCATACTGCGGGTGCTCGCCGACGAGAGCGAACCCCAAAGCGGCAACCGCATAGCAGAGGTACTCTCCGGACAGGATAGTTCCCTGAGCGAGCGCACCATACGCCTGTACCTGCAGCGCCTGGACGAGGAAGGCCTGACCGAGGCCAGGGGTAGGCAGGGCCGGATAATCACCGAAAAGGGCCGTTCGATGCTGGAGGCACGCCGCTTCAGCAACCGCGTGGGCTACATGTCCGTGAAAATCGACCGCATGACCTACGCCATGGACTTCGACCTGGCCCTGCACCGCGGGAAAGTCATTATCAACACCGCCATCGTGGAGAGCGGCGCCTTCCGCAGGAACCTGCGCGAGATAGAGGCGGTGTTCGAAAAGGGCTTCGCCATGGGAAGCATGGTGAACCTGGTGGAATCTGGCGGGGAAGCGGGGTCCATCGTCGTGCCGCCTGGCTGCGTGGGCTTCTGCACGGTCTGTTCGGTGACGCTTAACGGTGTTTTCCTTAAACACGGGGTTCCCATGCGCTCCCTGTTCAGCGGCCTTCTGGAGCTGGAAAACGGGGAGGCCACCGGCTTTGTGGAGGCCATAAACTACGACGGCACGAGCCTGGACCCGCTTCAGCTGTTCATACGCGCCCGCATGACCGACTACCTGGGGGCCGTGCGCGACGGGAACGGCCGCATAGGCGCCGGGTTCCGGGAAATACCGGAGGAGAGCTACCCGCTGGCCCTGGGGCTGGCTGAAAAACTGGAAGCCATCGGCCTTAACGGCTTTTTCAGGATAGGAAAACCCTCGCGGGACCTGCTGAACATACCCGTCAGGGAGGGCTGCTGCGGCATCATCGTCATGGGCGGCCTCAATCCGGTAGCGGTACTGGAGGAAAGCGGCACCACGGTGCAGCACCACGCGCTTTCCGGCTATATGGAGTACAACCGCATGTTCCCCTACACGGAGTTGCGCTCGCGATTGTGACAACCCGGTTTGCCTGCAGGCCATTCTAGCCGTATACTTGATTCAAGACGGCCCGCGCGGGAACTGCCCGAGGCGGACTATGAACCCAAGGAGGTACACGCTGGTACAGTCAGACAGGGAAGGGATCCTGGATAGGATACGCGGGCTCAAGGATTCCCTCGCAAACATGAAAGAGCTTCTGATAGGGAATGTCGTCCTGTTGGGCGAGGTTCCTTCCCAAGCCGGTACCTGGCAGAGCGACGACGAGATGTCCAGCGTCGACTACAGCGTACGGGCCCGCTTTTTCGCCGACCGCCTTGCCGAACTGGGCGTCGACGAATGTACCACCGATCCGCAGGGCAACCCCATCGGCATCATCAAGGGGTCCGACCCCTCCCGTCCACCGGTGCTCGTGTGCGCCGAACTCGATTCCCTTTACAATCCGCCCGGTGACATCCACTATTCCATTTCCGGTGATACCATTACCGGTCCAGGCCTTATGGACAACGCCATCGGCGCCGCCGCAGTCCTGTCCCTGCCGGATGTATTCCGCCGTGAAGGGATCAGCCTGAAGGCCAACGTCATGCTCGCAGGCCTGCCCAACACCATGCGGGGCAGCAAAAACCTGGTGCTCGTGGACCGATTCATCGAAAACCTCGCCACCAAGCCGGCCGCGGTCCTCATCGTCAAGGGAGGGGAGCTGGGGCGGCTGAACTATTTTTCGGAAGCCGTCGTACGTGCGGACATAATCTGCGAACGCAAACCGGGCTCCCGAGGCGCCCAAGCCAACATGATCATCGTCGCCAACGATATCATCGACATGCTGCTGGCGCTGGAACTGCCGCAAAAGCCCGAAACGTCGGTTACGGTGGGCATGATACGCGGCGGCTTCAAGTACGGGTCCCCTGCGACCAGCGTGAAGATAGGCGTGGAACTCCGGAGCACCTCCAACGACGCGCTGGAATCGTTGTTGAAAAAGGTCCGGTCCATACTCGACCTGGTCCGATACGAACGCAGGGTGGAGGTAATCTTTGACCTTGCCGCCGAGCTGGGGGCGGAAAACCTGGGTTGGACCCATCCGCTCACCGCCGCCGCCGTCCAGGTGTTCGGCGCCCTCGGGCTGGAACCGAACGTATACCCCAGCGTCTCGGAGCTGTACTATTTCCTCAAGCGCGGCTTGCCCGCCATCACCATAGGGGCTGCAAACGGCAACGACTATCACGAGGACAGCGCCAACGCGAGCATCCCGTCGCTGTATACGGGTCTGGCCCAGATAACGGGCATCCTCATGGCCCTCGACGAGGAGTCCCGAGATGCATGAATCCGGTAACTGGCTTTCCAAACGGACCTTCCACCACGAAGAATTCTCGGACGTCGCTGCCCTCGTCAGACTCAAGACCGCACGCGGCCTTTCCATCTCGCTCTGCTTCCCCACCCTGAACGAGGAAGCCACCATCGCCAAGGAAATCGTC
>CAXNJE010000292.1:0-3369 GCA_964202565.1 Breznakiellaceae bacterium | reverse complement strand
TCGGCCATGAAGGGCGCCTCCTTCCTATCGGGGTAGGCGATCGAGCCCGAGCCGCCCGAGACTACCACAACCGGCGCGGCCCCGGCGCGGTACAGCTCGGCCGCCGCGCTCAGCCGTTCGAAGGCTCCGTTCACGGATACGCGCTGTGGCTCGGATCGTTCCGGATCCACCATGCCCCCCAAAAGGACGATAGCCCGGTACGGCCCCCCCGCAAGGCAGTCCTTCAGTTCCGACTGCGGCTTCTCCCAAGCCTTGGCCAGGTAATTTGCCGTAAGGGGCAGGGAAAACGCCCAAAGGGCGATGCAGGCTAGGATCGCAAAAGCTTTCAATACTTTGCGCTTTGTCGTTTCCGCCTTGAGCAAAAAAAGCACTGCCAATACCAACAGCAGCACGAGAAACAGCGGAGACGTGAACAGGGGCCTAAGGAGCTTGGAAATATAAAAGATAATCGTGTTCAAAGCTTGAACTCCACTATGACTTTGGTTCCATCGCCCCGTTCGATCCTGGCTTCTCCGTTCAATTGTTCGGTCAGCCCTTTCACGAGCACAAGGCCGAAACCGGTATTCTTTTCAAAACCGATCGATGCGGGAATACCGTTTCCGTTATCCTGCACAACGACAGTGACCAGGCCGGAGGCAAGCGTCGCCGACACCAGGATCCGTCCGTCGCTCCTTCCCGCAAAGGCGTACTTCATGACGTTGGTCAGGAGCTCATTTATGATGATACCCAGCGACTGCAGGCGTTTGGCATCCAGGATGAAATCATCGAAATGCTTCTGGATCGCAACCGTTTCATAGCCCGGAAAATTGTTCAGGATCGCTTCAACCAGCGCGTCCAGGTAGGCCGTGATGGCCATTTCCGAAAATCCGACCGATTGATACAGTTTTTCGTAGAGCACCTCCATGCTCAGCATGCGCTTGCCGGCATCCTCCAGCGCGGTGATGGCGGTCGCTTCGTGCATACTCTGGGCTTGCAGGGACAGCAGCGACCTTGCGGTATTCATATTGTTCTTGATGCGGTGGTTCACTTCCTTTAGTATGAGCTCTTTTTCTGCAAGCAGAGACTTGATTCTAAAATCCGCCTGCTTGCGCTCGGTGATGTCAACGAAGGTGAGCACCGCTCCTTCTATTATATTGTCAATCGTGCGGTACGGCAGGATGCGCATCGTAAACCATACGCCGTCCACGGTCGCCACATCAACTTCCTTGGGAATCAGGGTGTCCAGCACCGCCTGTATATCCAGCTTCATGCGTTCGTAGCCCGACAGGTTGTTGACGAAATGGTAGATGGGCCGGCCGACGTCGCTCTTGACCAGGTTGATGATCGCATTGGCCGAGGGGGTAAAGCGCAGGATGCGCATTTGGTGGTTGACAAAAACGGTGGCGATTCCGGTTCCGGCCAGCAGGTTGTTCATGTCGTTGTTGACCGTCGACAGGTCCATCACCTTGGTCTGCAGCTCGGCGTTTATCGTAACAATTTCTTCGTTCACCGACTGTAGCTCCTCCTTGGAGGTTTCCATCTCCTCGTTGGTGGACTGAAGTTCCTCGTTCACCGACTGCAGTTCCTCGTTCGAGGATTTCAGCTCCTCGTTGGCGGTCTCCAGTTCTTCAATGGCGCTCTGGAGGTATTCTTCCTTGGCCCGCAGTTCCTGCTTCAAGGAAAGGACCTTTGCATCCTCCGAGTCGGCCCCGGGCGGAGAAAGTTCCCCCTCGTGGCCGGCTTCAAAGGCTTGTCCTTCTTCCAGCATGACCAGATACAGGTCTGGTGAGGACGGTTCCCTGTCCTCGGCGGGGCAGACGCTCAGGTCCACCGCAGAAAAGTGGCTGTTGGTTTTTACCCGGAGCCCGGGACGGTTAAGGGTCTCCTTGGTTTGGACAACCTTGTGGAGGGCAGTGGTCAGTTCGTCCTTCAGCCCTTCCCGGGCCATCTTAAGGATATTGTAGTTTCCCACTTCGCCCGTGGCAGGTTCCAGGTACAGGCCCGTACGACCGTGGAGGTAGAAAATGTCGCCCTTGCTGTTCACGAGGGCGCTGGAAGGCGCAAGCTTTTTAAGCATCGTCTGCTCGGCAAGTTCCCGCAGCGGCAGCTTGGCGTCGGCTTTCCCTTTTCTTTCCGTGCCGCGCGGAACCGGCCTGCCCGGTGTTGTCAGCGGGGGAAGGATCCCGCCCAGGGCCATGAACCTAGTCGCAGTCTTCTTGCCCTGGTATAGTTTTGCCCTGCGGTCCACGACATCAAAGAGGTCCAAAAACTCGCCGACGGTTTCCGAAGTTCCCAGAAAAAGCATGCCCCCCGGGTTTAACGCGTAGTGGAAAAGCGGCAGGAGCTTCTTCTGCAGATCGGCGCCCAGGTAGATCATCAGGTTGCGGCAGCTGATGAGGTCCAGCTTGGAGAAGGGTGGATCCTTGATCACGTTCTGCTCGGAAAAGACCAGCGCGTCGCGGATATTCTTGTTGATGCGGTACGAAGTCGGAATACCCTCTTCCCTGGCGGGTTCCGCAGTGAAAAAACGGGCTAGCCGTTCCGGAGTAATGTCCATGGCGATGCTGGCAGGATAGATGCCCGAGCGGGCTGTGGCGATTGCGTGGGAGTCGATGTCGGTGGCGAATACCTGCAGGACAAAGCTCTTCTTCAATTTTTCCACCTGTTCCATAAGCAGCATGGTGATGGAATAGGCTTCCTCGCCGGTGGAACACCCGGGTACCCATACCCGGATGAGCGAATCCGGGCTCTTGCCCTCGAAAAGTTTTGGAATTATCATTTTCTCCAGGGCGTCAAAAGCCTCGGCATCCCTATAGAAGCTGGTGACGCCTATCAGCATATCCCGGAACAGCGACTGTACCTCTGCGGGCATGCCTTGCAGGTACTTGACGTACGCGCCTATGCGGTCGATCTGGTGGACAGCCATGCGCCGGTCGATGCGCCGCAGGATGGTGCTGGGTTTGTACTGCGAAAAATCGTGGCCGGTCTGGTCCCGGAGCAGGATGAATATCTTCTTGAGGGAATTGGCCTTTTCCGTGGGCAGGATGGATTCGGGAGGCACCTTTCCGAAGGCGTGTCCGGCATAGGCGATAAGGGATGCCGCCATCTCGGCGGGGGGCAATTCAAAGTCGACCATGCCAGTGGCGATTGCGCTGCGGGGCATGCCGTCGTAATCGGAACTCTCCGGGCTCTGGGCCATCACCATGCCGGCTTCGCCCTTGATCGCACGGATGCCAAGACTGCCGTCGCTGCCCGTTCCGGAGAGCACTATTGCGATGGACCGTTCCCGTTGGTCCTGGGCCAGGGAGCGGAAGAAGAAATCTATGGGCAGGCGCTGGCCGCGGGGTGAGCTAGGCTCCAGCAGCTGGAGGCAACCGTTCAAAAAGGCCA
>CAXNJE010000291.1:0-3378 GCA_964202565.1 Breznakiellaceae bacterium | reverse complement strand
GATTTCCTCACCGGCAGGCGCGCGGGTGAATATTTGCGCGGCCTGGGATATAGGCGATTTGCCTTTTGCGGCGTTGAAGGGACCGTCTGGTCCAGACTGCGGAGGGATGGTTTCATCGAAGCCTGCGGAGCATCCCGTGCGGATATTCCGCTTTTCGAGCGCCCCTTGGCCTGGTGGAAGGACCGTGATAATGATACGACTGTATTGGGCGGTTGGCTGAGAAAGCTTCAGGCGCCTACTGCCCTATTCGCCTGTAACGATGTGGCTGGCCTTAAAGGCGCCGAGACCTGCGCCCTCGCAGGCATCCGGGTACCTTCGGACCTTGCCGTGCTGGGAGTGGACGACGAGGACCTGCTCTGCGAGCTTGCCGACCCTTCCCTATCCAGCGTCAGACTGGATTGCGAAGCCATAGGCGTCGCTGCGGCGACGCTGCTGGATCAGACCCTGCGGGGTGAGGCTACGGAGAGGGGCCGCACCCGGGCGGTGGCTCCGGTGCGCATAGTCGAACGGGAAAGTACCAGGATATTGATAGCCGACGACCCCTTGGTGGCCCAGGCCATTTCGCGCATCCAGGCTGATGGAAACGGCAAGATCAATGCAAGCAAAATCTGCGCACAATTGCCTGCGTGCAGGCGGAGCGTGGAAAAGCGCTTCAGGCTTTCAACGGGAAAGACCCTGCACGAAGCCATACGCGACGCCCGTCTGGACAGGGCAAAGCGCCTCTTGTCCCAGAGCGACTACGGCCTTGAAACCATAGCCGAAGCCAGCGGCTTCGGCAGCCTGCAACGTTTCCATCTGGCTTTCAAGAAGCGTGAAGGCCTCACCCCCGGCGCCTGGCGCAAGGCAGGACGCGGACGCTAACTGTAGAATTCCGGCCTGCGGTCGGCGAAAAGGTCGTTCAGATCCCCCAGGGCCTTGTTCCGGGCCTTCGCCGGGTGCACGCGGCAGACATCGATGGCGGCCTTTTCAGGAGAGAGTCGGAGCAGGTATTCGCCGTCTGGCGCGACGAGAACACTTTCCCCGGTGAAATGCAGGGAACGCCCTCCCCTTGTCTCGGCACCTACCCTGTTCGCCGTGGCGACATAGACGCGATTCTCTATGGCCCGTGCATAATCCACCCGTTGGCAATAGGGCATCACGAGGTTGGAGCAATGGGCGATGAGGTCCGCGCCCTTAAGCGCGAGGGTGCGGAAGCTTTCGGGGAAGATCCAGTCGAAGCAGATGGCGACACCGACGCGGAGCCCGCGGAATTCCTCCACGAAAAAGCCCGTATCACCCGGATCGAAGAGAAGCTTCTCCCGGGCGAACAGGTGGGTCTTGCGGTAGACCCGGCGTCGTCCGTCGGGGAACGCGAGCAGGGCGCTGTTGTAGATACGCTGGACCGGGACGGTTCCGGTGGCGGAGGCTGCTTCGGTGGCTTTCTCGGCAAAGCCGAAGGCTATGCCGGCCCCGCGTTCGGTGGCCGCCCGTGCGAGAGCCTCGATGGGGTCTGACCCCGCCTCGTTGGCGTGACTCGCGGCTTCGGCGCGATCGTTGAAATCGTAACCGGAAAGGCAAAGTTCCGGCAGCACGTAGAAATCCGCCTCCACCGAGGCGATCGCGCTTGTGAGGGATGCAAGGTTGGCGGCCTCTTCCCCGAAAACCGGCAAGGACTGAACAAGGGCTGTTCTCATGCTTATAGTATAAACCCGCTACCTACAATTACAAATCGCCTTACAGGTGCGTGGAGAATCGGCGCCAGCCGATTCCAGATCCCGGCCAGAGAATCGGCACCAGCCGATTCTCGAATTTGAAACGGGCATCCTTCCAAAGCGACGTGGAGAATTGGCGCAAGCCGATTCTCCAACGTGAAAGGGGCATCGCCCCTTTCACGCTACCACTGAGCAGGCATATACCTCTCCACGTTGTCCTTGTGTATCAGTTCGAATGGCAGATAGATCATAGGGTCCAGGGTAAGGCCGCTGAACCAGTCGACAGCGGCTTTCATGGCCAGCGCACCGTCCCCCTCTGCGGATTGATACGTGACAGAATCGAGGATTCCCCGCCGCACCAGGTCCAGTCCGACCTTGCTGGCACCAGCGGCTATGGCGATCAGGTCTTTCCGGCCGGAACGTTCCATGGCCTCCCGTATGCCGTTACCGTAGTGCATGTCGTCGGCGCTGATGATGCCCCTCAGCCTGTCGCCATATTTTTTCAGCCAGTCCCCCAAAACCTTGGCGGTTTGGGCAGGATCGAAATTCAGGGCTGCGGTTTCCAGGCAGGTCATGCCAGGGGCGATCCTAGCCAGTTCTGTGACAGGACCCCAGGTACGCGAATAGAAGGGGCTTGCTCCGGGCACATGCTGGAGCACTACATAGCCACCGGAGTTGCCCATTTTCTCGGCGAAGCGGCCGGCAAGGGCGCGCATCTGGCCCCAATCGTCCGGGCCTGTCCACGCCGCGCAGTATTTGAAGCTTTCTTCTTCCGGAACGGTGTTGGAAAAGATGAGGGGAATGCCATTCTCGTAAAACAGTTTGGCTATGGGGACACTCTCGGAAGCACTCGCAGGCAGTACAATGGCCAGATCGGGCTTGGTCTTCACCGCTTCCTTCGATTTCTCGATCTGTATGGCGGCGTTGAAGGAACAGAAGGAAAATTCGGCCTTGATGCCAAAAGCCTCGGCAACCTTGCGCACGCCGTTGCAGTAGGCTCCCATATACGGATGGTCCTGGGCGGAACCGGAAACGATGCAGGCGACGCGCTTTCCCTGAGCACCGTCGGCGGGTGATTCAGGCATGGGCAATTTTTTCACGCCCCAGCCTGCATACTCGTACGCGTACCAGCGACGCGCGTCCTTTTCCGGCCAGGCCTGGGGATCCTTCGGTGCGGGCGGCACTTCCTTGGTTTCATGGGTCCACCACACCAGTGGCCTGCCGTCGCTGGCCTTGAAGTTGGAGGTGTCGATGGTCTTGAAACGCATTATGGAGGCTTCAAGGTCGTTGACCGATCGCGCGTTGTCGGCGCCCAGGCGGGCAAGTTCGACGACAGCCTCGTTCACCTCGTGGAGGCCAACACTCATCTCCGCAAGGGCGCGGGCGTTCTCGCCGGACAGATCGGCTACCGTACCCACACGAAGGGCGACTCCACTGGAAAGGGTGTCGGCGGAGGCGCCTGCGCTTCCAACTTCGCCCGTAGCGGCAACCAAGGAATCGAGAGCCTTACCCAAGCGGGTGGAATTGTCCTTCATGACGTCCATCTGGACGGAAATGCCGTTCATGCTCTTCGAGATGCGTTCGATGCCATCGGCAACCTGGGTAAAGGCTGCCTCGGTCTGTTGGCTCAGGCCCGAGGCTTCCCTGGCGCGGGAGACTACCGAAGAGATGGAAGACCTGATCGTCT
>CAXNJE010000290.1:0-3396 GCA_964202565.1 Breznakiellaceae bacterium | reverse complement strand
ATGGCAGTTCGCCATGCCCAGCGCTGTTTTAAGGCGGGCATACGCGGCGGCGGCAACGACAGAGTCGGTATCCGGGTTCCGGTGTCCTATAACATAGATGCGCTTATTCATCGGAGCCCCTATTCATTATCGGTCAACCCTGTTCCATTTCAGCTGATTCAGGTATCATGCAGGCACTTGTCAACTCAAGTCTACCTTGCAATCCGGAGCCTGTAAACGCCTATGATCGAGCTCGTCGCTTTTTTGGGAAACCACGGCCGCGAATACGCCAAAAATCGCCATAACGCCGCCTGGATGCTCGCCGAAGCGTTGCCATTCGCCCCAACCCTATCCTGGCAGAAAAAGTACAAGGGCAGATATGCCGTGCTGGACAGTATACGGCTTCCGGTCCCTGCCGGCCTGATCGCCTCGCCGGAAATGCCCGCGCGCCTGCATTTTCTCATGCCGGAAACCTTCATGAACCTGTCGGGTGATTCGGTGCACGAGGCGGCCTCCTTTTTCAGGATACCCCCCGATCGCATACTCATCGTCCACGATGAGCTGGAGTTGCCCCTCGGTTTCGCCAGTCTGAAGTTTTCCGGCGGCCTGGGTGGGCATAATGGCCTGCGTTCCATGAAAGCCCGTTTCGGCACCGCCGATTTCTGGCGCCTCCGCATCGGCATCGGCAGGCCGGACCACAGCGACATCTCGGGTTGGGTACTGTCCGATTTCAGCCTGAACGAGCGCATCCTCTTGGATCTGACCCTGCCCAAAGTGGCAGAAGTCCTGACGCACGCCTTATTGGACGGACCCGAAAAGCTATTGCCCGAATGGAACAAGAAAAAAATAGCCGAGTGAGCCCAGGATAAAGAAAGCACCCAGTCATAAGGAGAATTGTATGAGCGAGGCATCAACATCATTCGACAGACTCTACGGCATAGTCAAACGCCTGCGCGCCCCCGACGGCTGCCCCTGGGATAGGGAACAGACCCCGCACAGCATTCGGGGCAACCTGATCGAGGAAGCCTATGAATGCGTGGAAGCCATCGACCAGAAGGACCCCATGCATATCCGTGAAGAGATAGGGGACGTATTCCTGCTGGCCACCATGATCTCATACATGCACGAAGAGGAAGGCAGCTTCAGCGTAAGCGCTTCGTTGGAAGAAATATCGGACAAACTCGTACGGCGCCATCCCCACGTTTTTGGGGAATCGGACGCCAAAACCAGCGACGAGGTCCTGGAACAATGGGACAGGATCAAGGTGGAAAAGGAAGGAAGGGGCGCAAAGGACTCCATCATGGACTCGGTTTCCCGCGCCCTCCCTCCCCTGGAGCGCGCATACAGGCTCCAGAAAAAGGCCGCAAAAGTGGGCTTCGACTGGCCGGAAATCACCGACGTCTGGGGCAAGATAAACGAGGAACTGGCCGAATCCAAGGCAGCCTTCGACGACCACAACGCAGCCCTCGACGCTGCAAAAGCGGACAAGGCGGCTGCGGGCATCCACACCAGAAGCAAGCCCCATGCCGACCCCGTTGTCGATGCCCATTCTCGCCTGGAAGGCGAACTGGGGGACCTGCTCTATTCCGTCGTGAACGTGTGCCGCTATCTGGGCGTGGACCCCTCCGTCGCACTTCACCGGACGAACGTCAAATTTACCGAACGTTTCAAGCACGTGGAAAAGCGCATGAAGGAGAGCGGCGAGGTAATGGAGATGGGTAAACTGGCCATCATGGACCAGTACTGGGAAGAGGCGAAAAGGTTCGAGAAGTAGGTGCATCGGGCAATGGAAACCACCATTCGGACCTTCATGAAACACCAGGTCTTAGCCTTGCTGCTCTTGGCAATACCGGTCTCCCTCATCCCGGCCCATCCACACATGTCCCTGGAATCCCGGCTGGAGTTCGAATTTATCGGCACCACCTGTTCCGGTTTATGGGTGGACTGGACCCTGGATCCATTTTTTTCCGCCTCGATCATCCAGGAAAACGACCTGGACCGGAACAAGCGCTTCGATGCGAAAGAGAATGCCCGTGTCCATGACACGGCTTTTGCGAATCTGAGGAAATTCGGCTGGTTCACCTATATCCGCACCGGAAATACGCGTTTCTCGCCGGGTAAAGTTGAACGTTTTGAGGCTTCCATCAAGTCGGATCGACTGGTCTACCGCTTTTTCGTGCCCCTTGCGGACAGGAATCTTGGCACTGACTTCAGTATCGCGATTTTCGATTCCACCTATTTCTGCGCGGTAAGCTATCCGTCCGACGCCGCAAAAGCAAGTCAGACTGCGGCGGGGCAACCAACGCCAAGTTGGACCAGGGAAACGAACAAGAAATTCCCCGTCTACTATAATCCCCGAGGGGATGTCGCGGATGGAACCCTCTATAAGGAATGGAAACCAGGTCTGGAAACCGCGTACCCGGAGGAAATCCGTGTCCGCCTGTAGGCGCACCATACTCTTTCTCTGCTTATTGGGCTTCATCTCCTCATCGGCTTGGGCCAACCCCTTTCTCGGTCCAGCAGAATCCAAGACGCCTGCCCCGGCTGCGGTGGCTGGTGGCGCCGGGCCCATGGTTGCAACCCAACTCGCTTTCCGCGATAAGGTAGCCGCAGCCTTGTCGGCTTTCCGCCAATCAGAGGACGGCGAGTCGAATGCCTCCGCGATCGCCGCCCTCATCGCCGGAGCCTTCGTGTACGGGTTGCTTCACGCCGCCGGTCCAGGCCACCGCAAGACGATAGTTTTTTCTCTCTTTCTCGCCAGGAAAGCCCGTTGGTGGGAACCCCTGGCTGCGGGTTTCATAAGTTCCCTTGCCCATGCGGCAGTCGGAGTAACCCTGGTGGTCGTGCTGTCCCTCATCTCCGGGGCCATCGCCCCCCTGGCCAGCATGGAAGCCGTACGCGCCTGGATGGAAGGACTTACCTTCGTGATACTTGCCTTGGTCGCGCTCCTGCTCGCCCTGCGTACCGTATACAGGCTTTCGACGGGTCATGAACACGATCATGGCCAGCCAGAAGAGACCGCAACCAACGGCAGGAAACTGTACGCGATCGCAGCGCTGGCAAGCCTTATCCCCTGCCCCGGAGCCACCATGCTGCTCCTTTTCGCCCTGTACCTCGGGCTTCCCCTGCTCGGCATCCTGGGTGTGCTGTCGATGTCCCTAGGCATGGCGCTCGTCATATCGGCCGCCGGATATCTCGCCTGGTTCGGCCGTAGCGGCCTATTCCTGCGTCTGAAAGAGCGGAAACGCACTGTCTCGCTGGTAACCGGGTTCCTGGAACTCGGCTCCTACCTGATCATGCTGGCCTTTACAACGTACGCTGCCTACCCCTTCATCGTATCGCTGTCCAGAATATCCGGCTGAATCAATCCCCACCCCCGGCCACATCCTCAAGAGCCTCCCTGTCGGCTATGACGAT
>CAXNJE010000289.1:0-3399 GCA_964202565.1 Breznakiellaceae bacterium | reverse complement strand
CGCAGCAAGGATACAGTCGCACCAGGAAACGATCCATTTCCACCGAGAGATACTGAACATTGAGTAGTTTGGGGCTGTCCACCAAGTATGGGCAGCCCCTTTTTTTTACGCCTTCGTCTTCAGCACCACCATGTTGCCCTTCGGGCGGGTCACCAGGAAGCCGTCCCGCTTGCGGAAACGCAGGAAGAGCTCGCCGTATTCCAGGCTCTCCGTCGTGCCGTCAAACTTCTTGATCTCGATGCCCCGACGGTTTCCGTGCTGGATGCGCTTCGGATTCATGAAGATCGCGAACACCTCGTCGGCTCCTATGTCGACCATCTGCGGCAAGATAGACACCTCATGGTAGGGGTACAGGTCCAGCTTGCCCGGCATGGCCTCCGTCGGCGCACGGCTGATGCTTATCTCTTCCCGTTCCAGGATCACGCTGTAATCCTGAGCCAAAGTCAATTCCTGGTCCAGCCGGATGAGGCTGACTCTGCCGTAGGTTTCGGAACGGTTATAATCCGTAGATCCGTCATTTGTCACCACGTATATGCGGCAATCCCCGTCATCAAGGCGCACGGTCCAATCGACAATCTGGTATTGGGGTGGCAAGGCATAGATGTATTTTTCAGTTCCAGTCGCATCATAGCTTTCCAAGTGCGGATAAGGACCTCCCACGAGTATTCAGCATGGTTTTGAGCAAGCTGTGGGGGTCGTTTACACCAAAGAAATTTCATCCAGTTCCCAATGACGATGGGGAAGCGAATAGGGGAATTAAGGACGGCATGGAACCATGGCACAACCTCTATATCCTATTTTATCAATGTTTTTCTTATCCCATCATAGCACAGAAATTTGGTTCACTTCCTCACATCCTTACACCCACTTCTTCAGCTCCTCCTTCAAACGGGATATAACATACAGCGGGATATGGTCAGCCAGGATTCTTTACAATACCCAGACAGAGAACTGCGGAAAGATCGGAGAGGACTGATTTCAAATCATGGGTTTCCAAAAAAGAATTGACTATTCCCGATCTGCCGTGCCCCATGGAGAATCAAGAGCTTTCGGTGGGCGCCATCCTATCAGATCGCTAGATTCTGGAGTAATTCACGTTTCATGAAGCAGTTTTGGTGTATATTTACACAAAAATCGAACCACTTTGCGCCCAACGGGCTACATGGACGCTATCAAGAGCAAGAATAACAACGCCCCTCACTTCTTCACACCGTGCTTACTTCCTCACATCGTAGATCTTCTTGTCCCGGACTGCAGCCTTCATGGGGAGGCCGGTGTCATAGTCCCATTGGCGCGGCTCGTATTCCTCGTTTTCCCGTTGACGGGTAAAGCCGGAGTTATGCCAAGCGGGTTGCCGGTCGGTTCGCCACGGGCGCGCGAGCCATTGATAGCCCCGGTACAGATCGCGGGTTTCATCCATGTGGGCGATCAGGGCATCGTGCATGTGGTTGCGGATGGACGCGGCTTCGGGGTCTTGGATCCGGTTGACCACTTCATGGGGGTCGGTCGCAAGGTCGTAGAGTTCATCGCTGTCCAGCAGGTTGATGGTGAGCTTCCACCGGCCGTCGGTGACGCTGCGCATCAGCTGCAGGCCGCCAAAGCCATCGTGGTCAATCTCGTACCGGGTGAACTCGCAGAACACGTGTTCCTGCAGCTTGATGGAGGGATCCTGGATCTGCGGGAGCACGCTTGTGCCTTCCAGCAGTTTGGGAATCGGCAGGCCAAAATATTCCAGGACGGTGGGGCTCATATCTATGTGGGAAGCACAGTGGTCCACCACGGCTCCGCGGGTTTTCGCGTTGCCCTTGCCAGGTTTGATGAGCAGGGGGATATTGGCTATCTCGTTGTAGAAAGCCGCGTTCTTTGTCTGCAGGCGATGGGAGCCGAGCATGTCGCCGTGGTCCGACGTAAATATCACCAGGGCATCGGGGGCCAGTTGGTTTATGCGGTCCAGCACGCGTCCAATCTCGTGGTCCACGAAGCTGTTGCAACCCAAAAACAGCGAGAGCATTTCCGAGCTCCCGCGCAGCTCGGCGGCATCCTTGTGCAGGTCGTCCCCGGACCAGAGCCTCTGCAGTAGGGGCTTGTCTTCCAACGTGTCATGGAAACCGGGATTGTCCTCGAAAGCGAAACCCGCGTACATGGTGTTGAAGGGAGGGGGACACAGGCAGGGACCGTGGGGTTCATCGTAGGAGACGGAAAGGAAGAAGTCCTCACCCTTGTGGGCTTCCAGGTAGGAGAGCGCCTTGTTTGAAACCCGATGGGCATAGGTCTTTTCCGCGGTCCAGTCCTTGTCGAAGGCCGTTTTCGGATTCCGCGAGCGGGCCCGGTCCTCCTCACCCAGTTCCTCCAGATACCGGTGCATGTCGTACCAGTAGGCGGGGTCCCAGCCTTCGGGACAGAGCCCGTTGCCAAAGTAGTCACTGCCGTCAAGGTGCCATTTGCCGGTGTAGGCGCAAGCGATGCCCTGGTCGCCCAAGCGCTGACCCAGGGTTTTCACGTTTTCGCCGAGCGGAACGCAGTTGGTCACCACCCCGTTGGAATGGGGAAAGGTGCCGGTAAAGATTGCGGAGCGGGCGGGTCCGCAAACCGGTTGGCAGGTGTAGGCCTGGGTATAGCGCAACCCTTCTGCAGCCATCCGGTCCAGATGCGGGGTTTTCATCCGCGCGTTGCCGTAACAACCCAGCATATCCTTGCGGGTGGTGTCGGTCATTATGAATACAACTTGTTTTGGCATGTTCACTCCATCCGGTACTCGATGCCCGTCATCAACCTTTCACGGCGCCGGCGACGAGGCCCTTTATCATATATTTCTGAAAGAAGAAAAACAGGAGCACCACCGGGATGGTCCCGACAATGGAGATCGTATTCACCAAGGACCAATCGTAGGAGAGCTCACCCAGATACCTCAGGGCGATACCCACCGAGAGGGTCCGGTTACCATCGGCCTGTATCAGCGTGGCGGCGTGCAGGTAGTCGTCCCAGGTCATCAGGAAGGCATAGATTCCCACCGCTACCAGGCCCGACTTTACCAAGGGAGTGATTATGGAGAAAAGGATGCGGAACCTGCCTGCCCCATCGACATACGCGGCTTCCTCGATCTCCTTGGGAATGCCTGCGAAGAAACTGGACATGAGGATGATGCAGAACGGGACCTGCGACGCCAACAGGGCTAGGGTGAGTCCAGCCAGGGTGTTGATGATGCCCAGCTTTCCCATTATGGCATACAGCGAGATCATGCGGCTGATGACCGGAAACATCTGCGAGGCAAGCAGCAGCGCGAAGAACCATCGGTTCCACCTGTTTTTGAAACGGGCCAGCGAATAGCCAGAAAATATCGCGATTACACAACAAAACAGGGCAACAAAAGAGGAGACGATGATGTTGTTCTTATAGTAC
>CAXNJE010000288.1:0-3441 GCA_964202565.1 Breznakiellaceae bacterium | reverse complement strand
GAAAGAAGTGCGCCCATGCCGTGCAGTATTGAATTGGCAATTTCCTCGCCGGGGGTCTGGAAGGGCAGGGGACCCCTACCATTGGAACGGGATCGTGATTTTTTTGAGGCTTGTTGCGTCATGGCTGAGGTATCCTTAGGTTGAATATGATTTTGAGACACGGGAAGCTTGGAACTGGTTGCGCGTAAAATACCACCGTCCACTCATCAGAGTCATGCCGAGGTATCCGCGCTGGTACGGATTTCGGCTTTGGCACCCCCATCAAGTCCCATGACGTCCGCCAGCCAGGGAAGGCTGGTCCGCATGCCATCTTCCAGCGTGTACGGTGGATTTACAACGAACAGGCCGCTCCCCGCCATGCCCCGTTCCCCAGGCAGGTTGCCACGAACCCTCAGTTCGATATCCAGCCAGGGTGCGTCGCAGGCCGAGCGGAGCATTCCCGGCAAGTCCAGGGCTTCCTCCCGTTCCAGCAAGGGGTACCAGACCGCATAGCTGCCTGTAGGGAAGCGTGTATGGGCCTGGACAAGGGCTTTTATCACCAGGCCGTAATCCTGGCCGAGTTCATAGGAAGGGTCGATGAATACCAGACCACGGCGGGTGGGGGGCGGCAAAACGGATTTCAATGCGGAAAAGCCGTCTTCCTTTCGCACGTGCACCTGCTTGTCCCCGGCAAAACGCTCCGCCAGCAATTGGTAGTCCGTGGGGTGAAGCTCGCAGCAGACAGCCCGGTCCTGGGGTCTCAACAAGTAGGACGCGAGCACGGGGGTTCCGGGAAAAAAAGCCCGGGAGCCGGGTGGTTCAATGGCGGAGAGCAGTTCCAGGTACTCCAGAATGGGTTCGGGCACGTTTCCCGGGTCGGCATGGACCTTGGCGATGGCTGTTTCCGGGCTTTTACCGCTGGCGTCTTGTTTCCCAGCAGCGGCCCTCACCCTGGCTATGCCGCTCTCCCATTCCCTGTTCTGCGCGGCATAGCCCTCCTCAAGCAGGTAGCTTCCCGCACCGGCGTGGGTATCGACGTAAAGGAAGCCCTTCTCCTTTTTTCCCAGCTGGCGAAGGCAGAGGAACAGGGCCAACTGTTTGAGGACATCGGCATGGTTGCCGGCGTGGAAAGCATGTCTGTAGGCAAGCATGGCAGGATCATACCGGAGAATGCCCTGTGGGGCTATTGTCTCACTCGGCCTCTGTACCTTCATGCAGTATTTTGGTATATATATGCATTTACGATTATTCTGCACAGGAGGCCACTCATGCCCGCATTGCGTTCCGATGTCACCACCAAAGGCCGTATCATGGCCGGAGCCCGGTCCTTATGGCGCGCCAACGGCATGAAGAAGGAACAGTTCGGCAAGCCGATCATAGCCATCGCGAATAGCTTTACCCAGTTCGTTCCCGGCCACGTACACCTGCACGAGGTGGGCCAGAAGGTAAAAGCCATAATCGAGGCCAAGGGCTGTTTCGCCGCGGAATTCAACACCATCGCCATAGACGACGGTATCGCCATGGGGCATACGGGCATGCTTTACAGCCTGCCCTCCCGGGACCTCATCGCCGACAGCGTCGAATACATGGTCAACGCCCACCGTGCGGACGCACTTATCTGCATTTCCAACTGCGACAAGATAACCCCCGGCATGCTCATGGCCGCCATGCGCCTGAACATTCCCACGATCTTTGTTTCCGGTGGACCCATGGAAGCAGGCCGCACCGGTGGTCGCGCCTACGACCTGGTGGACGCCATGGTCATGGCCGCCGACGAGAATGTGACGGAAAAGGTACTTGCGGATGTGGAGGAGCACGCGTGTCCCACCTGCGGAAGCTGTTCCGGCATGTTCACCGCCAACTCCATGAATTGCCTGAACGAGGCCCTCGGGTTGGCCTTGCCGGGCAACGGCACTGTCCTGGCCACCCATGCCGACCGGCTCAAACTGTTCGAGCGCGGCGCGGAACGTATCTGCGAAATGGCGCTGGAATACTACGCCACCGGCAACGAAAGGCTCCTTCCGCGCGGCATCGCCACCAAGGCGGCCTTCATGAACGCCATGAGCCTGGACATCGCCATGGGCGGCAGCACGAACACCGTCCTCCACCTGCTCGCCATCGCCCGCGAGGCCGAAGCGGACTTCACCATGAAGGACATAGACTCCCTGTCCCGGAAAGTGCCCTGCATCTGCAAGGTCGCCCCCAATTCCTCCTACCATATCGAGGACGTCCACTGCGCCGGCGGCATCCTGGGCATTTTGGCCGAGCTGGACCGGGGTGGCCTGTTGGATACCTCCGTGGCGCGCGCCGATTATCCCAATCTGGCCGAAGCCCTACGCCGCTTCGACCTCTCCGGGAAGTCTGCAGGTGAGGGTGATCCCATCCTGGGCAAGGCCAGCCAGTTCTACCGCGCCGCACCGGGAGGGACCAGAAACCTGGTTATGGGCAGTCAGGACAAGCGCCATGCGGAGCTGGACACGGACCGCGAAAAGGGCTGCATCCGCGACATCGCCCACGCGTACTATCCCGATGGTGGTCTGGCCGTGCTCTACGGCAACATCGCCACCCGGGGTTCCATCGTCAAGACCGCCGGGGTGGACCCCTCTATCTATAACTTCAAGGGACCCGCCGTGGTCTTTGAAAGCCAGGAAGATTCTGTTGAGGGCATCCTGGCGGGTAGGGTAAAAGCGGGCGATGTGGTGCTCATCCGCTACGAGGGACCCAAGGGCGGGCCGGGCATGCAGGAAATGCTGTACCCCACCAGCTATATAAAGAGCAGGCAATTGGGCAAGACCTGCGCCCTCATCACCGACGGCCGCTTCTCGGGCGGCACCAGCGGCCTCTCCATCGGCCACATCAGCCCGGAAGCCGCCGCCCAGGGCGACCTTGCGCTGGTACGCGACGGTGATCTGATCGACATTTCCATCCCCGCCCGTCGTCTGGAATTGCTGGTAAGCCCCGAAGAACTCGCCAAACGCCGTAAGGAGCAGTTGGCCCGGGGTGAAGCCGCCTATACCCCCGTGAACCGCGACCGGCCCATAGGACGCGCCCTCAGGGCCTACGCCCTTTTTGCCCAGAGCGCCGACGTGGGGGCGATAAGGCTCCTGCCAGGTGAGAAGTAAACTGGGTGAGGAGTAGTCAGAGGCTGCGAGCCAAGATTTCTTGACATTTTAAGGGAATTTGTCGAAATTTCCACTTCCAAGGGGGATCGATGTCGTCATCGTTCGGAACACTCTTCAAAGTGACAAGCTTCGGCGAATCCCACTGCAAGGCGGTGGGTTGCGTGGTGGACGGTTGCCCGCCTCGGGTCGCCTTGACGGAAGCGGATATCCAGGGCCAGTTGTCCCGTCGCCGCCCGGGACAGAGCGGCCTTTCGACCCCCAGGGAAGAGGAAGACCGGGTTTCCATCCTGTCCGGTACCGAGGGAGGGCTGACCTTGGGCACTCCCATCGCGCTGATGGT
>CAXNJE010000287.1:0-3466 GCA_964202565.1 Breznakiellaceae bacterium | reverse complement strand
GGCCTGATGGTCGATGACGGAACCTGTTCGCTGTTGGAATACAACGCCCGCCTGGGCGACCCCGAAACCCAGGCCGTCCTGCCGCTCATGGAAAGCTCCCTGACCGGACTCTGTACCGCCATCTTGGACGGCTCTCTCAAGAATTTCCCGCTGACCTGGAAAGACGGTGCCTGCTGCGCGCCCGTGGCCGTAGCCGACGGGTACCCCGGAACCTACCGCAAAGGGGACGCCATCTCGATCGATAGCGAAGCCCTTGGCAAGATTGGCGCCAAGGCCTTCATCGCCGGAGCCCGTCTTGACGCCGACGGCCTCGCCTGCAACCTGGGTCCCGGTGCTGTTGAGGGCGGTGTCCTGCGTGCATCGGGAGGCCGCGTCCTGGCCGTATCCGCCACCGCCCCGGACGCGGAGGAAGCCAGACGCCTCGCCTACACGGGCATGGAAGCCATCAACTTCGAAGGTATGGGGTTCAGGCGGGATATAGGGGCGGAAAGGACGTAGGGATTGTCGAGCAAAGCCCGATCCTTTCAGCCTAAGACCCAACCTTGACCTGACTGTGACCTCAACCTCAATTGTAAGAAAATTCAAACATCGCCCCTGCTTTTTTTCTTGCTTCTTTCGGCCGTGCACAAGTATATTACAAAAACACTAATGTATAGGAGGATACCATGATCCGAAAAGGTACCATGAAAGTTTCGTTGATCGCGTTGGTCGCCCTGCTGTTCGCTACAGCGAATGTGTGGGCCGAATATGACAAGGCCGAAGTGGTTCAGGTGATGCGCCAGAACGTGTCAAAATTGAATGAGGCCAAAACTGCAGCGGCCAAGGGCGACTTCTATACAGCCGCAGCCGCATTTTTCGAAATCGCCAAGGGCATGAACGGTATCAAACCCTTCAACCCCTACAAGGGTGAGCAGGCAAATTGGGATAAGACCATCGACGCTGTAGTAACGGCCGCATTCCGGGGTATCGGAGCCAGCGCGGAAAAGGATCTGGCCGGGGTGAACAAGCAGATCGCCGAGCTTCAGGCACTAAATAAAGCAGGCCACAGCGCGCACAAGTAGAAAAAATTTGGTATACTTGCAGGATGAAACATCCTGACTTTTTAACCAAGTTCCGATTTTCACTTCGCTGGGTATTGGCGGCCGGGTTCATTCTTCCGGCCGCCTTTCTATTTGCCGAACAAAAAGCCGACGGCATAGTCTCGGCAGGCGAATACGAGTCCAGTACGGTATTGGACGACGGCAACGTGGTCGTATCGTGGAATATGGCCGCGGACAGGCTGGAAGCCGCGATTTCCGCAAAAACCGCTGGCTGGGTATCCATCGGCTTCGATCCGGTAGACGTCATGGACGGCGCGGACATGGTCATAGGCTGGATGAACTCCGAAGGGGGTGCCAATGTTTTGGACTGCTTCGCGACAGGCGCTTTCGGTCCACACCCGGCGGATACTGATTTGGGCGGAAAGGATGATCTGACCGCCCGCTCGGCTTCTGAAAAAGATGGCATTACCACCATCGAATTCTCACGCCCCAAAACAGCAGGCGACGCCTTCGACAAGACCGTCGGGAATGGAACCAATTTTATCTGGGCCTACTCCGAAACCGACGGATTCGACGACTACCATACCAAAGCTGGTTATGGAGTCCTGCAGGCTTCAGGCGATGGCGGTGCTTCCAAGGCAGCGGAACTTTCAACAACCACGCGGAACCGCGTACTCTCGCTCATAGTACCCCATGCTCTTCCACTCACCCTGTCCTTCTTCTGCATGCTCGCGGGGATGCTCATTGCCCGTTACGGCAAGAAAAACAAGAAATGGCTTTCCATCCACAAACCCCTCGGTTATTCGGCGGCGGGCTTGGCCCTGATCGGCCTCGCCATGGGCGTGCGCCTGGTGCTGGCGACCTCGGGTATCCACTTCCGGGTGCCCCACGCCTTCCTGGGCGCCTTCACCCTACTAACAGCTTTCGCGACTCCTGCATTGGGAAGGGCCATGTTCGTATTCAAGAAACAGGCAAAGCTCTTGCGGAAGCTCCACCGCATCTTCGGCCGAATCGCCATCCTCTGCATGGCTCTTACCATTTTTTCGGGACTGGTCCTGGCCGGCATCATCACGTTCTGAGCCGGCAACCGTTTACTCAACGCTTCTTGATGAAGGTTCCTTCGTCCAGTTCGCGGAAGGCGGTTTCCAGTTCCGCTTGGGTGTTCATGACGATGGGTCCACCCCAGGCTACCGGCTCCTTCAGCGGCTCGGCCCGGGCGAATACGAAGCGGCAGGTCGCGGAGCCAGAGCGAAGCCGAACGGAAGATCCGGGGCTGAAGATAAGGCAGGAGCCTGTCTCGTGGATTGTGGGATCCTCCCCCACGCCCAGGTTTCCTTCGTACACGTAGGCGAAGGCGGGTTTACCAACTTCGACCGCTTCGTCTACTTTCCTCTTAGTGCCAACGAAGGCATGCTCAGGGTTCGGCAAGCGGCCATGCTGGCCCTGTCTCTGCGAAAGAAGCTGATCGACCAGGCCCGTTACGGCATGCTCAGGTCGTGGCAACATTCTGGCTTCAGTATCGAAAGTGAAACCAGGCTGTTCAGCAAGGCAGACCGAGGGGCAGCGTGCCAGTAGGCACGTTGCCAATATGTTGTCCGCGGTGCTACCTGTGCCGAGAAAATCCGGTACGATCCTGACAATGATACGGTAACCTGGTCCGCATCTCCCAAAGGGTTCTACAAGAGCAGGACCGAGACCTTCAAGGGCTTCGAGTTCGCAGACCAGCTGGTAGCCAATCTGCCGCCCCGGCGTGTCCAGCTTGTCCGCCGTTACGGAGCGTACTCCGGAAAAGTCCGCAATCAGTGGCAACGGCGATCCGGTATTTACCACCTGGCCTCTGAATCGTGGAAGCAGGCTCATCAGCTCCGAACGCAATCAAGGCCAGAAACGGAGCCTGTGTCAGTGGATTCGACCGATACCCCTGATGCCGTGTGTCGTAGCGACACATTGTCCAGGTTGCGTCGACAAAGTTGGGCCGTGACTACTGTCGCGCAGATTGTTGCGGAAGGTCTACGAAGTGGATCCGTGTTGTCCGAAGTGCCAGGGGACAATGACGGTGGTGGCGATCATTGAGGATCCAGCGGAGCTGGCCAAGATTATCGAGTGGGCAAAGAAGCAGGAGCAGGAGCCCCTGCTGTCCGTTTGTGCCCGTTCGCCACCAGAACCGGCTTTGGTGCCAGTATAAGTCCCCAAAATCAGCGGTTATACGGAAAAGGATACGTCCTCCTTTATGGTGCTTATACAGCATAGTGGCAGAGTTCTGTACCCAGGTCCTGCTACATTCCCTGAAATTCCTATCTTGACGGCCAGAATCCCTCGTACTATAATTTTTGGCAAAAAATCGCTAAAAGCCCGAAATCACCGTTCCACTATGATAAAAGTCAAGCGCTTTTTTTCGATACGCTCTCCTTTTTTACCTGACCCAA
>CAXNJE010000286.1:0-3514 GCA_964202565.1 Breznakiellaceae bacterium | reverse complement strand
TCATCGGCGCCAACTGCGGTTCCGGCATCGACTCCTACATCGAGCTGGCCCGCACCCTCCGCGCCCTCACCGACAAGCCGGTGTGGATCAAAGCCAACGCCGGCCTGCCTGAAATCGTCGACGGAAAAACCGTCTACCGCATGAGCCCCGAGTCGTACGCCTCGTACCTGCCCGCCCTGCTCGAAACGGGCGTGAACGTCGTGGGCGGCTGTTGCGGGACAAGCCCCGCCTTCATCGCCCTGGCACGCAAGCTGGTGCGCTAGAAGGCAGCCTCATCCACGGGGTCCGTCACATCCTTGGAACCCAGCACCACCCAGGTGAACTTTCCGTCCAGCACGTATTTTTTCAGCGCCGCCGAAACGGCCTGGGGCGTCACCGCGCGCACGCGGTCGGTGTCCAGCAGGTAATTCCTGTAATCCGACGAGGTGAGTACGGAGCCCGCTATCTGTCCGGCCACCGCCGCGTTGGTCTGCTGTTTCTCGTAGTATTCGCTCAGGAAGAGGGCCTTGTAGATGGGCAGGGCGTCGGCTATGGGCATGCGGGGTTCGGCGCCTTCGGAGGCGGTGGGGTCGACGGACATGCAGTACCCGGCGGCCAGGCTCGCTATGGCCTCGTCGATATAGGCCTTCACCTCGGAGGCCACCTTGGTCTTGAAGATAGTCAGCGACCCGTAATTGGCGTTGAAGGCCCTGATGTAGGAGCCCGGCGTGTAGGTGGCGCCGTACTTGTCGCGCACCACGTTGAAGAGCAGGTCCGACAGCATTTTCATCGCCACGTTGGTGGCCATGAAATCGGCGTCTTCGGGGCTGGGGGCGGCGAAATCGCCGCGCAGGTAGCCTATCCCCTTGGATTGGGGGTATTCCTGCTTGATGAGCTTGTTGGCCTGGGGGACGGGTACGGGCGGCGCCTTTCCGGGCAGGGCGATATTGCGGTTGGGTATCCTGCCGATGGTCGCGTCCAGGTCCTTCCTGAGCAACGCCGGGTCGAAGTTGCCCACGGCGACCACGAAGAAGCGGTTGGCGGAGAAGGAAGAGGCGTACCAGTTTTTGACGGCCGCGAGCTTGGCAGAGGCAAGGGAATCCTTGGTGCCCTCCGGAGTCGCCGCGTAGGGGTGGCCCTTGAAAAGCTCGGTATTCATCACAAGCCCGGCCTTGGCCCAGGGGTTCTGCTCCTTGGCCTGCAGGGCCAGCTTGGCGTCGGAGAGGACCTGGTCGAAGTCCTTGTCGGCGAAGGCGGGGTTCACCAGGGTGTCCGCCCAGACGGGCAGGAGCCGGGCGAAATATTTATCCAGCGTATTCAGACTGTAGGACGAGGCCTCGAAGGCGGCACCGGCGGATATGGCCGAGCTCGTCTCGTCCAGCAGGTCCTGAATGGCCTCATAACTAAACGTGGCCGAACCGCGGGCCATCGTGGAAAGCGCCAGGGACTCGATGCCGGCGCTGTCTGGAGTCTGCAGCAGCGAGCCGCCGGCCAGCACGAGGGAAAGGTGCTGGATGCGGTTGGCGTCGTTGCGCTTGACGATGACCGGAATGCCGTTGGACAGGGTGAAGGTGGAGAAGGACTTTAGGTTCTCCCGGGCAAAGTCGGAGAGGGCCGCGTTCTTGCCGAACGCCGCTTCCTTCGAGGCTATCGGATAGGATTTGGTATTCTGGGCCGCTACTTTTTGGCCTACTACGGCCTGGCCGGTGAGAAGCGCGCAGAGGATGAAGCCGGCGATCGTTTTTTGTGTGCTCACGTGGGGTTTCCTCATTTCGTTTGCCACCAGAAGGCGGTTTCGGGGTCGACTTCTGCATAGCCAAGGGCGGGCATTTTCTGGGCGAGGGAAGCCTCGGATTCAAAGGCTCCGGTGTTCAGCCTGAGGGTGGTGGCCGAGGGCTTGCCAATCAAGTAGCGGCCGATCAGGTCTGAAATATCCGCGAAGCCTACCTTATTGCACTCGTCCTCATAACCGAAGAAGTAGTCCGTCGTCGCCACCGACCACCAGAAGGTGAGCGTGCCGGTGACGAAGGCCGAGGCTGTCTCCATGGACAGCAGGTTCTGGTCGATGAGTTTGGCCTTGGCCTTGGCGAGTTCCCCGGCTCCGAAATAGGCGGCGGGGTCCTTCGCGATGACTGCAAATTCTTCCAGCACAAGTTTTCTGAGGGCTTCGACCCGGTCCAGCGTCGGGCCGTCGGTTTCGGGATCCTCCAGGGTCAGGTAGGTTGAGAAATAGAAATTGCCGCCGTCCCGGCTGGTGGGGTAGCTGAAGCCTATGTACTCAGGATCGTAGAGCCCGGGGCCTTTTTCCATCAGCGCAGTCTTGAATCTTCCCACCGGCGAGGAAAGAAGGAATAGAAGCACGTCCGAGGTGTAGGTGTCCTTGGTCTGCCGCATGACGTCGGGACCGCGCCAACGGTACTGGACCTGAGCGACGCCGTCGTAGAAATTATCGTCCGGGTACACGAGCCTGACTCCGCCTCCGCTTGCGTCTCCGGGGAAGGCGCCGTGGGCGGGTTCGCCGATAACCGGCTTTTCGCCGCCCTTCCAGTCACCGAACCACTGTTCAGCCAGGGCAAAGGCTTTTTCGGGGCTCACATCGCCGCCTATCATCAGAGCGGTGTTTTTGGGGATATAGTAGGATGACCGCATCGCCTCCAACTGGGCGGGGGTGGCCTTTTCTATGTTGGACTCGGGACCGTCTATGTTCTTGCGCCAGGGGTAGGCCGGAAAGATCCGGGACTCCAGGGCGTTCTCGATGATGTGGTTGGGGTCGGTATGGTACCCGCGAATCTCGTTGATGACGACGCCCTTCTCGCTTTCCAGCTTGCCAGGGTCGAAAACGGGCTTTTTGACCGCCCAGGACCAGAACTCGACGCCTTCGGCTATTTTTTCCGAGGGGACGGTGATGTAGTAGTTGATGTACTCGCCACCGGTGGCGCCGTTCCAGTTGGGTACGCCCATTTTATTGAGGGCAGCGGTAAAGGCCGCCTGGTTGGCGTATTTCTCATTGCCCGCAAAGAGCATGTGCTCGTATAAGTGGAACAAACCCGCCGTTTCGGGGGTCTGGGCCGCCGCTCCACCACGGAACACCACACAGACCGTGGCCAGGGGGACTGAATGGTTCTCCACCACAAAGACCTCGAGACCGTTCGCCAGGGTCCGGTGTGCCACAGGTCCGGTCGAAAGCACGGGTGCCGCGAAGACCATTGCCGAACCTAAGAAGTAAAAGGCCAGCGCCGCCGCTGCCCTCCGTAAGCTTTTCATCAAGCAACCTCCCTTCAGGGATTCATTTCAGACAGGAGTATAGCCCTCGTCCGTCCCGAACTCAATACAATGCCTTCCATTTACCGCATTGCCTTGGCGGCAGGCAGACTTTGTTGACGCGATCCGATACGCGCATTATCCTGCCTGAACTCCCAGGGGGAAGCGATGTATTTCAACAAGGTAGAAACCAGCAACAATTTTGTATATGGCGGACCGGAAGCGGCTGGAATCAGCATCGAGGATTGCGGTTCCGATGTTTTCAGGCTGAGGG
>CAXNJE010000285.1:0-3547 GCA_964202565.1 Breznakiellaceae bacterium | reverse complement strand
GTTTCCTGGTTAGCCGACTCGCGGTCCATTTCCATAGCGATCCTGCCCTCGTGCATGACGAGTATCCTGTCCGCCAGATGCAGCACCTCGGGAAGCTCCGAGGATATCACCAGAACGGCCACGCCCCTATCCGCAAGGTCGGCGATGATCGCGTGCACTTCTGCCTTGGCACCCACGTCGATACCACGGGTGGGTTCATCGAGTATGAGGAACCAAGGCTCGATGGCCAGGGATTTCGCGATAACCACCTTCTGCTGGTTGCCCCCGGAGAGGGTTTCCACGCACTGCTCGCGGGAGCTGACCTTAACGCTCAGGCTATGTATGTACCTGTCGACCACGGCTATCTCTTTTTTCCCGCTTATCAATCTGAACAATCCCGTTATGCGGTCGTGGATGCTCATGGTGATGTTTTCCCGCGCGGACATTCCCAGGATGAGGGCTGAATTCTTCCGGTCTTCCGGCAGGTAGGCGATGTGGGCCGCCACCGAATCTGCAGGGGTCCTGATTTCCACGGGTTTTCCAAAGACGATAACTTCCCCCTTTTTTTCCTGACCGCGCCGATAATGAGTTTGGCCAGTTCGGTCCGGTCTGCGCCCACGAGTCCCGCCAGGCCGACGATTTCCCCCTTGCGCACGGTAAAGGAAATGTCACGGATGTTCGGCGGTCCGCTTATATGTTTCACTTCCACGGCGATTTCATTGGAGGGAGGTTTTTTTCGCGGAGCGTATAAATGGCTCAGTTCCCTGCCCACCATCATGGTGATCAGCTTGTCCTCGTCGGCGTCCCTTGTAGCGATATCCCCGCTGTTATGGCCGTCCCTCAGTACGACCACGCGGTCGGTGATGGAGAGAACCTCGTCCAGCTTGTGGGAAATGAAAACGATGGAAATGCCCCGGGCTTTCAGGTCCCGCATGATGTCGAACAGATTCCCGATCTCCTTGTCGGCAAGGGCGGAAGTGGGTTCGTCCATAATAAGCACCTTGGTGTCGTAAGCCAGCGCTTTGGCGATTTCCACCATTTGTTGCTGGGCGACACCAAGCCGATTCACCGGTGTACAGGGATCGATATCGATTTTAAGTCTTCTGAAATATTCTTCCGCACGCCTTTGGGTCGTCTTGTACGAGAAGGTTCCGCCCTTCCCCCTGTTCTCGTTACCCAGGAACACATTTTCCATGGCCGATAGGTTGGGGCACAGGTTGAATTCCTGGAAAATGATGTTTATGCCCCGCTCGTAGGCGTCCCTGGTGGATGACAGCCGGATCGCTTCCCCTCCAAACAGGATTTCACCCTCATCGGGTCTGTAGACTCCGGTAAGGATTTTCATGAGCGTCGATTTTCCTGCACCGTTCTCGCCCAGGAGACACACTATCTCACCGTGCCCTATGCGGAGGTCCACGTTGGAAAGGGCCTGGACTCCCGGGAAGCGTTTGGTGATGCCCTTCATCTCGACCAGGTAGTCGTTCATGATTGGGGCTGCCTGTTCTTGATTCGGTCTATGATGGCGGCAAGCACGATGATGAATCCCATGATCGAGGTTTGCCAATATGCCGAAACTTTCATAAGCACCAAGCCATTCCGAATGACGCCCATGATGGCTGCACCGATGAGCACTCCCAACACGCTGCCCGCACCTCCCGAAAGGGAAGTACCGCCAATGACCGCAGCTGCTATGGCGTCCAATTCCCAGCCGTCTCCGCTGGAGGTCTGGGCAGAGCTGAAACGAGCCACGAGGATGATCCCGGTTATGGAAGCAAGAAAACCGGATATCCCATATACTATCCATTTGATTTTTTTGACGTTGATACCGGAAAGCCGCGTCGCTTCCTCATTCCCGCCTATGGCGAAAACCCTTCTGCCAAAGACGGAATAACGCAGGAACACGTGGGCGACTATGGCTACTACGGCCATGATTATGACAGGGATGGGGATTCCGATAAAATCTCCCTGTCCGATAAACATGAAGGAAGGGGCTATTTTTTCCACCGGCCAGCCCTTTGTCATGACCCATATCGATCCGCGGGCCATACTGAGCATCCCAAGAGTAACGATGAAGGGCGTTATGCCCACATAGGCTACCAGAGCTCCGTTGATTAACCCCACTATGGTTCCCGTCACCATCCCGATCAGTATGGCGAATACCGGATTAAGGCCGGCGGCCATGGATAACCCGCAGGTAATTCCACTGATGCCCACGATGGAACCAATGGACAAATCGATGCCACCAGTCAGGATGACTATGAAAACACCAAGGGCAACGATGGCGACAAAGGAAATCTGCCGTGTCACCCGGTAAATATTTCCGATGGTGGCGAAGGAAGGGGCTACCATGGTTATGATCAACATGATACCGAGAAGTGCCAGGAAGATAGCCGATTCCTTTTTTCTGAGCAGGGCACTAAAAAAATTCGGCCGGACCATCGCCGTCCTTTGCTGAGCGCCCATACTACTTGAGTTCAGTTCCTGCTTTCCGGTTTTCATGTTACGCCCCCGTGCGATGCTGAATAAAAAAGGGGCAGTCACCCTGCGGCTTCCACGAGAAGCTTGACGAACTGTACATCACCACCGCATGGTAGGTATGGATCCGGCCGGGCGCTGGGCCCAACCCTCTGCAGGGGATCTCTTCGTACTCCGCCCCGGTGTGTCGGGTATTGTAGAACCTCGTTTCGCAGGCTAGGTTTAAGTAGATGGAGGAAGCGATGAGCGGAGACGGAAATATCACCTTCGATTACAGCGGCAGGAATGTGCTCGTTACAGGAGCAACCAAGGGAATAGGCCGCGATATCGCCCTGGCCTTTGCCAAGGCCGGTGCGGCTGTGGCGGCAACCGGACGGAATGCAGAGGAATTGAAAAGCCTTGCCAAGGAAATAAAGGCGCTGGGCGGAAGGTGCGAAACCTTCGTCGCGGACCTTGCCGATGCGGCCGCGTGTACGGCCATGGCCGAGGCCGCTGTCAAAGCTCTCGATATCGACATACTCGTGAACAATGCGGGGATCAGCTTCCCCGAACTCATAACCGACCTTGATGTCTCCCACTGGGACACGACCCTGGCCGTGAACCTGCGGGCGCCCGCCCTTATTACCAAGGTCGTGGCCAAAAGCATGATAGCAAAAGGCAGGGGTGCGATAGTCAACATTTCCAGTAACGCCTGCATGGCGGGCATAGACGAGCACGCCGCCTACTGCGCCAGTAAATTCGGACTGGACGGCCTGACCAAGGTGATGGCGGTAGAACTTGGCCCCCACGGGATACGCGTGAACGCCGTCGCGCCGACGGTCGTACTCACCCCCATGGGAACCCAGGTCTGGGGCGATGCCGCAAAGGCGGACCCGGTAAAGGCGAAAATTCCCCTTGGAAGGTTTCTGGAACCCAAGGAAGTAACGGATGTGGTGCTTTTTTTGGCCTCCGAAGCAGCTTCCATGATACACGGCGAAACAATATTAATAGATGGAGGAGTCAATGCACGGCTCTACTGAACGGAAAACGGCCCTTGTTACCGGCGCCGCCGGCGTTCTCGGTCTGGCCATCTGCAAAGCGCTGCTCGCCAAGG
>CAXNJE010000284.1:0-3551 GCA_964202565.1 Breznakiellaceae bacterium | reverse complement strand
AACCTGGCAAGCCTGACGACCCTGGCCGCCGGCGTCGCCCATGAGATCAAGAACCCCCTCGGCTCCATTTCGATACATATCCAGCTGATACAGAAGGCGCTGAAGGTCAGCAGGATGGCCTGTTCCGACGACGGCACCGATGCGGATGGCAGTGCCATTCTGGAAGACGGCGACCTTCGAACCAAAAAGGCGACCCCCGTGGCTCCCTTCGATCTGCTCGATAAATACCTGGGCATAGTGAACGAGGAGATCGACCGCCTCAACCGCATAGTCGTGGACTTCCTGTTCGCCGTCAGGCCCATGGACATGAACCTCCGCGAAGGCAAGCTCAACAACCTCATCCGCGAGCTGGTCGATTTCGTACGCTTCGAGCTTGAGGCCGCGGGTATCGAATGCGCCCTGGAACTTTCGGAGGAGCTGCCGGACCTCAGCTATGACGAGCGCTACATCAAGCAGGCCCTGCTCAACCTGGTGAAGAACGCGGTGGCCGCCATGCCCGCTGGAGGCACCCTCTCCATCAAGACCGCGCGGGTGGGTGACGAGGCGCGCATCGTCGTTTCCGACGACGGGATAGGCATTCCCGAAGAAAACCTCTCCAAAATATTCGAACCCTATTTCACCACGAAGGAATCGGGCTCGGGCCTGGGGCTCACCCTGGTATTCAAGATCATCAAGGAACACCGGGGCGAGATTTCCGTCAAGTCCAAGGAAAATGGAGGCACGACTTTCCTCATTGTCCTGCCCATCCCGCAGAAGGAAACCCGGCTCATCGCGTACGAAGGGGACTCCAGATGAAGTTCAACCTGCTCATCGTCGACGACGAAAAGAACATCCGCGAAGGCCTGGCCGCCGCCCTCGAACTGGACGGCTACCACGTGTTCGTGGCCGCCGACGGGGACGAGGGGTGGAAGCGCTTCCAGAAGGGCGACGTGGACCTGGTGCTCACGGACCTGCGCATGCCCGGCATTTCGGGCGAGGAACTGCTGAAGCGCATCAGCGCCGACGCTCCGGGCATTCCCGTCATCGTGCTTACCGGGCACGGCACCGTGGAGAACGCGGTGGAGGCCATGCGGAACGGCGCCTACGATTTCATCACCAAGCCGGTAAACCTGGACCGCCTTTCCCTGTTGGTGAAGCGGGCGCTCCAAAACCGGGAACTCGCCCTCCAGCACCGGGAACTGCAGGAGGAGCTGGAAAAAAAGAAGCAGTTCGACTCCATCGTCGGCAAGAGCGCCGCCCTGCGGAAGGTTTTCGACATGGTGCGGCAGGTGGCGCCCACCAAGGCGTCGGTGCTCATCACCGGGGAGTCGGGGGTTGGCAAGGAACTCATCGCGGACGCCCTGCATGAGCAGTCACCGCGAAAGGGCAAGCCCCTCATCAAGGTGCACTGCGCGGCGTTGGCCTCCACCTTGCTGGAGAGCGAGCTGTTCGGCCACGAGAAGGGCTCCTTCACCGGGGCGATTGCCCGCAAGCGCGGTCGCTTCGAGCTGGCCCACGAGGGTACGCTGTTCCTGGACGAAATAGGCGAGATTGACCAGAACGTGCAGATAAAGATTCTGCGGGTACTGCAGGACAAGAAGTTCGAGCGGGTGGGCGGGGAGGAAACCCTGGAGGTGGACGTGCGCATAGTCGCCGCCACGAACAGGGACCTGAAGGCCGAGATCGAGAAGGGGACCTTCCGGGAGGACCTGTTCTACCGCCTGAACGTGGTGAACATCCACGTGCCGCCCCTGCGGGAACGCAAGGACGACATCCCCCTATTGGCAACTTCTTTTTTGAAGGAATTTGCCGACGAGAACGGCAAGCGCATCGAAGGTCTGGATTCCCGCGCCAGGGCCGCGCTGTATTCCTACGACTGGCCCGGCAACGTCCGGGAGCTCCGCAACTGCGTGGAAAGCGCCGTCGTCATGGCCAAGGGTTCCATCGTCACCTTCGACGACCTGCCCCCCACCGTCCGCCCCGCCGGGGATGCCGGCTGGATCCGCATACCCGTGGGCTCTACCCTGGGGGACGCCGAGAAAATCGTCATCCGCGAGACCCTGTCGTCGAACAAGGGCAACAAGAGCAGGACCGCCGAGGTTCTGGAGATAGGACGCAAGACCCTGCACCGCAAGCTCGCAGAATATGGGGACAGTGACGGCAGTGAGCTGGGGGAGTCCGACGCGGACGACTGAGGCTTGCCGCTATTCGGTCTTGCCGGTTTCCCGCCAGTGCTCGATCTTCTGGTAGGCCGCGTTGATGCGGGCCGATTTTTCCGTCGCCTTCTTCATGTTCCCCGGATGGCCTGCGTGCCTGTCCGGGTGGTGTATCTTGAGCAGCTTCTTATAGGCCGCCTTGCAGTCATCCGCCGAGGCGCCAAAGGCTACGCCAAGCTCGGCGAAGTCCTTGCTCAAGCTTTCCGGTAGTACGTTTTTTCCGGCCTCGGGGCCGGCACCGTAGCCGCGCCTGCCGTTATCCTCGGGGTCGGCCCAGGTAGTGCGCCGACCGGTTCCCCCCTGCGCCCCGGCAGAGGGCTTGGGCTTGGGTTCGCTGTTTTTGCCCGTCTTTAGGAACTCGTCCAGCTCGGCGTAGGCGGAATCCAGATCCGGGTCACGGGAAGAAGGCCGTGCGCGGGAACCCGGAAACAGCTTGCTGTCCTCGTCGTCCAGCATGTTCTTTATGGCATCCCCAAGGCGGTCGAAAAAGCGGTCCATGGATTCCCCCGTGCCTGAATAGTAGCAATCCACGGGTTTCGTTTCAAGCGCGCTTGACGCCGTTTTTGTTGCGGGCTACTATGCCCCCGGAAGAGGATGGGGTCCGGCGGCTCCCGCGGTCTTCAAAACCGTTGGCTGCGATTCATCGCGGCGGCAGGTTCGACACCTGCCCCTTCCGTAGGGATTGGCTTTCGTCACAGTGCATATGGCTTTTTATTCTTGAACAAATATACTATAGGTAGTAATCTTCGATAGTCGTTTTGTTCAGGATGAGTATGCAAAAGGTCAACGAACAGAAAGTTCTCCTCATGATCAGTGAACAAGGCGGTTATGCCCGTTCCAATGATATGCGGAAAGCCGGAATCCATCCATCAATCCTACCCTCGCTGGAGCGGAGCGGACGTCTCGTCCGCATCAAGCGGGGGCTCTATGCCCTTCCTGAAAACGCGTCCGGAGATGATCGCGTCGAAGCGCTCCTGGCCATACCCGGTTCGGTCCTGTGTCTGGGTTCCGCCCTTTCATTCCATGAGATCGGAACCTGGGAACCTGTTGAGATATACCTCGCGGTCCAGGCGGGACGGAAGGTACGGATACCGGAACAACTACCAATCCGGCTTTTCCACTTTGGCAGGGAGACCTTCCAGCTCGGTCTCATCGAGAATGCAGGTCCGGACGGCAAACTCAGGGTCTATGACGCCGAAAGGACTATCTGCGACCTGTTCCGCTTCAGACATCGACTGGGAACCGATATCGCGTCCGAAGCTCTGCGTGGATATATGAGGCTGCCCTCCCGGGCTATTCCACGGCTCCTTGAGTACGCCGAAAGGCTCAACATCCTTGAGCCCCTGAAAAGATCAC
>CAXNJE010000283.1:0-3574 GCA_964202565.1 Breznakiellaceae bacterium | reverse complement strand
CCGGGGTCATCATCGACGGCATGATGTACCGCGGCGAGGACGACGTAGTCTCCGAGATAGGCCACATAACCATAGACTACAAGGGACCGCAATGCGTTTGCGGCAACGTCGGCTGCCTGGAACTGTACGCGGGCTTCAAACGTCTGGTGGACCTGTACCGGGGAGACAACGCCGCCGGTCCCACGGGGGTCTTCACCTCCAAGGACCACGCGGTAATCGCCCGGGACGTGGAATTCATCTTCAACCGCGCCGCTGCCGGCGAGGAAGCGGCGGTGAAAGCCGTCACTGAGATAGGGCGCTTCCTCGGCATAGGCGCGGTCTCGCTGGCCAATATCTTCAGCCCCGAAAGCATAATCCTGAGCGGCAACGATATTGGCGGTTCCGACCTGGGGCTTCTGGTCCCCATCGTCCAGGAGAGCGTCCGTAAAGGAGCCTTCTCGGTAATCGCCAACAAGGTGAAAGTCATACAATCGTCGCTGGGCAAGGACGCACGCATCTACGGTTGCGTCGCCCTGGTATTGCAGGATTTTTTCGACCAGCCCGACAGCGAGGATTAGCAGGGATGACGGGCAGAGAGGATTAGCGTAGAGCGCTAGGCCAAACGGAGTTTATTTACTTTTTTCTCGGGTTTACGCCCCCCTTGGGGGAGGGCTGAAGATTAATGGAGGAGTTGACTATGTCAAAGATCAGGACAATCGCATCGTTGGTTCTGGCCGGAGCGTTGATGGTTCTCGCGGGAACCCAGGCTTTCGCCGCAGGCGGACAGGAGAAGAAGGGAGAGAAGAAACTCGTCGTCGGGTACGTGGTGAATTTCATGTCCCACGAGTGGTACCAGAACATCTGCAACGGCGCCAAGGACCGCGCCAATGAACTGGGCATCGACCTCCGCATCGCCGACGCCAACCTCGATGTGGCCAAGCAGATTTCCGCCGCTGAAAATTTCATCACCCAGAAAGTTGATGTTCTGGTGCTGACCCCTGTCGACGCCAAGGCGATGGGACCCATCGTACGCCAGGCCGAGAAAGCGGGCATCCCCGTAATCACCGAATCCAATGTAGTTGAGGGCGCCAAGACCTACGTCGGCATCTCCAACCAGACCGGCGGGCGCAAGGCGGGCGAATGGTTCGTCCAGTACGCCAAGGAAAAAGGCATCGAGCCCAAGATCCTCATCGTCGGCCTTCCCAACTTCGAGGACTGCCGCCAGCGTGTGGCAGGTTTCAAGGAAGCCCTCGCCGCGTCGGGCATCAAGTACGAGATCAAGCAGGAAGTTGACGGACAGGGCCTCAAGGAAAAAGCCCTCGCCGTTTCCCAGGACGCCCTTACCGCGCATCCCGACGTGAACGTGATCTTCGGCATCAATGACGACTCCACCACCGGCGGCATGGCCGCGTACAAGGCCGCTGGCCTCGACGAAGGGAAACTCACCGCCATCGGCTTCGGCTTCGAAGGCGCGGTCGGACAGGGCGCCCTGCTCTCCGGCGGACCCTACAAGGCAGCCTTGGCCATGTTCCCCAACTTCGTAGGCGTAGGCATCGTGGACGCCGCCCTGGCCGTTTCCAAGGGCGAGAAGCTTCCCGCCCATTTCGAGACGCCCACCACGGTCGTCACCGCAACCAATTTCAACACCTTCTACACCAAGTCGGGCGATAAGAATGTCATGAACTACGAGGCGATTCGCGCGTTGATGAAGAAATAGCTTATCCTGTCCTTGCGGGAGCATCGCGCTGATCCGCGATGTTCCCGCAGGGCTGAATCCACTACCAGGAGTTTTCCGTGAACAAGAAAACAGAAGGGAAAAAGAACGGATTTTCCCTGGGTGAATTGCTTTCCGGCGAGCAGGCGAGCCTCGTCATCGCCCTCGCCGTCCTCTGCGTCATCGCCACCGTACTGACACCTGTCTTCCTTACCAGTACGAATATCATGAATGTGCTCAGGCAGACATCGCTCATCGCCATCGCCGGCATCGGCATGGTCCAGATCATCCTCATGGGCGAGATAGACCTGAGCGTCGGGTCCACGCAGGCCCTGGTCGGGGTTTTCAGCGTCTGGGTGCTGAACGCCACCGGCAGCATCCCCCTGGCCTTCGTCGCCGGGCTTGCCCTGGGCGCCCTGGTTGGCCTGATGAATGGGCTGCTCGTCACCAAGGCGAAGATCAACTCCCTGATCGCGACCCTGGGTACCATGGCCATAATCCGCGGCGTGGCGTTCGTCTCCACCGGGGCGGTTTCCATACAGGCTAAAATCATCGAGTTCGAGACCCTCGGTACGGGCTATATCGGCCCCTTCCCCATTCCGGTGGTCATGACCATTATCCTGTTCGCCATTTTCTACTACATCCTGCACCATACGGCTTTCGGGCGTTATATCTACGCCATCGGCGGCAACGTGAACGCCGCCCGCCTTTCGGGCCTGCCCGTCGAACGCCTCAAGATAATCGTATACGTCATGGGTTCAGCCTTTGCCGCCATCAGCGCGATGGTGCTTACTGCGCGCATGTCCTCCGGGCAACCCAACGCGGGCCTGGGCTTCGAGCTGCAGGTCGTCGCCGCGGTCATCCTGGGCGGCATCAGCCTCACCGGCGGTGTCGGGACCCTCACCGGTGCCTTCATCGGCATGCTGATCCTGGGCGTGCTCAACAATGCCCTTATCCTGCTCAACGTCAGCTCCTTCTACCATGAGATAGCCCGCGGCGCGGTCATCATCCTGGCCGTGTACCTGGACGGCACCCGCAGAAGGAACCTGCAGAAAAAACTGATCAAGGCGACGGAATAGGGGAAAGCATGGACACTTCAATCCTTACGCCTACTGGAACCGCCCGGGAACCCGCGACAGGCGGCGACGTTCCGGTCATCGAGCTCAAAAAGATCCACAAGAAATTCCCCGGAGTCCATGCCCTGAAAGGCGTCGATTTCGACCTGCGGCGGGGAGAGGTCCACGCGCTCATGGGCGAAAACGGCGCCGGAAAATCCACGCTCATCAAGGTCATGGCGGGGGTCTACGATTTTGAGGGTGAATACCTTACCAACGGGCAGACTGCCAAAATCAGCAAACCCCTGGACGCGATACAGCACGGCATCAGTGTCATCTACCAGGAACTCAATTTGGTGCAGGACCTGTCCATCGCCGAAAACATCTTTTTCGGCCGCCTGCTCACGACTAAAACCGGCAGGGTGCTGTGGTCCACCATCTATGAGAAGACCGCCGAATACCTGGCGGACGTGGGACTCAAGGTTGATCCCCGGGAAAAGGTACGCCGGCTCTCGGTCTCCAGCCGGCAATTGGTGGAAATCGCCAAGTCCCTTTCCCTCAACGCCCAGGTCATCATCATGGACGAGCCCACCTCCGCACTCTGCCCCCAGGAAATCGAGAACCTCTTCCAACTTATCGCCCGGCTGAAAGCGCGCGGGGTCGGCATCGTATACGTCTCGCATAAACTGGACGAGGTCTTCGCTGTAGCCGACCGGGTGACGGTGTTCAGGGATGGTGAGCTGGTAGGGACGAAGCCCACCAGGGAGCTGACGACGGAAAGCCTCATCTCCATGATGGTGGGCAGGGAACTTTCCGCATTGCTTCC
>CAXNJE010000282.1:0-3586 GCA_964202565.1 Breznakiellaceae bacterium | reverse complement strand
ATTACCTGCAGATCGGGTTGTGGAGCTTGCTGCGTGGCACCCTCCATTTCCAGTGCCATCCCGGGCATGCCAGATGGAAAACCGGCAGGGACGGCCTGCATCCACCTGACCGCTTCGTTGGCCTGCGCGATCTTCGGCCTGCCGGAACGCCCCGCTGTCTGCGCCTCCCTGCAGGCCTTGGCCGACATGTGCGGGGATTGCCGCGAGAAAGCCCTTGAGTACCTTGCTGAGCTGGAAATATTGACCGCACCGGTCCACTTCCAGCGCGCCTAAACCCTTCCCCGATCCTTCCAAACCCTCTTTCAGCATTCTTAAACCCATTAAATAACTTTTTTGAATATTTCATTTTACATATATCCAAAACCTCTGATATGATGTGTTAATCTGCCTGTTTCACTCGGGCATCGATTGGGGGGAGTCTTCCATGAGGACACTGAAAGCAAGGGCGTTGGGATTCCTGACGCTCTGGGGCGTCTGGTTGTTACTGACCTCGCCTTGGAACGTACAGGAAGCGATAGCCGGGGCGATTGTCGCTTTGTTGTTGTCGATTCTGCCGCTATTTCCCGTGTCGCCCCTGGGCGACCTCAAACTCAATCCAAAGGCTTTGGCCTACATGGTTGCCTACGCCTTCGTGTTCCTTAAGGCCTTGGTCCTGTCGAACCTGGACGTGGCCTTGCGGGTGCTGCATCCAAAACTGCCAATCGCTCCGGGCATCGTCAAGGTCAAGACCAGGCTAAAAACACCGCTCGGACGGCTCCTTCTGGCAAATTCCATTACCCTGACACCGGGAACCATCACGGTGGACATGCGGGGCGAGGATATTTTCGTCCACTGGATCTTCGTCGCCAGTTCCGATGCGGAAGCGGCCACCGAATCGATTGTGGGCGGCTTTGAAAAGTATCTGGAGGTGTTCTGTGGCTAGCACGATTTTCATGATCGCGGTGGGCATAACCCTGGTGGCTTTGGTACTTGCGGGCGTACGCTTCGCGAAAGGCCCCTGGGCGATCGACCGCACCGTGGCGCTGGATGCCATGACCATAATCGCGACCTCACTCATCGCGGCCTTTGCCCTGATTTCGGGCAGGCGCATCTACCTGGATGTGGGGATGGTATACGGACTGGTGGGCTTCGTCGGCGTGGTAGCCCTCGCCCGCTATCTGGAAGGTGGGCTGTGATGACGGAAATCATAGGCGCCCTCATTACCCTTGTCGGGGCTTTTTTCTTCCTGCTTTCGGCCATCGGCCTTATCCGCATGCCCGACGCGTTCAACCGCATGCAGGCCGGAACCAAAGCCACGACCCTCGGTTCCATCCTGTTCCTGGTGGGGATCGGCATCATGAAGCCCGACTATCTGGGCAGGACCCTCATCCTGGCGGCCTTCATCGCCCTTACGAATCCGGTAAGCTCCAACGCCCTTGCCCGGGCAACCCACGCGTACCGAAAGCGTATCGGAGCACAGTTGCAGGTGGACGCCATGGCCGATGCGGAGGATCAACATGCTGATTGACCTTATCATTCTCGCGTGCGGCATCGCCATGGCGCTTGCGGCCATCGGCGCGGTCGTAACCCGCAGCCTGCTCGTTTCCATAATCCTTTCAGGCGGTGTCAGCTTGATCGCCAGCCTGGTCTTCCTGCTGATGGGCGCCCCGGATGTGGCCATGACGGAGGCCGCCATCGGTTCCGGCCTTACCACCGTGGTCTACCTGTACGCGCTATCGCGCTCGAAACAGGCGGACAATGAGGATTCCGAGGAACGGGTGGAAAATCCTTCAAAAGAGACGGGGGTCCAGCCATGATGCGGAAAGTACTCGTAACCCTCGCCATCATCGGTTTCGCCTTTGCCTTGTTGCCCATGGTTTTCGAGGCGGGAACACCGGATGCTCCCGGCGGCCTGGCTTCAGCCTATCTGGAAAAATCGCCCCAGGATTTCGCCACGGCGAACGTAGTTACTGCCATAGTAGTGAGTTATCGCGGTTTTGATACCCTGGGTGAGGTTGCGGTGCTCTTCGCCGCCACCGCCGGGGTCGGCGCCCTGCTGACACGCAAGCGCCTGGGACTGACTAAACCCGATGCGCCCAAGACGCCCTCCACCGAGATCCTGCACACCGCCACCAACCTGCTCACCAGTCTGTTGGTCATGTTCGGCGTGTATATTTTCATCCACGGCCACCTGACGCCGGGCGGCGGTTTCCAGGGCGGCGTGGTCATAGCCACCGCTGTTTTGCTCAACCTTCTGGCCTCCCCCGGTTCCCATGTGGCCCACGGCGTCATGTCGGCGGTGGAATCCCTGTCCGGCGTCTTCTACGTCGGCCTTGGGCTGCTTGGAGCCTTCCTCGCCTGGGGCTTCCTGGACCCCCGCATCCTGCCCATAGGCAAAATTGGCGCCCTGGTCAGCGCGGGCTCGATACCGCTCATCTATTCCGTCATCGGTCTGAAGGTGGGAGCCGAATTGTCCGGCATACTCGACGCGCTGAAAGGAGACCGGGAATGAACATCCTTGAACTGATTGGCGCCATAAATCCGGTTGCCGCCTCAGGCGCGGTCGTGATCGTGATCGGACTCTGGGGCGTCCTCGCCCGGCCGAACATCTTCAAGATAGCCATAGCCTTTTCCATCATGGAGACCGGCGTCAACCTGCTCATCCTGTCGGTCGGATATATCCGTGGCAGGACCGCACCCATCCTGGACTCCGCGGGGGACGCCGCCACGGCGATTGTCAAAATGACAGACCCCGTGCCGCAGGCCCTGGTCCTTACGGCCATCGTCATCGGCCTGGCCGTAACCGCCCTGATGCTCAGCTACGCGGTGCGTCTCAAAGCGGGCAAGGACGGATCGTCCATTGAAGCCTGGGGAGAAGAAAAATGGTAAATCCCCTCTATCTGTTCGCCGTTTCCCTGGGGGTTGCCTTCCTGCTGCCCCTCATCGACAAGCTGGGCCGCAGGGTCGCCTTGGCCTTCGCCTACGCCGTATCACTGGTCTGGGTGGGCGTCGCCGCCACATATCTGCTGGCCTTGCTGCAAGGTGCCTCTCCCCAGGATTTCGGAACCGCCGGTTTCGGTGCCCCGTTGGCCATAGTCCTGCGCGTGGGCCTTGAAGAAGCTGCCGGCATCCTGGCCATCGGCTTCGTCGGGCTGCTGGCCACCAGCGCCATGCACAGGGACCTGAAGGACGCGCCCGTGGGCGGGATCATGGCCCTGCTGATGGTCCTGATGGGGCTTTCCGGCATAGTGCTTACCCGGGACCTGTTCAACCTGTTCGTATTCCTGGAGATTTCCTCCATCGCCACCTACGGCCTGGTGGGTTTCGACAACAGGCGGCCCGCGTTGCGGAGCGGTTTCAAGTACATGATAGCCGGCGGCATCGCCAGTTCCCTGTACCTGATAGGCGTCATCTACATTTACCGCTTTGGCGACAACCTGAACCTGGACCTGGCAGCTGCCTCCACCGGTCTTACCGGAATGGCGGGCACCGTGGCGATTTTCTTCCTCCTCGCCGCCCTGCTCGTGGAGCTGAAGCCCTTCCCCGCCAACGGCTGGGCCATCGACGTGTACGAGACGGCCAACCCCGGCGTTTCCGCAATCCTTTC
>CAXNJE010000281.1:0-3604 GCA_964202565.1 Breznakiellaceae bacterium | reverse complement strand
GGCCGAAGGGATCGAAATTGATGGCCGTCGTCGGCCGTACCCCGAATTTTTCCTGGAAGTAGCGCCGCCCCGCCAGGATCTGCCGTACGAAGGACTCGCCCGAAGGCAGGTTGCAGTCCGGCTGGAGGTACCAGCCACCCATAATATGCCATTTGCCTGCCCGTACCAGAGTGCGGATGCGTTCGAACAGCTCAGGCTCGTATTCCTCGGTCCACTCGTACAGCAGTGCCTCGTTGTGGTTGAAGACGAAACCGTCGAATTCCTCGCAGAAGTCGGCGGCGCAACGGAAGGTGGAGAGGGCGGCGGCGATGCCCTCGTCGCGTTCCCATAACCAGACGGGATCAATATGGGCGTTGCAGACGAGGTGTACCCGTCGGGGAATCGTAATGGCCATAGGTGGTCTCCTTGGTAGGTCATTTATACTACTTAAGGTGCCGTGCGGGAACTCGGGAGCCAGACTCGGTCATCGAATTTATATAATGGAGCTTCTTGCAGTATTCGATTAATCGCTTATACTATGAGTCATTCATAATAATGGCTTACAGGAATCCCAAGCTTCGGCGGAGAGTAACGGATGGGCGATGGAGACAAGAAGACTATCCTTCTCGTTGAAGATGAAGCCATTATAGCCTTGGTCGAGAAAAAAGCCCTGGAGCTGTACGGATACGCCGTTTTAATCGCCAGTTCGGGCGAAAAAGCCCTGGCAACCCTAAGTGGATCCACCCAAATTGACATTATCCTCATGGATATAAACCTGGGTTCCGGGATCGACGGTACACAAACAGCTGAAATCATCCTGAAAGATCGGGATATCCCTATCATCTTCCTGTCATCCCATAGTGAGCGGGAAGTCGTAGAAAAGACGGAGAAAATCACCTCCTACGGCTATGTGGTCAAGAATTCGTCGATTACGGTCCTGGACGCCTCCATAAAGATGGCTTTCAAGCTCTTTGACGAAAAAGAAAAATCAAAACTGGTAACCGGAAAGCTGGAAGCGACCCTCGACGCCCTGCCCGATGTACTTTTCGAGGTTAGCCTGGATGGGCTTTACATCCATATCCATTCCTCGAAATCCGATCTGCTCCTGAAGCCGGCTTCTGAATTGGTGGGAAAGAAAATTCACGATGTCCTGCCGGCCGAAGTCGCGGATCTGCATATGGCAGCCATCCACGAAGCACACGAAAAAGGTTATTCCCTCGGCAAGCAGTACCTGTTGTCCGTTCCTGCCGGGGATAAATGGTTCGAGCTTTCGGTATCCCGCATGACCAGCCAGGACGACGAACCCCGCTTCATGATACTCAGAAGGGACATCAGCGACCGCATGAAGGCGGAAGCAGCCTTACAGCAAAATAATGAGACCCTGAATATGATCCTGAATACGGTGCCCCAATCCATTTTCTGGAAGGACGGTACCGGCCGGTATCTGGGGTGTAATCGGGTTTTTGCAAACTCTGTCGGCCTTGATGATCCGGCGAAAATAAGAGGCCTTACCGATTATGACCTGCCTTGGCCAAAGGAAGAGGCCGATGTATATAGGGCCGCTGACCGCCAGGTGATAGAAAGCAATACGCCCAAGTGGCATATCATCGAACCCCTCGAAAAATTCGACGGAACGCGGCTGGTGATCGATACTTCCAAAACCCCTTTGCGGGATAGTAACGGACTTCCCTACGGCATACTCGGTGTATATGAGGACATAACCGACCGCATGAAGGCCGAAGAACAGATTCTGGGGCACAACCGCTATCTTCAAACCATTATTGATACCACCATAGATGGATTCTGGGTGGTTGACGATCAGAAAAATATCTTGCAGGTGAACGATGCCTACTGCCGCATGTCTGGCTACACCAAGGAGGAGTTCCGGCATTTGCACGTCAATGATCTTGAGGCCGAAGAAAATATGGAGGATACCGGGAAACGTATCCAGCGGATCATCAAAACGGGTTATGAAATCTTTGAAACCAAGCATCGCCGCAAGGACGGCAGCTTCTTCAACGTCGAAATATCAACCTCTTTCCTGAATACCGGTGGCGGGCAATTTATCTGCTTCTGCAGGGATATTTCTGAAAGGAAGAAAATCGAGGAAGCCTTGAGGGAAAGCGAGGAAAGGCTTCAATTCGTCCTGCGGGCCAGCGAGCTTGGTTATTGGGATTGGAACTTCAAGACCAACCAGATCCAACGCAACGAACGCTGGGCGGAAATGTTGGGTTATTCGAAAGTGGATATCGAAAACGGTCTGGAGCCTTGGCTCCAGCTCCAGCATCCGGACGATCGCGAAGCTGCCTGGCAGTCGATTCAGGATCATCTGGAGGGGCGAACGGACTCGTACAGCCTGAAATATCGGTTGAGAACCAAAGACGGTGACTACAAATGGATACACGATAGCGGAAAGATCATGAAGCGCGATGCTGAGAGTAACCCCATCCGCCTCTGCGGCACCCATGCGGATATAAACGATCAGGTGAATGCGGAACTGAAAATCAGGCGTCTGCTCGCCGAGAAGGAATTGATACTAAAGGAAGTCCACCACCGGATAAAAAATAACATGGCCACCATGAGCAGCTTGCTTTCCCTGCACGCCGATAACCTGAAAGATTCCGATGCCGCTGCCGCTTTGAAAAGCGCACGGATGAGAATGAAAAGTATGGAGCACCTGTACAACCAGCTGTTCGAATCCGCCGATTTTTCTACCCTGTCGATACAATCCTACCTGCCATCCCTCATCGATGAGATCGTCGCCAATTTCCCGGAATGCTGTGCTGTCAGGGTAGACAAGCATATTGGTGATTTTCCCTTGGATGCGAAGCGGATGCAAGTATTGGGAATTATCATCAATGAACTTATTACAAACATCATGAAATATGCGTTCAAGGGCAAGACCGGAGGACGCATCACTGTAATGGCTACCACTTCCGAACGAACCGTGTCGATCAGCCTGGCCGATGATGGCAACGGCATGCCGGCATCGGTGGATTTCGACAACTCCACCGGATTCGGGCTACAGCTCGTGAAAGCCCTGACGAAGCAGCTGGAAGGCACCATTCGGATTGAGCGCGGGAACGGGACGATAAACGGGACTAAGGTCGTTTTGGAATTCGGATTGTAAGCTGAACCAGGATCCTGTAATTTGCATGATACTGCCATCATTTTTCCGAGGCGGCGCGGTACATTGCAATTATCTTGTCAGGCTCAATATTGGCCATGATGTTGTGGACCGCACAGAAGACAAAACCTGAATCCTGCCTCAGGCAGGTGACAATCTCATGGACCTCCTTTTCCACATCCGCAATGCTTCCAAGGGGTAGGGTCCGCTGGGTGTCCACACCACCGCCCCACAGGGCTATGCGGTTCCGTGCCTTGTCCTTCCATGCCTCATAACCCTTGCTGCCCGCGTTCCATTGCACAGGATTGAGTACATCAAACCCCGCATCCACCAGGTCGTCAATAATCTCGTAGATGGCGCCGCAGCTATGCAGGAAGCTTTTGGTCCCCGGGGCCAGGCGATGGATGGTGGCGTTCACTTTTTTGTAGAAGGGGACGTAGAGCTCGCGGAAGGTTGCAGGTGGCAGGATGGTCGAATTCTGGGTGCCCTGATCGTCGG
>CAXNJE010000280.1:0-3642 GCA_964202565.1 Breznakiellaceae bacterium | reverse complement strand
ACCACAAAAGGGTCTTATACCACGGCCTATGCTGTCAGGCCGACTTGGAGAAGCCCTATCGCATCCTTTGGTGCTCATTTCGGCTCCTGCAGGTTTCGGGAAGACGAGTCTGGCCGCCCAATACATCGCCGGGCTCGGGCCGGGGACAGGCATCCTTCCGGCCTGGATTTCCCTGGATGCGGAGGACGATGATCCGATCCGTTTTTGGAGCGTAACTGCCACGGCTTTCGATCGTGCCCTTCAAACGCTGGGAGACCCGTGCATGCCCTCACCCTCCACGCCCTCACCCTCCACGCCCTCACCGTTCACGTCCATCAGCGATGCCGCACATTCGCATCAGCCTCCGGGAGACCTTGAGCTGGCGTCGGCGATCATAGAAGGAGTATTGTCCACGGGGAAGAATTTCCTCTTCGTGCTGGATGATTTTCACCGTCTCCATTCAGAGCGCATCCTGACTTCTTTCACACGGTTTTTGGAGGGACTGCCCGAGCAGCTTCGGGTAATCCTCCTTTCCCGCACCGATCCACCCTTGCCCCTGGCCCGCTTCCGCGCCAGGGGTTTGATGACCGAATTCCGGGCTCAGGAACTGCGCTTCGATTTTGCCGAGACCCAGACCATCCTGAGGGAGACGTTGGGAGCTGACCTGCCGGCAGGGCAGGTTCAGGCGATCGAGGATAAGACAGAGGGCTGGGGTGCGGGGCTTCGTCTGGCCGCCATCTCACTTCAACGGAGGGCGGATCGGGAAGCCTTCATCAGAGGTTTCTCGGGAAACGATCGGCTCATTCTCGAATTTCTGACAGAAGAGGTCCTGGCCCTCCAACCGGAAGAAACCCGGATATTTCTCCTGACAAGCGCTGTATTGGATCGTTTTTGCGCCGATCTATGCGATGTGCTCCTCGACACCGGATTGATACCCCATTCATCCGCCTACCGTCCACGCGGTTCTGCTGAATCGCTTCGCCGCGTGGAAGCGGAAAATCTGTTCCTCGTTCCCCTGGATGATGAAGGAACCTGGTTCAGGTACCATCATTTATTTGCCCATACGCTTCGTGCACGCCTGAGGGTGCTCGATCCAGGGGCCGAACAGCGCCTCCTGGCAGTCGCCGCGTCCTGGCACGAGGCCAAGGGGGATTTGGAAACCGCCATGGCCCTGTATCTCCGCGCCGGTTTGCGGGACCAGGCAGCACGCTTGCTGGAAGGGATCGACTATCTTGCCCGGGGTGAGCTGGGTACCCTCATTTCACGCTTGGACGAACTGGGCGAAGAGGCAGTGTTTTCCCGACCAAAATTGATGGACTTGCCTGGATGGACCAAGGCTTTAGCCGGTAAGTTTTCCGAAGCTGCTGCGTATATGGCGAAAGCCCAACCCTGGTTGGACACCCTGGACGATGAAGGGCGCCGGTACGTGCGGGGCAGTTTTGCCTCATTGGAAGCCTTCATGGGTTTTCTGCGGGGTAATATCGGAGTCGCCCTTCAAAAGACCAAGGAGGCAGACAGCCTCCTCGGACCGGATGCCTATTACCCCCGAAGTATCATTCCCTATATTGAAGGATCGGTGCACCGCATGGAAGGCCGGTTCGATCAAGCCCTATCTGCCTTTGGCCGGCTGGAATCCATCGGTCATTCCCGGGGCAGTATCTGGACAATTTCCGCAGCGCGGTATGAAGTCGGGATCACCTATTATTATATGGGTGACCTTTCGCTCGCCGCAGAAACGCTTGCATCGGCCATAGCTGATGCCGAGTCGAGGGGTGCCGGTCGTTTTGCATCCCTTGCGAAGGTGCGGGCACAGTACGCCGACATTCTGTACGAACAGGGCGAATGGAACCAGGCGGAACGGCAGGTGGATGCGGTAATGGAGTCGGCTGAAAAAGGTGGGATCGCCGCGTCGCTCCTGGAGTTGTACGCAACGAAAATCAGATTGCTCCTCGGGAAGGGACTCGTCACGGATACGCATATTTATTTTGAAAAGGCACGGAACCTCATGGGATCGGGTGGCGTGTTGACCAGGACGATCGCGGATATGAACGACCTGGCGTTCCGCTCTTCCCTTGCGGCCGGTGAGACTTCATGGTCCCGCCACGCCTTACAGCGGCCTGCCCAGGATTGCGTTACCGAACGGATTGCCCAATGTACTGATATCGAGGAGGCGCTCCTTCGCGGCGATTTCGGACTGGCGCATCAGCTTTCCGCTGAACTCGCCATTGCCGCTCGGGACGGGGCTTGGGGCGCTTTCCTCGTCAAATCCATGATTCTGAAATCCCGTGCACTGACGGGTCTACGGCGGGAAAATGAAGCCAATGAAGTCCTTGAAACCGCCCTTCGTTTTGGCCGTCCCCGAGGCTTCCTCCGCGCGTTCATCGATTACGGCGGAACCTCCGGCCCGGCAACCCCTGCCGATTCAATCGTCGATTCCGCCGCCAATTCCACAGTCGGGATCGTCAGTCCCCGGGAACGCGAAGTCCTTGCGCTCCTGGCCGAGGGTCTATCCAACCGGGCGATTGCCGGCCGGCTCTTCATCTCCGAATCCACCGTAAAAACCCACCTGTATCACCTGTCCTGCAGATGGAACCAACCAAACCGCGTGGCGGTTCTGGCCAAGGCCCGCGCGTTGGGGATCGTATAAACCGTAAAATCAATCGTTCGACTGATTGCATCCTCCCCTGGTTGATGCTTAGGCTAATCACCATGGACAGGGACAACTACGAAATCCGGATTCGCGGTTCCATCGGCGCAGATTGGGCCGATTGGTTCCGACAGGGAACAATCCGCGTAGAGGACGGCATAAGCATCCTGGTCTTGCGGAATGCGGACAGGTCGGCCTTTTACGGCGCCATGCGCGTATTGGGCGACCTGGACCGTTCCGTTCTTTCGGTCCGTCGCATCGGAATTGCAGATAGGGAGGAACAAAATGAAACGAATGGGAATAATGGGTGATGCGCCAAGGCTTGCCGTGTCGCTTCTTCCGGCACTTGTCGCAGCGCTGGTGGCGAGCATCCTGTGGCCTGGTCGCTTCGCCTTCGCGGGAAAGGCCTACGGCATCGCCTTCGCCGCGGGAATCGTACTTGCCGCACTGGGCTTGGCGTTTCAGGCTTCGGCGGCCTTCGGGCTCATCCGCGCCTACCGGGCGGAAAAGTTGGCTGTTCGCGGTGCTTTCGGACTGTGCCGAAACCCAATCTCCGCATGGTGGATTTTTTCGGTGATCCCGGCTCTCACCCTTATTCTGAATAGCTGGCTGCTGTTTCCCGTGGCGGTCCTCTTTCGTTTCCTGGCAGGCGGAATGGCGCGGGCAGAAGAAAAGGAACTAAGCCAACGTTTTGGGGAGGAATACGCGGAATATGCCAGAAAGGTGCGGGCCTTTCTTCCCCTTCCGCATTTTCGGCCATTCTCGCTACGGCGTTATATTTCTGCCCTGCCCGTACTTTTTCTCGCAGCCATCCTTGCCCTCGGGGCTTTCATCTTTCTGGCCGGACCGCTGCTGCTCCGACTGGGTGCCACCCAGAAGGAAACCACGGAAGCCATGCCGGGGGACGAATATGTGGAGACCGGAGCTTTCCGGTATACCCAGGCTATCGATATCGCAGCACCGCCGGAGGCGCTCTGGCGCTGGTTGATCCAGGTGGGATACAAGCGGGGTGGATG
>CAXNJE010000279.1:0-3645 GCA_964202565.1 Breznakiellaceae bacterium | reverse complement strand
TTCGCCCGGAAGTTCCGGGAGATTGAGGGGATAACGCAGCCCTTCACTTATTTCGGGACAGTACTGTATCAGACCCACGATCCACAACGTAACAATCCAATGAGGATATTTTTCGTGCTGGAACATGAAGTTCCCGAAAAATTATATTATGAATTGATCACTCGGGTTGATTAACGATCTGTACTCTAAAAATTGTCGAGACCGCTCCACTTGTACGCATTCTCTCATCCCCCGCGCAAGGGATTGCAGCGGTATCCTCCGCCCTACCGGGCGGAGATACAAGCGGAAAGCCCGGTCGGACGCGGAGCGGCCGATGCGCCCAAGACATCCATAGCGGTGGGCGTCGTTCAATCCCGGATAGTTGAGACCAAGGGGTATTGGCTGACGAGCGTATCCTTGGTAGCAAGAGTGAGGCCCTCAGCCATCGCCTGGGCGACCAGCATCCGATCGAAGGGGTCCCGATGCAAGGGTATTCAATTACATATTCATGCTTCGAATTCTTCAAGGATGTCATCGTCAAGCGGAGCATCGAAGTCGGCGGACATCCAGATTTCACCTTCGGAGAGGCCGGGTTTCCGGGCTTTTGGCGCGGATTCCAGCGGTACCAGTCTGAACAACGGTTTTCCCGCGCGGGCGATTATGACTTCCTCGCCGCGGGCGGCTTGTTCGAGCAAGCGGGAAAAATTGGTCTTTGCTTCATGGATATTGAATTGCATTATTAAAATGTGGGCTTAGTCTATGACTTAGTCAAGGCAAGGGAATAGCATGGCGGTAGCGCAGGGGTACGGTGATGTTCTCCGTATATTGCCTATAGTTTAAGACAAAACGACTATTTGCCCGTAAGTACCTGTTATATCGGGAGACGGGAAAGCGCATTTATATAATGTTATTTACACAGGAACAATTTCGTGATATCGTTCATTTAACATGAACAACCAGCAAATAACCGATCTTGAGTCAAACATGCGGCGTCGGCTGGAAGCAATGCCGGCATTAATACGTCCCTTCACCAGGGAGATCGGTTCCCTGCCAAGGGCCTTGCTGCTGACCGGCCCCCGGGGTGTCGGAAAAACCACGTTTCTCCTCTACCACAGCCGCAACCAAAAAATGCTGTACCTTTCGGCGGACAATCCTACCCTGGCGGATGAACGACTCTACGACACGGTCAAATCTATCTTTCTTGCAGGTTTTGCCGGTGCCATTATCGATGAGGTGCACTTTGCCCGGGATTGGAGTGTACACCTGAAAGCCCTGTATGACGATTTCCCCCAGCACAACATCTGGGTCAGCGACTCCTCGGCGCTTGTTCTGAGGGGAGGAATTGGGGATCTTTCCCGCCGCTTTGTCCCCATCAGAATGCCGCTCCTTTCGTTCCGTGAATTCCTGTCCCTGAAGACCGGGGTGGACTATCCCGTTTGCGACCCCTTCGCCAAGGACCTGGTGCTGCCCATCCAGCCAAGCGCGGAAATTCTTTCCAGTTTCCGGGAGTATCGCAGTACCGGAACCCGGCCATTTTTCGCGGAGGGAAATTTTGAGGATCGCATGCTCGCCGTGCTGGATAAGACGCTCTATGCGGACATACCTTTTTTCCTGCCCAACGTCAGCGACGGAAATCTCCGGCTGATGAAGGCTATTACCGGTACCTTGGCAGCCTCCGCAATTCCCCGGATTCAGGTCAGGTCCCTGTGCGCGGACTGGGGAATAGGAGCCGACAAGCTGTATCAACTTCTCGATGTCATGGAATCGGTCGGCGTCCTCCGCATCATCCGATTCGAACACGACACGAAAGCAAAAACCGCAGGGGCAAAACTATTCTTCGCCGATCCAGCCTTCTACCCGGTTCTGCACGGGAATGTCGGTACAGCCCGCGAAGCGCTTGTGGCATCCCTCTGTGCCGAAAGTGGCTGGCTTGTGGAAGCCTCAAAAAATGAGGAAGAGGGTGATTTCGTCATCTCCCGAGACATCGATGGAACCACCAAAAAGCTGAAGCTTGAAGTCGGCGGAGCATCGAAAAGGATCAAGCGCTCCGATTTCGTCATCCGCGACGACATGGATTTTCCCGGCGGAAACGCGCTGCCGCTCTGGCTTTTGGGAATGGTGTATTAGGCTGCCCCTGCATGGAGTGTAGGGTTTGACCATGGGAAGATATTTGATTCATAAGTCAGATATAATCTATAATATCATTACTATAGTTGACTAAACTTTCTTATCCCGAGATATTCATCCTGTATTGGGGTTAAAACCATGAAAAGGAAGATGCTTCAGAAACTGGTAGCCTGGAAAAACCGGAGCAACCGAAAACCCCTCGTTCTATATGGGGCGCGTCAGGTCGGCAAGACTTGGCTTATCCATGAATTCGGCAAGGCACATTATGAGGATATCATTTACGTCAACTTCGAGACCAACACCCGTTTCGCAAAGGAATTCGATACCGATATCTCACCTGCGTTCCTGCTCAATCGGATGGAGCTCTTTTTCGGGAAGCGCATCATCCCGGGAAAGACGCTGATTGTCTTCGACGAGGTTCAGGTCTGCGAGCGCGCGCTGACTTCCCTGAAATACTTTTGCGAGGACGCACCGGAATATCATGTGATCGCAGCCGGCAGCCTTCTAGGCGTAAGTCTGAACCGTGGGCGCTACTCATTTCCCGTAGGGAAAGTGGAACTGCTGACCTTGTTTCCCCTGGATTTCGAAGAGTTCCTTTGGGCTTCAGGCAGGGAGGGGCTGGCAACGGAAATCAGAAAGGCTTTTTTGGAAAATCAGCCCATGGGCGAAGGCCTGCATCAGCTCGCGCTCGAATTGTACCGGACGTATCTTGTGGTTGGAGGGATGCCAGCGGCCATCCTGGAGTACGGCAAGGATTTCAGGATGTTCGCGGCGCGGGATGCCCAAAACCTGATCCTCAGTGCGTATATGGCCGATATGGCAAAATATGCCACTCCTCTGGAAACAACCCGTACATCGGCCTGCTTCAACAGCATACCTGCCCAACTGGCGAAAGAAAATCATAAATTCCAATACAAGGTCGTCCACAAAGGTGGTTCTTCCTCCCTTTTCGGTGTGTCGCTGGATTGGCTTGCCACCGCAGGGCTGGTTCTGAAATGCAGCAAGATCACGCAAGCTCTGATGCCCCCAGCCATTTACCAGGACCTGGCAAGCTTCAAGGTGTATATGAGCGATGTGGGACTTCTCGTCCTGAAATCCGGGATGGTCCCCCACGATGTTGTCGGTGGGAGCAACAATCCGTTTTTAGGTGCCATAACGGAAAACTATGTAGCCGCCGCGCTGCATGCGAATGGATATGCGCTCCACTACTGGGAATCCGAATCCATCGCGGAAGTGGATTTTCTCATTGTCCACGATGACAAGCTTATCCCCGTGGAAGTGAAGACCAACGAACATGTCAGGTCCCGGAGCCTGTCCGTCTACATCCAGAAATACAAGCCCCAGTACGCCATCCGGATTTCCGCGAAGAACTTCGGCTTCGAAAATGGTATCCGTTCCATTCCCCTTTACGCCGTCTTCTGCCTCGAAGCGGATCACCCCGAACCTGAAGGGCTACCACCGGACTGACCATTACACGGATCGAACCTGATGGCCGGCCAGGCCCAGGCGCTTGAACTTTTCCGTTCTCGACGATCGGGT
>CAXNJE010000278.1:0-3674 GCA_964202565.1 Breznakiellaceae bacterium | reverse complement strand
TGCGAAGGAAGAACATGCAGAGCCGGGATTGGCCTATGCCGCCGCCTATGGTTTGGGGGAATTCGCCCGCCAGCAAGCGCTTGTGCCAGTACAGGTCCTGCCTGCTTTCGTTGCCGGTGAGTTTGAGTTGGTGTAGCAGGGTTTCCCGGTTTACGCGGATGCCCATGGACGAGAGTTCCAGCGAATCCTGGCGTACCGGATCCCAGACGATGATGTCGCCGTTAAGTCCCGCCAGGCCGTCGCTGGCTACGGTGGTCCAGTCGTCGTAGTCGGGTGCCCGGCCGCCGTGGGCAATGCCGTCCGCCAGCTTGCCGCCTATTCCGATGATGAAGACAGCCTTGTATTCCTTGGCCAGCTCGAACTCGCGCTCCTGGGGAGTCATATCAGGGTAGCGCTTGAGGGCGTCCTCTGAATGGATGAGGGTGATGGTTTCCGGCAGCACCGGGTGGATGGAATGGTAGTGCTCGCAGATGGCGAACTCGGTGCGCTTCAGCACCCCGTAGATGCGGGTGACGATATCGGTCAGAAAGGCTTTGGTCCTGTCCGTACCCTTCATCACCAGTTCCCAGTCCCACTGGTCCACGTAGATGGAATGGATCTGGTCGATGTCATCGTCGGGACGCAGGGCGTTCATGTCGGTGTAGAGGCCTGTCCCGGTCTTGTAGCCGTAATCGGCCAGGGCCATGCGCTTCCATTTTGCCAGGGACTGTACAACTTCCATTTCCGCCTCGCCCAGGCGGCGGACGGGAAAGCGCACCGGGCGTTCGATGCCATTAAGGTCGTCGTTGATGCCCGAACCCCGGGGCACAAAGATGGGCGAGGTAACCCGAGACAGCCGGAGTTCGGACGACAGGTTCCGCTCGAAGGTATCCTTGACCAGTTTGATGGCCTGTTCGGTGCGTTTCAGATCCAGCAGGGGCTTGTAGCCGTCGGGTAGTATGCCGCTCATCGCGTGGTCTCCTTGGTTGTATCCGGTGTTGACCACTGACGAGCAGCGGTTCTGGTCGATCAAACTTTTATTCCAATATAACTTCTATACCTTTCTGGCGGAGGGTTTCAACCACCTTGGGGTCAGCGTCCTGGGTCGTGATTATTTTTGCAGCCCGCTCGACGGGGCAGAGGGTCAGGCTGCCGATCTTTCCGAACTTGGAGCCGTCGGCCAGGATGACGAGTTCCTTGGCGTGGGCGATCATGGCACGCTCAACCTGAATGAGTAGGGGCTCCGAATTGGTGAGAGCCTCGCCGTTGATTCCTTCGATCCCCATGAAGGCCTTGGCAGCCTGGTAGTTCGCGAAGGGATCGGGGCTCAGATTATTGAGAATGAGCAGGGAATGGGCGTCCACCGTGCCTTCCGGCAGGATTACCGTACATTTCGAATGACGAACCAGATGCTCGGCTATGGCGAAGGAATTGGTGACCACCGTCAGGTTGAGGGAAGAAATAAACTCGATGAGGTGGAAGGTCGTGGACCCCCCGTCTATGAATATCGTTTCGCCAGGTTCTATCAAGGAGGCGGCTTTCTTGGCTATCCGACGCTTGCTCCCGCGGTTCACCCCAAGGCGGCTGTCCAGGGAGGCCTCTTTCTGGGACTGATTGTCCCGGGACCGTACCTGTTCGACCCCGCCCCGCACACGCCGGAGGAGGCCTTCGTTTTCCATTTCGATGAAGACCCGGCGGATGGTGGCCTCCGAAGCCCCGGTGGCCTCCACCACGTCGTGTATGTTCGCGAAGGTATGCAGATCCAGCAAGCGCAGGATCGTTTCTTCCCGTTCCCGTACCAGCATGCGCGAGGCCAACACCTTATTTCCGGCCTGGGCTTGGGTGGTCGGCGAGCATCTTCTCCATCCTCTGGAAGTTTTCCTCCCTGCTGCCGTCCTTCCCGAAAAGCGAGGAGGTCCCGGCTACCAGGACGTCCGCTCCGGCTTCGATCATGGCCGGGATGTTTTCCCAGCTGACGTTGCCGTCCACCTCGATCAACACTTCCAACTGCCGGGAATCCAGATAGTTCCTCAGCTCCGCTATCTTGCCCAGTGCCGAGGGGATGAGCTTCTGCCCGGCGTAACCGGGGTTGACGGTCATGACGCAGACGAAATCCACCTGGTCCAGCAGGTACTTGTAGTGTTCCACGGGCATGGCCGGGTCGATGGCGATGCCGGGTTTGCCGCCAGAGGCTTTGATGAGGTTGAGGGTGCGGAGCGGGTGGTAGGAGACTTCCGGGTGGAAGCAGACCCAGGGCGAACCAAAGGCGCAGAACACGGGCGCGTACCTGTCGACGTCCTCGATCATCAGATGGATGTCCAGGGGAATCGTGGTCCGTTTTGCCAGCGCAGCGCAGTAATCTGGGCCCAGCGTGAAGTTCGGTACGTAGTGACCGTCCATTATATCTATATGCAATAAGGGGATGTTGTGCTTTTCGAATAGCTGGATGTCGCGGTCCAGATTGAGGAAGTCGGCGCACATCATGGACGGTGAAACCAGGACAGGTCGTTTCTTTTGGCTCGATTCGGGTGTATTCATGCACACAAGTATACACAGGAACTGAATAATATCAATCAAAAACAATCAAATAAGATTGTATTATGCTTGGAAGTATGCGATGATCCCGGGAGTCGCAGTGCGCGGCACGAGGATTTTGTTTAGGCGAGGTCATGATGCGTTTTGAACTTGGTGTAAAAAGCGACCCCATAGAATATCGCTATTCTTTCGATTGGCTCTTCGCCCTGATGAGGGAGCACGATCTGCATTTCCTGCAATTGGGCAGTTTCTTCGAACTCTTTTCAGTCGACGACACCTATCTCACCGAACTGCGCACCCTCTCCGATTCGTACGGCATCCGCATCAAGAGCGTCTTTACCGCCCACCGCGAATTGGGCGGCTTCTTTACCGGCAACGTCCATCTTGAAAACGCTGCCCGCAAGAACTGGGAACGGCTCATCGAGGTGGCCTCCCTCATCGGCGCCGATTACGTGGGATCGAACCCCGGCGCTGTCTACCGGAACCGGCCGGCAGACAAGGAACGCGGCCTGGTCACCTATGTGCGCCACATGAAGGAATTATCCAAAAAAGCCAAGGCGAAAGGACTGAAAGCCCTTACCCTCGAACCCATGAGCTGCCTTGCGGAGCCCCCCTCGACCCCCGGCGAAATCCGTTCCCTCATGACCGAACTTTCTGGCTACCATCAGGCAAATCCGGGCACGACGGTGCCTTTCTACCTATGCGGAGACGTATCCCACGGCGTTGCGGACAAGGATAGGAACATCCTTCACGACAACATGGAGCTCTTCGAAATCGGCCTGCCCTGGATGTGCGAGTTCCACTTCAAGAACACCGATTCGATCTTCAACTCCACCTTCGGCTTCGGACCGGAGGAACGGAAACGCGGCATCGTCGACGTTACCCGGGTCGTATCCACCGTCCATCGGCGCGCGGCGGATTGGCCCGAGGAAGAAGTGGTGGGCTATCTGGAGATTGGCGGTCCCAAGCACGGCCGTGACTATTCAGACCAGCTGCTGGGGCAGCAACTATCGGAATCCCTGGAACACATAAAAGCAGAAATGCAGAAAGGCACTATACTTTAACCTATACTGTTGCCAGTCGTGATTGGAATCATTCGACTGCCAATTCCTGGCTGAAGCGTAAGCTTTTGGTTGTGGAGGTGAGGGTATGGAGAGGAA
>CAXNJE010000277.1:0-3702 GCA_964202565.1 Breznakiellaceae bacterium | reverse complement strand
CATATACGCGTGGCCATCATGCTCGGCCTCATCTTCATCGTCAAGGAATTCGGCCTTATCCTGGTCACCACAGCGGGAGGACCGGGAACCCGCTCCTATACCCTGCCCTACGCGGTTTACATGGAAGTCTTCAACGCCTCCAACGTCGGCCGCGCCAGTGCCCTGGCGACGATGACGGTCGCGATGACCCTCATAGCAGTGAACATGCTGTACCGCTCCTTGAAGAAGCGCAACGCCATTTAGGGGAGGATGAAAATGAACAAAACCAGAACGCTCCAGGAAGTGCAGCGATCGATACGCTTCAAAAGAATATTCAGGATGAGCACCATGTCCGCGATCATCTATGCGGTGGCGATAATCTATTTCTTCCCCATACTCTACATGTTCCTGTCCAGTTTCAAGAACGAGTTCCAGGCAGTAAAACCCTCGTTCATCTTCACTCCCACACTGGAGACTTTTGCGAAGGTCCTGAGCGATCCGAATATGTACGGCTACCTGCGCAACTCCTTCTTCCAAGTCCTGGCAGGGACGATCATCAGTCTCCTATTGGGGATGCCTGCGGCCTTCGTGCTGGTGTTCGGCAAATTCCGCAAGAAGGAAAGCAACGAAAAGATCTATATGTGGTTCATCACGACCATCCTCCTGCCACCGGTCGCGGTGCTCATCCCCCTGTACACCTGGTACCAGACCTTCAACCTGAACCGGACCCCCATCGGCCTGCTGATTGCCTACATCGGATTCCACGTCCCCATCGTGGTGTGGATGCTGTATTCCTTCGTATCCGATATTCCCGGTGAAATCATGGAAGCCTCCGAAATCGACGGCTGTACACGGCTGCAACAGTTGTTGTTCATGGCCGTCCCCCTGGCCCGCACGGGCATAATAGCCTCCGGCCTGTTGGTCGCGGTGTTCATCTGGAATGAATTCTTCCTGGGCTTCAACCTGACGTCCAACGTGACGGCGACCCTACCCGTCTATATGGCGCGCTTCCGCGAACAGCAGGGCATGTTCATCGCCCAGCTGTCCGCTTCCTCCACCATCGCCATCCTGCCTGCGGTCATTCTTGGCTGGATGACGCAGAAATCTTTGGTCAAGGGTCTGACGATGGGAGCCGTAAAGGGTTGATCGAAAGCCGGGGCCGGAGCTCCGCAAAGGACAAGCAGCTACTTCTGGAGGTTTACAACATGAAAATGCTCAAGAGTTTCGACCTGACGGGCAAGAAAGCTTTCATCACCGGCGGCGCCAAGGGCATCGGGCGGAGCGCCGCGCTAGCCTTCGCGGAGGCAGGCGCCGACGTGGCCATAGTCGACATGGATACCGAGGCGGCAGAGGCCACCGTCAGGGAAGTGAAGGCCCTCGGCGTCCGCTCCCTCTACGTGAAGGCGGATATCACCGACCCGGACGACGTGGATAGGATGATGGAAAAAATCCTGGCCGAATTCGGGACGGTGGACATCGCCTTCAACAACGCCGGAATCTGCGTGAACGAAAAGGCCGAGGAAATGTCCTACGAGAACTGGAAGCGCGTCATCGACGTCAACCTGAACGGTGTGTTCCTCACCGCCCGAGCGGCTGGCCGGGTGATGATCAAAAACCGCAAGGGCTGCATCATCAACACAGCTTCCATGTCCGGCCATGTCGTCAACGTCCCCCAGCCCCAGAGCGCGTACAATGCGTCAAAAGCGGGAGTCATCCTGCTCACCAAGTCCCTCGCGGTGGAATGGGCGCCCTACAATGTCCGTGTGAACAGCATAAGCCCCGGTTACATCGGCACCAAGATGACCCTTTCGGCTACCCAGTGGATACCTACCTGGGAATCCCTCACCCCCGTGAAGCGCATGGGACGGCCCGAGGAACTGACGGCAGCACTCGTCTATCTTGCGGGCGACGGGGCGAGCTTTACGACAGGAACCGACCTTGTAATCGACGGCGCCTATTCTTGCGTCTGAGCGCGTGAGCAGGTACGATATTCCATGCATGAAAAAGACACGATACTCGTCTACGACATAGGGACAACGGGCTTGAAATGCGCGGCCTTTTCCCTTTCCGGCGAGGAGGTTCGATCCGCGACCTCCGCCTATCGGACCTTTTATCCGGAGGTCGGCCTGGCCGAGCAGGACGCCGGTGATTATTGGACCGCCGCCGTGGATGCGACTGGAAAACTGCTCGCCGATGGCACGGTGGTACCTTCCCGGATCCTGACCATAGGACTCTCGGGGCACATGAACGGCTGTCTGCCGGTGGACGCGGAAGGTCATCCGCTTTGCCGCGAAATCATCCATTCCGATTCGCGGAGCGTTTCGGAATGCGCCGACATCCTGCGGGCGGCGCCTCACGGGGAAATCTACGAGCTGACGGGCAATCGGGTGGACGAGCACCTGTCCCTGCCCAAGATCCTCTGGATCAAAAAGAACCTTCCGGATCTATATGGAAAGACCGCATTTTACCTCAATTCCAAGGACTGGTTGCGGGGCCGCCTTACCGGACAGTGGGGTCAGACCGATTTCTCCGACGCCTCCCTTGTCTGCGCCATGGACCTGCGGGAGGGAATCTGGGCGGAATCCCTGCTTAAGGAAATCGGTCTTGACCCGGCCAAATTTCCGGAGATACGGAAAAGCACGGACCACTGTGGTGGCCTGTCCAGTGATGCCGCCCGCGAGTTGGGTTTGCCCGAGGGCTTGCCGGTCGTGTTCGGCGGCGGCGACGCGGCCTGCGCGACCAGGGGAGCGGGAGTCACGGATGCCTCCACGGCCTACGCAAACATCGGCTCCAGCGCCTGGATTTCCACCCTCGCGAATGCACCTATTATGGACCCTGCGATGCGCATGCAGAATTTCTACGACCTGGACGGCAGGAAGTGCAACGTGTGCGGTACGGTACAAAGCGCCGGAATCGCGGTGGACTGGGCCCTGTCCCTGATTTCCAAGGATCACGCTACCATGGACGGGGCGGTGACTTCGGTTCCGCCCGGTTCGGACGGTGTACTGTTTGCCCCGTACCTGATGGGAGAGCGTACCCCCCACTGGGACGCCAACGCGCGCGGCAGTTTTGTCGGCCTTTCCCTGTACCACGGCCAGCCGGCTTTCATCCGCGCCGTCTACGAGGGGGTTGCCTTCGCGCTACGCGACGTGTTCCGCATCTACGGCGAACTGGGTATGGAGCCTTCTGAGCTGACCCTCCTCGGCGGCGGCGCGAAAAGTCCCGTCTGGCGCAACATCATTTCCGAGGTGCTCGGCCGGCCGGTCCTGCCCCATGCAACTCCCACCAACGCGACCTCACTCGGCGCCGCCATGGCCGCCGGAACGGGAGCCGGCGTCTGGCGGAGCCTGGACGAGGCGGCCCTCATAAGCCGGACCCTCCCCCGGGAGACTCCCCATGCCGGGAAAGCGGCGGTCTATGAACGGTTGTATCCCATCTATTCCAGCCTGTATGAACGGCTAAAACCAATTTTTGACGAACTGGCCCGTGTCTAGAGGCGCAGGCCCCATTCGAAGGAGGAACAGCATGAAAGCGGCGGTCATAGAAAAGCCAGGCACCCTGATAGTGAAGGAGTTGCCCATCCCGACAGCTGGCGAGCGTGAGGTGCTCATCAGGGTCGTGTCATCCGGGATCTGCGGGACCGATGTCCACATCTTCAAGGGCGAGTACCTGGGCTCCTACCCGGTCATTCCGGGGCACGAGTTTTCGGGGGTCATCGAGAAG
>CAXNJE010000276.1:0-3726 GCA_964202565.1 Breznakiellaceae bacterium | reverse complement strand
TACGTCGGTGGCCTGTGACACCGAGGGCGGGTTGAAACCGAGTACGCGGACATTTTCAAACAGGGTCATGAGCGTCCTCCGATCAGATAGGCATGGTTCTCCAGGACTGTGCGGGCTAGGGCAAAGAGGTTGGCCTGCCCATTCTGGCTGGCGGCTCCGGCGGCCGTACCAGGGGCGGACCAGCTCGCATAGGACCTCTCCTCCACGGGACCGTCGAAGGTGGTGCGGAAAAGCAGGGTGTTGGCAACGTCCAGGAACGCGAAGCCCGCATTTTTGGAGGCCAGCAGACCGGCGCGGTCGGCGAAGAGGGTGGGCTTGCCGTAGAAGGGCTCGCCTTTTTCGTAGAGGCAGAAGATGCCGCAGTTGCCGCACTCGTTGCACAGGTAGTCCACGTGCAGGATCTGCAGGACCTGGCGGAAGGGCGCTCCCGCTGCGCCGCCCATGGTGGCCTGGACGGGGACGGCGAAGTTGGCCCGGTTGGGGCAGACTTCGGTACAGCGCAGGCAGGCGGTGCCGCAGTTGAGGCAACGCTCGGACTCGCGCTCCAGGAAACGCGGGTCGTCGATGGGCAGACTGGGCAGGATCTCGCCGCGGCGGGCGAGTTTGGCTCGGTCCGGCAGCGGTGGCCTTTGCGGGGGCGGGGGAGGAGGCAGGCCGGCCTTGGCGATCATGGCGTAAGCCGCGCGGCGGCCGTCGGCCTCGGCGGCGATGATGGAGGCGGGACCGCGCGCGGCGTCGCCGCCCACGTACAGGTTGGCCACCCCGCTTTCCAGCGTGTCGGCGTTGACGACGGGACGGCCGTCCTTGCCCACCGCCACCTTGAGGGATTCGAGGAAGGCGCGGTCAGGCACCTCGCCCACGGCGGCGATCAGGAGCTCGCAGGGAAGCGCGAAGCTTTCGTCGCTTTTAATGGGAGCCCGGCGGCCGGAAGCGTCCTTCTCGCCCAGTTTCATTTTGCGCAGGACCAGTTGGGAAACAGCCCCGCCGCTGGCCGGTTTGGCGGCCTCGGGCAGGGTGAGGTCCAGGAGGACGGCGGCGTGGGTTGCAGCGCCGGGAGCCTGCGTGCTGGCCGCGTGGGTGCCGGGCAGGGCACCGGCTTCCTTCATGGCGTTCTCGTATTCCTCACGGTCGGCGGGCATCTCGACCCGGGTGCGGCGGTAGGACAGGCGTACCGTCTGGACCCCGGGTATGCGGGACGCCACGCGCACGGCGTCCATGGCGGTGTTGCCTCCGCCCGCCACGACCACGTGCCTGACACCCGCAAAGGGGTTGGAGACGCCGGACAGTTCGGTGGCCGATACGGCCTCAAGGAATTCCAGGGCATCGACAACGCGGACGCCGGAACCGGACAGCGGCAGGTCCCGGGGCACCGGGGCGCCGGAACCCACGAAGAAGGCGGTAAAGCCCTGGGACTTCAGCTCCTCGGTGGACTTGATGGTGGCCTTGAAGCGGAACTCGGCGCCCAGGGAACGGATGCGCGCCACGTCGTCGGCCAGCTCGGCCCGGGCGATGCGGAAGCGAGGGATGACGTTGGCGGGCACGCCGCCTGGTTCGCTAGCCTTGTCGAATACGGTGACGGGCACACCTGCCAGCGCGAGCCTGTGGGCGCAGGCCAGGCCAGCGGGACCGGCTCCGATCACGGCGACTTTCAGGCTGGTCCTCGCGGTGGCCGGTTTGTCGGCGAAAAGTTGCTTGCCCGCTCCGGCGGCGGTGACCCCGGTGGCAGAGGCGGCGCGGGAAATCGCGAGCTTGGCGGCGCGTATCTCCACGGGGCCTTCGTAGTCGTTGCGGGCGCAGACGGGCTGGCATACGTGGTCGCAGAGGACGCCGGTGGTGAAGGGCAGGGAGTTGTCGGCCAGGATGGTCTGCAGGGCTTCGGTGTAGTTGCCGGTGGCGCCCAGCTTGAGGTAGGAGGGCACCTTCTGGTTCACCGGGCAGGCCTGAATGCAGGGAGAGGAGAAGCAGTCGTAGGCGGGCAGGGCCTGGGCGATGGAGGTGATGCCCGACTTCCACTCGGCCTTGTACTCGGGTCGGGTAAGCGCGGCCTTGGCGAGGGCGGAGAGGGCCTTGAGCTGCGGGCGGCCTTCCTCATTGGTGCCGCCGGGAACCGTAATGCCGGAAGCTGTCTTGCGGGAAGACGCGCCCAGGTTCGAGGCGACCAGCGCGGCGACCGCTTCCCGGGCGACGGGAATCATGCGCAGGTAGCCGCCGGGTTTCAGGATGTCCGTCGCAATGGTGAGGGGGCCAGCGCCGGCTCCCATCAGCTCGCGGGCGTTGAAGGCGGAGACGCCGCCGCAATACGAGAAGCGGCGGGGGAAATCGGGGAAGGCCCCGGCCAGTTTTTCGGCCAGGCGGATGGTGAGGGGGAACAGGGCGCGGCCCGACATGTAGCGCTCGCCGCCGGGCAGGAAGGCGCCGTCGTTTGCGTTGGCCAGGGTGTTGGAAAGCTTTACCCCGAAGAGCCTGCCATTTTTGTCAGCGCATTCGCGCAGGGATTTTACCAGTTTGAGGGCGTCGGCCCATTGGAGGTCGTGCTCGAAGTTTTCCCGGGTCAGGACCACGTTCGTCCAGCCGTTGGCGTCCAGTATGCGCCGTGCCTCGTCGAAGCCCAGGAGGGTTGGGTTGAGTTTGACGTAGGTGTCGAAACCCTTTTCCTCGATCAGGTAGCGGCCGATGCGTTCGATCTCCGCAGGAGGGCAGCCATGCATGGTGGAGAGGGTCACCGAGTGTATGGGCGCGTGGGGAAAATGTGCGATCAGGGCACGGGCCTTGGCGCGGGCGGCCTCCCCGAAGGCGGCGGCGAAGAGGGGCTTTTCCACGAAGACCACCAGCTCGGCCAGCATGGATTTCCACTCGGCACCGGGACCGCTGTTCATGTGGGAGCCAGAGGTAGCCGTGAAGGTGGCGGGGGCCCTCATCCCCTCGATATAGGCGTCCATCCTGGCGCCCTTGATGCCGTCCAGCGTGTAGCCCACGGACATGTTGAAGATGAAGTCTTCCGGCTTCTGCGACCAGATCGCCGCCAACAGCTTTACTGCTATCCAGCCGCGCAGGTATTCCCCGCGGGCGTCGTCCAGGCTCAGTTCGGTGGACCATTCGGTGTTGTGCCCCTCGTCCAGGGCCAGGATGCAGGGTTTGTCTATTTCGAGGGAATCGTTCTGCTGCACCGTCTTGAGTTCGAAGACCCGGGAACCTGAGATGTAGGAGGCCACCAGGTTGGGCGCGATCTGGGTGTGGGGTCCGGCCGCGGGGCCGACGGGCAGGCTTGCCCTGCCGTTCATGATGCGCAGGCCGGGGCTTTTCGCCTCCAACGCAAAGACCTCGCGGAAGGCTTCCTCCGGTATCCCGTATATCGACTTGGTCGCCACGTATTCGCCCGCCATCCGTTCGAGCAGGGCTTCCAGGCTGGTCGTCCCCATCACTTTGCTTTTCATGCGTACCCCCACGTGAGAAAACGGCCGTAGCCGGGTTTTATGCTTATTCCGTTATCGGCATCGTATATTTTTTGACCCCTGAGCCAGGTTGACCGTATGGAACCGTTCAGTATCATGCCCTCGAAGGGGGTATCGTGACCCTTGGAATACAGGCACTCCCCGGAGACGGTGGTGGTGGCCTTGGGGTCGATCAGCACCAGGTCGGCGTCCTTGCCCACCTCGATGGAACCCTTGCGAGCCCACAGCCCGTAACGCCGCGCCGCTGCCGACGAGACGACTTCCAGAAAGCGCG
>CAXNJE010000275.1:0-3733 GCA_964202565.1 Breznakiellaceae bacterium | reverse complement strand
GGTCAATTCGGAAAGGGAAGCATGGAACCCAAAGTCCGCGCCGTTCTGGGCTATCTGGAACGGGGCGGAACCAAGGCCATCATAACCAACCCTGAAAACATGGCCCGCGCGCTTCGCGGCGAGACGGGAACCCATTTCAGCAAATAAGGAGGCGCTATGCTTCATGAATTCAAATACCTGGCGCCACGGCACCGGGGTGAGTTACTGGACCTGATCGCCGAATACGGCACCAGGGCCAAGGTGCTGGCCGGTGGCACGGATCTCTTGGTGAACATCCGGGCTGGAGTGATGAAACCGGAATTCGTCGTGGACGCGAAAAAGGTCGAGTCCTACTCGGGTGTCGGCCGGAACGACGCGGGGGCCCTTATCTTCTGGCCCGCGACAACCATCAACGACGTGCTGCAGGATGCCCGGGTGCGGAAGGACTTTCCGCTGCTCGCGGCCTGCGGGCATGACCTGGCCTCCTATCAGATACGGAACCGGGCTACCGTCATCGGCAACGTGGTGAACGCGTCGCCCTGTTCGGACATGGCTCCGGCCCTTCTGTGCCTTGGCGCGAATGCGGTCATCGTCTCAAAAAAAGGCGAGCGGATCGTGCCCTTCAAGGAATTTTTTACCGGCGTAAAGAAGACGGTGCTCAGGACGGACGAGATTCTGGAAAGGATCGAGATACCGGCGGCTTCCGCAGGGGTGAGGGGCGATTACCGCAAGCTCAAACGCATCAGCGGCCACGACCTGGGCATAGTCGGGGTAGCTTTGGCCATCAAAAACGGCAAGATCAACTTCGCCATCAGTTCCGCAGCGCCCACGCCGGTGCTCGTGGAAGGGTTGCCGGAAAGAATCAGCGCCGACGAGGCTGTGGCGGCGGTGGCAAAGGCCATCAGCCCCATCAGCGACGTGCGCTGCACCAAGGAATACCGCGAGTATATGGTTAGTGTGTACGTTCGCCGCCTGCTGCAGGAGGTACGGGGATGAAAATTCGATTGACGGTGAACGGCGGAACCTACGAGAGGGACGTCGCGGAAAACCGTACCCTGTTGCGCTTCCTGCGGGAGGACCTGGGTTTTACGGGTACAAAGGAAGGCTGCGGGGCCGGCGAATGCGGCGCCTGCACGGTGTTCATGAACGGCAAGACCATCAATTCCTGCATGGTCCTCGCCGTCGAGGCGGACGGTGCCTCCATCGAAACCATCGAGGGCGAGGCCAGGGGTGGATCGCTTTCGGCCATACAGGAAGCCTTCGACAAGCACCACGCCGTCCAGTGCGGTTTCTGCACCTCAGGCATGATCATGTCGGTGAAGGAACTCCTCCAAAGGAACGCGAAACCTTCCGTGGACGAGATCAAGGAAGGGATAGAGGGCAATTTCTGCCGCTGCACAGGTTATGAGCAGATAGTGGAAGCTGTCCTGGATGTATCGGGCCAGAAAAAGGAAAAGGGGGCCATCAACCATGCTTGAGAACAGCAATCCCCAAGACCTCAAATATGTGGGCAAGGAAGCCCGCAGGTCCGAAGGCATAGAGAAACTGACCGGCGCGGCGGTGTACGTCAGCGACATGAGCCTGCCCGGCATGCTCCACGCCCAGGTCAAGAAAAGCCCCCACGCCCGGGCCAAAATTCTGGGCATCGACATCACCAAGGCGGAAGCCCTTGACGGCGTACGCGCGGTGCTCACCGGTGCGGAGTTGAACTACCGATTGGGCCTGTACGTGGTGGACAAGGACATCCTGGCAAAGACCGAGGTGCGCCATTACGGCGAGGCGGTGGCAGCCGTCGCGGCGGACACGCTGGAAATCGCCAAAAAAGCCGTGGATCTGATAGAGGTACGGTACGAGGTCCTGCCGCCTGTCCTGAACCACATGGACGCCCTCAAGGAAGGTGCGCCCCTGGTGCACCCTGATCTGGGCAAGTACGACTTTGTGAAGGCCGCCTTCACGCCCATCCCGGGCACCAACATCGCCAACCAGTCCAAGCTGCGCAAGGGCGACGTGGAAAAGGGCTTCGCCGATTCTGAATGGATCATAGACCGGGAGTATACCAACCCCTCGGTCCAGCACGTGCCCATGGAAACCCACGTGGCGATAGTGGAATGGAAAAAGGGCGACGACATCGTCATCTGGTCCAGCGCCCAATCCCCCTTCACCGTGCGCAACCTCTTCTGTTATGCCTTCAAGCTGCCGCTGAACAAGGTGCGGGTGCAGATTCCCCACGTGGGCGGCGGATTCGGCGGCAAGGCGGGCATCCATATCGAGCCCCTCGTCGCGTGCCTTTCCAGGAAGGCCAACGGCAGGCCGGTTAAGTTCCAGGCCACCCGGGAAGAGGAATTCAGCCTGCTCCCCTGCCGCAGTGCTTTGACCTACCGCATCAAGACCGGCGTCTCGTCGGGCGGGAAGATCCTGGCCCAGCGCATGTGGATGTACTGGGACGCCGGCGCCTACGCCGACTACGCCGTCAACGTGACCCGGGCCTCTGGCTTCTCGGCAGCGGGACCCTACGAGATTCCCAACGCCTGGATTGACGCGTACACGGTCTACACCAACAAGCCCTATGGTACTGCCTACCGCGGTTTCGGCCACGTGGAATTCCACTGGGGGCTGGAACGCCACATGGAGCTGGTCGCCCAGGTCATAGGCATGGACTCTTTGGAGTTCAGGCTGAAGAACGCCCTGCGTCCAGGGGCTCATACCCTTACGGGGGAAGAAATTACCGAGAACACGGGCAATGTCGTCAAATGCATCGAATCGGTCGCCTCGTCCATCGGCTATGGAAAGCTCAGCGCCGACGAGAAGGCGCGGGAGAAGAAAACCGGCCGCAAGATAGGAAAGGGCATAGCGGCGCTCCATAAAGCTCCTGCCATGCCGCCTTTTACCGCCACCGCCGTGATCATCAAGATGAACTCCGACGGCACGGTGAACGTGAACGTGGGCCTTACCGAAATTGGCCAGGGTTCCACCACTGCCTTCGCCCAGATTGTCGCCGAAAGGCTGAAATTCCGTCTGGACCAGGTGAAGGTGACGGTGGAGAAGGATACCGACCGGGACCCCTACGACTGGCAGACCGTGGCCTCCAAGGGGCTCATCCTCACCGGAAACGCCTGCATCCTGGCCTGCGACGATCTGCTGAAACAGGCCTACGAAACCGCCGGCCAGGTCCTGAGGGCCAATGTCTGCGACCTGGACCACGACGATACCCGGGTGTTCCTCAAGCACCACAAATCCCATGGTGTCACCTTCGCGGCCATGTCCGTCGGCTACGCCTACCCGGATGGAAACGCCATCGGCGGACCCTTCGTCGGCGTGGGCCGCTACACCGCCCAGGGGCTCTCAAACCTGGACAAGGAGACGGGGCAGGGGAACCCGGCCCTGGACTGGACCTACGGCGCCCACGGTATCGTAGCGGAAGTGGACCCCGAAACCGGCGAATTCAAGGTGCTCAGGGTTTCATCCTGCTTCGATGTAGGAAAGGCGATCAACCCCGAACTCGTGCGCGGCCAGTGCATTGGAGGCATGGTCCAAGGGCTGGGGACGGCGGTCTGCGAAGGCTATATCTACGACGAGAAGGGTCGCCTGCTGAATCCTTCCTTCACGGACAACAAGATACCCACCGCCCGGGACATTCCGGACATAATCGAGACCTCAATAGTGGAGACGCCCCAGCTGGACGGCCCCTTCGGAGCGCGCGGCGTGGGCGAGCACCCCATGATTTCCGTCGCCCCCGCCTTGGGCAATGCCATCC
>CAXNJE010000274.1:0-3755 GCA_964202565.1 Breznakiellaceae bacterium | reverse complement strand
GAAAGGTCACCCGCAAGGGCGCGGGAAACCGTCGCCGTGGACACTCCCGCGCGGGAAGCCACGTCGCGCACCGTCGCGCTGGGTCTTTTCACGAAAGGCCGCCCATGACAGCGGTGAATATGACGATGGCCGCGAGGGAGAATATGGTGTGGATGGAAAGGGTTCCGCTGATGTAGGCCGCGTCAGCGTCCTTGGTGCGGAACACGGGGATGACGAAGGGCGGAGGCAGCAAAAACAGCACCATGGCGGCCAGCGAATAATTCCGTCCCAGCCCTAGGGCGGGAACGACCACGAAGGCGATCACGGCTCCCAGGGCTCCCGCCGCCGCCATGCGCAGAAGGACCGTCGTCAGGCACGAAAGCGCGCCGCGGACTCCCTCCCGCAGGCCATAGCCCACCACGAGGCACACCAGCGGGCTCGTCAGCGACCCGATCAGGCTGAGGGTCGCGTCGAGGAAACCATCCGCGGCCCAGGGCAGGCCCCTGGATTCGGGCACCAGGGCGGAGGCGGCCAGGCCGGCCACTATGGCGATGATGACCGGGGAGGTTGCGAAATTCCGTGCAAGGACGCCGGGACGGATACGGGCACCGGCCTCCCCTGCCATGAGCTGGGCCATGAGCACCGTGAACACGTACACCACCTGGCCAAGGTCCGCCGTGGCAAAGGCCGGCACCCGGGACGCGCCGTAAAAGGACGCAAAAAGAGCGTACCCCAGCATACCCGCCTCGAAACCCTGGAACAGGAGCCCCGTCGCAGGTCTGGGCAGGCGAAAGGCCCGGGAAAACGCGATGCCCACCAGGCCGAGGACCGCGCAGGAGGTAAACACGATGGCGGCCAGCACGAAGAGGGAGCCTTCAATCCTGAGCCGCGAAAAGGCGGTAAAAAGCAGGACCGGGAGCGTGACCGAGGCTATCAGGCGCTTGAAACCCTCGATGACGCCGGTCCCGAAAAAGCCTGCCCGTCCGAGTCCGGCCCCCAGGGCTATGAGCACGAGTACCGGAAGCAGTTGGGACAGGGTTGACGACACCGGCCGGGCTCCTTGGTGATGTAATCGATTACATCATACGTGCATAAAAAGCCGGACGAGGAAGGCTCCTAGCCCGGCATCTCTCTTTGGATCCTATTTTGAGACCGGAATGACGCCTTTCTTGAGTATGATGTTGCCGTATTTGACGGTCTCGCCGGTCATCACCACGGCGAAGGCTTTCTTGGCCCTCTCGTAGAAGGCGAAGCGTTCTACCCGTTCAATTGCGGGAGTTCCCGGCCAGCGCGCGTCTATGGGCTTGCGGTAAGCCTTTTCCACTTCCATATCAAGGGAGTCGCCAGGAACAGGTGCCATCATGGCCACCGGGGTAGAAACGTAGGAATCCAGGTTCATCAGCGCGAGGATGCCGTCCAGCAGGGCGGGAATCCGGATGCCATCAGCACGGATGACCCGGCTGTTGAAGGCATCGCCGGGAAAAAACGCGTCGGCCAAAACTATCTCGTCGCCGTGGCCCATACGAAACAAAACGTCCAACAATTCCGGGCTAATAACCGGATCGATACCAATCAGCATGGAGTATCTCCTTATTTGTCTCAATATTCTTATGCTTTGCCCTTCTTGTCAAGGGAAAAATGTAATCGATTACATCGATTGAAGGTTTACTTGAAGTCAGACCCCACACTTGCCGGGAACCTTGGCTTGCTCTATATTTCCGGTATGGATAAGCTTGTCGGCCAACTATCGCCGTACCTGTTTTGGGATGTCGACCAAAAAGAGGTAGACACGAAAAAGAACGCGCGCTGGCTCGTCGAGCGGGTACTCCAGCGTGGCACCTGGGAAGACTGGTTGTTGCTGAGGGACCTATACGGAAAAACGGAATTGCGGCTCCTTGCACCCCGTTTGAAACTGGACGCCAAGAGCGCCAATTTTCTCAGGCTGCACTGCACCCAATGATTGCCCGCCATGAAGGTGAATGCCGTCACGAACCGCGGCTCTAAAAAGGATTTCTCCGACCTCTTGTTATTGCACGAAAATGGCATTCCCCTGGCTGCTTCCCTCGATTTCTTCAGCACCAAATACGGGCCGGCGGGCAGGTTTCTCGCCATCCGCAGCCTTAATTGGTTCGCCGACGCGGAAGAGGAGCCCGATCCCCTGTATCTGAACGGCTGGACCTGGCCGGAAGTGTACCAGCGCATGGCAAGCTTTGCCAAAGCATTGCTGAAGTGAAGGGGCTGGATCCTGCAGACCCTAAGGTTCCCAGAGCAGCAGTCCGTCGACCTGGGAGAAATGGGAATCCAGGCTGAGAAGGACGGCACCGGTCTGCATGCATTGGGCGGCGATCCAAAGGTCATTTATCGGGATGAGTGTGCCTTTCCGGGACAGGGAATCCTTGATACGGCCAAAGCGCTCGGCGGTTTCCATATCCACCGGCAAAACGACAGTCTTGCCCCCTTCCTTGATAAATTCCTTAAGGATCAAGCGATTCTGCCGCTCCTGATTGCCACCCTTGAATCCGGCGAATAGTTCCCCCGCTACGACCACTGACAGATACACAACTTCGGCAGAGTCGAGGAAAGCGGCAATTTCCTCTCTCCCACGCATAAGAGAGGAATAGGCATTCGTATCAATAAGAACTTTCACCCCTGCCAATCCCCGGGATCTATCCGGCCAAAATCCTCCACAGCCTTATCGAAAGCCTGTTTTTCCGCTTCCTGCCATAGGCCCAGGAAACGCCGATAGCCACGGGGAGGCTGCGATACCCCGTCAGAACCATTTAGTCCCAAGGCCGATGACAGCAAATCCTTGATTGTGCTGTTCAGACTTCCTCCCCCTTCCGCAGCCCGCTGCTTCAGGGAAGCCGCGAGCAAATCATCCATGTTATGGATGGTGATCGATGACACGGACCGCCTCCTTGAACCACTAGTATGGTTCATAACCATAGTAATGAACCATAGAATGGAAATCAAGACCGTAATTCCTTGAAAACATACCACCAAGGTGGTATACTACCCATATGAAAGTTAAGACCTCGATTTCCATCTCCTCCGATATCCTCGAGAAAGTACAGGAACTTACGTCATCAGGAACGCGGTCTGACTTCATTGAGAGGGCACTCTGGTATTATCTTGATATATTACAGAAAGATACCAGGAACAAACGGGATCTGGATATCATCAACGAAGCTGCTGCGGGATTAAACAACGAGGCAAACGACATTCTTGGATTCCAAGCGCAATTATGAAACGCGGCGAACTGTACCGCGTGTACCGTGCATCCCGGACCGATCCAAAAGACTACAGGGTGTTTGTCATCGTCAGCCGGCAAGTGCTGATCGACTCAAAATTCTCTACCGTAACGTGCGCGCCTGTGTACACGTCGTACCATGGCTTATCAACCCAGGTAGCGGTGGGACCAGAAGAAGGATTGAAGCATGACAGTTCCATTCACTGCGATGAACTTATCAGCATTCCAAAATCAGCGCTCAGCGATTACATCGGAATAGTACCATCGATAAAATTGATGCAACTCAAAAAAGCCCTGCAGATTGCCTTGGACGTTGAAGAATTGCAGATACCTGATTAGTGCCCGTGTTCGCCGGAGAGTGCTGATCGACTCAATATTCTTTACCGTAACGTGCGCGCCTCTGCACATGTAAAACCCATGCTTCTTACCGTTGCATCAAACTATGCCATATAATAGTATTGTATCAAATCATGTACCTGAAAGGTTGCCTCCGATGAGCGTGAGTTCTGCAACAGCCTCGGACTTC
>CAXNJE010000273.1:0-3767 GCA_964202565.1 Breznakiellaceae bacterium | reverse complement strand
CACTTGATGCAGCCCACCTTGCAGGTCTTCATGACCATGGCCTTGAGGGGGTTATGGTTGGAGCAGATGACCATGGAGCCCTTGCGGTCCTTGGGGACGCGTTTGAGGATTTGCTGGGGGCATTCAACTATGCACTTTCCGCAGCCGGTACACTTGTCGTAGTCCACGTGGGGCAGGCCGTCCTCTTCCATGTGGATGGCGTCGAACATGCAGACAGCGACGCAGTCGCCGAAGCCCAGGCAACCCCAGGCGCACAGTTTCGTGCTGCCGGTGGAGAGCTTTGCGGCGCGGCAGGTCTGTACACCTGAATACTCGCCTCTGAGCGGGGCGTGCTGCTTGGTACCCTGGCAGGCAAGGACGGCCACGACGTCCTCGGCGGAGGCGTTGACGCCCATGATGGCAGCCAGGGCTTCGGCCGCGCCCTTACCGCCTGGAGAGCAGCGGGTGACCTCGGCGGCGCGGGCGGCAACGGCGGCGGCGTAGCCGTCGCAACCGGGATACCCGCAGGCGCCGCAGTTGACGCCCGGCAGGGCCGCACGGACTTTGCCTACCAGGGGATCAACCTCGACCTTGAAGAATTCGCGGAAAAAGCCCAAGGCTATTCCCAGTGTAAAGGCCAGTATGACGGCGAAGACCGCCGTAATCAGTACGATGCTCATGTTGCGCTCCCCCTATTTGATCAGGCCGGAAAAGCCCATGAAGGCTACGGCCAGAAGGGCGGTCGCCGCAAAAAGTATGGGCGTTCCCTGCAGGAATTTTGGTACCGCGCTGGTTTTGATTCGGTCGCGGATACCGGCGAGGAGCCAGAGCGACAGAAGGTAGCCGAGCGCCACGCCGATCGAGTACACGATGGCCTCGATGAAGGTGTAACCGGCGGTGATGTTGTCGAAGGTAACCGCCAGGATTGCGCAGTTCGTCGTGATCAGCGGAAGGTAGATGCCCATGGCCGCATAGAGCGCGGGGGCCGTCTTTTTAAGATAGAACTCCACCAGCTGGACCAGCGAGGCAATGATGAGGATGAAGGCCAGGATCTGCAGGAATTCCAGACCGAGGGGGGCCAGCACGAAGTGGTAGAGCGGCCAGGTTACCGCAGTGGCCAGCACGGTTACGAAGGTGACCGCGACACCCATGCCCGTGGATTGTTTGACATCCCCTGACATGCCCACGTAGGAACAGAGCGCCAGAAAGCGCATGAGTACCACGTTCTCCACGAAGAGTGCGGAAAGGAAGATGGCGAGAAGTCCGTTCATTCGGCGCCTCCGTCGGTCGCTCTCGCCTTTATGCGCGACTTGAGCCAGATGTTCAACGAGATGAAGAGCGCGAAGACCAGGAAGCCACCAGCGGGAAGGACGAAGAATAAAATCGGCTGGTACGAGAGTGGCAGGATCTGGAAGCCCAGTATGGTTCCGGTTCCCAGCAGTTCCCTCAGCATCGCTATGCCCACCAATACCCAGGTGTAGCCTATGCCCATGCCTATGGAGTCGAACACCGAATCGATGACCGGGCGCTTGGAGGAGAAGGCCTCCACGCGGCCCATGATGATGCAGTTGACCACGATGAGCGGTATGAACACGCCCATGGCCTTGGACAGCTCGGGGAAGTAGGCCTTGAGTATGTAGTCGATGATGGTGGTGAAGGCAGCGATGACGATGATGAAAATCGGCATGCGTATGGAATCCGGTATGAGCTTGCGGAAGGCGCTGATGACCACTTCGGACATGAGGAGCACAAAGGTCATGGCGAGCCCCATGCCGATGCCGTTGGCGGTGGAGGACGTGACCGCGAGGGCGGAGCACAGGCCTATCATGAGCATAAGCAGCGGATTGTCCTTGATGATGCCGTCAAGGAGTATGCGGTTCAGGCGTTTCATCTTATTTGCCTCCCTCGGCGGCGAGCCGGTCTCCGGCTGCCTTTCCAATGGCCTTGACGACGCCGGCGACGGCCTTGCTGGTTATGGTGGATGCGGTTATGGCGGTTACGTCGCCTTTTACCTCAAAGCGGTCGTCGATGGATTTTCCGTCGAATTGGCCGTAGAAGGTTAATCCTGCAGCGCGGTCCACGAAATAGGCGGGCGAGGCGGCATTGGCGCCCAGACCGGGGGTGTCCTTGTTCTCGAGGATCTTGACGCCTGTAATCCTGCGTTGCGTATCCACGCCGGCCAATATGGTGATGGGGCCGCCGTAGCTTTTGCCCACCGCGCGCACGGCGATTCCTATGGTCGTTCCGCTGGCGGTGACCATATAAACGTTGTTGAAAGTCACCGTAGTGTCGGGACTCGTGACACCGTCCGAGCTTTCCCTGAAATCGTCTGCGCTGGGGAACAGGTCCTTCAGGGCGGCCGCAAGGTCGGTTTTCTGGCGCTCGGCGATGACCGTTTTGGTTCCCGCGTAGACAAAGGCCAGGCCGACGCAGGCGACGGTGGCGTAGATGGCCAGGATTAAGCCAAGCTTGAGCATGTTCTTCACTTCGCCGCCTCCTTTTTGGCCTTTACCGGAGCGACGTAGCCGTATTTTGTGCGGATCAATTTGTCAAGGAAGGGTGTGGCGCAGTTCATGATGAGTATGCCGTAGGAGACGCCCTCGGGGTAGCCTCCGTATTTGCGGATAAGCACGCTCATGAGACCGGCTCCCGCGCCGAAGATAAGTTTGCCCGTGGCGGTTACCGGGGTGGATACGTAGTCGGTTACCATGAATACGGCGCCGAACACCAGGCCGCCCGAGAGGATGCCGAAAACCGGGTCCATTCCCAACGCCCAGGAAGCCGCAAAAGCGACGACGATCATTGAAACCGGGGTTCTCCAGTCTATGGTCCTGGTAAGCAGGAGGAAAACCCCACCCGCCAGAATGAGCAGGATGGACGATTCGCCTATGCAACCAGCCCGGTTTCCGATAAAGAGCGTCTTGAGTACCGCGGCGTAATCCGCGCCCGATGCCAGCCCCGAATCCACGAAATTCCTGCCCACGTCCGCCATGGACCCGCCCAGCTTGATGATGTTGAGTGGCGTGGCGGTGGTGGTGGCGTCAGTCAGGGCTGCGAAGCCTCCGGGACGGTGCCAGGTGGTGATCGCCGCGGGGAAGCTCATGAGCATGAAGGCCCGGCCGATGAGGGCCGGGTTGAACACGTTGCCGCCAAGGCCGCCGAAAAACTCCTTGGCCACGACGATCGCAAAGACGGAACCCAGCGCGGTCATCCAGAGGGGGGTGGAAGGCGGCAGCACCAGCGCCAGGAGGAGCCCCGTCACGACGGCCGAAAGGTCACCCGTGCTGGGCTTGCGTTTGATGATGACCCGGAATCCGGCATCGGCGGCGATTGCCGCGACGATGGAAACGACTATGGTAAAAAGGGCTGGCAGGCCGTAGATCACGACGCCGAAAAGGGCGGCGGGAGCGAGGGCCATGAGCACGTTCGCCATGAGGCGGCGCGCGTCGGCCTTCGCGTACAGGTGCGGGCTGGACGACAGGAGCGTCAGCCGTTCGGTATTCGCCATATAGGTTCTAATCTCCTTATGTGGGGCTTTACGCCTTGACGCCCGCAGGCGGCTTGGCCATGGCGGCCTTCTTGTTGCGGAGCAGCTGCTTCCCGACGCGGAAACGCTGGACAAGCTGTATATGTGAGGGACAGGCGAAAGAGCAGGCTCCGCATTCGACGCAATCCATGAGACCGCAGCGTTCGGATTCTTCCAGCTCCCCTGCCTGCAGGGCCGCATTCATGAGCACCGGAGTGAGCAGGCAGGAACAGGCCTTTATGCACCTTCCGCAGCGGATACA
>CAXNJE010000272.1:0-3800 GCA_964202565.1 Breznakiellaceae bacterium | reverse complement strand
GCTCCTCTTTATAGATCGGGTATTCTCCAAATCCGGCGCGGGGTTGGTGGTGTGCGGGACCCTCCGCGGCGCTCCCATCCGCATTGGCGACGAGCTTGTCCTGTACCCTGCTATGGAAAAGGTACGGGTACGGGGCTTGGAAGCCCTGGGTGAGAAGTCGGAAACTGCCCGGCCCCATGAACGGGTTGCGCTCAATATTTCAAGACCCTCCATACTGCCCCGGCGCGGAGACCTCCTGACGCTTCCCGGCAATGGGGGGAGGGATATCCTGTCCGGTACCGAATTCCTCGTCCGCTTCGAGCAGGTCCCCACGTCGCTTGCTCCCAAAGCGGAGGATACCCGGGACCTTTCCCGCGTTCTCGCCAGCGGAGGGGAGGCCGAACTTTCGCTGGGCAGCGCGTACCGCATCGTCAGGATACAGCCCCTAGGTAAGGGCGGCTTTTACCGGGTCCTCTGCGACGAAAGCCTCCCGGTACCGCGCCAGCTTCCGGCGGTGCTGCTCCGCCATGGCGGGGCCGAAGTCCTGGGGCGGCTGCGTTTCCTCCGCTCAGGCGAGACGGACAAAAAAAGTCGCCACGTTTTGCTTGCCGCCCTTGCAGGCCTTGAACCCCTGTCGCTGGACCCTCCTTTGGCACCGGCATCGCTCATCCTGGAAACCAGGCTTGCCGGTTTTCTGGAACTGTCCGCCGCCGATGCCGCCGCGCTTGCTGGAAAGCCTGGTCTTCCACTTCAGCCTGATGTGGCAGGCCTATTGGCTGAGAAGGGCATCCAGCGCCGCGGCGGCTGGCTTCTGGACTCGGCTTTCCTTACACGCGTCCTTGCGCGGGTACGGGAGGCCGCCGTGGACCTGCCCGGAAAGAGCGACCTTGTAAGCGCCGCCCTGGTTTCGGCCTTCGGCCTCCCACGTGCCCTTGCGGAAATACTCACCCGGGAGGGCTTAGGTCCGGCTGCGCCTTCCAAGGCCTCACCAAGCCTACAGGGCGCAGCCGGTTCCGGGCCGGTCCTTGACCCGGCGACCAAGGCCGCCGAGAGGAGCCTGAGGCTGGCGGGCAGCGCGGGCTTTGAGGGAAGCAACAAGGAAACGGACCGGCTGTGCGCCCTCAGACTGGCCATTCCCCTGGACCGTACCCTTTTCGTACATGTGGAAGTGTACCAGACGCTGGTGGCCAAGGCCCTTGCGGGAAAAAAAAGCGGCCACCGGATCGACATCACCGAGGCCAAGACGCGTACCGGATATTCACGCAAATATATCCTGCCCTTCCTGAACCGCCTGGAACGGGACGGCTGGGTGAAGCGGGACGGTGATGCGCGGGTGGTGCTTCGGACCCCGGAAGATTCCGGCCGGAGCAATTTGTAACAAAGCGCTGACTAAAAAACGGCTTTCCGATACAATCGGCCGATCGGAGGAACCATCATGAACGCCATAGTCACCGTGGTCGGCAACGACAAGGTCGGCATCATCGCCAAGGTGAGCGCCTTCCTCGCCGACCGTTCCATCAACATAGAGGACATCAGCCAAACCGTGCTTTCAGGCAATTTCGTCATGATGATGATGGTCGACCTCGCACAAAGTCCCAAACCCCTTTCGGAAGTAAAGCAGGAATTGGCGGAGCTTGGGGATTCGATGAACGTCTCGATCAGCATGATGCACGAGCGCGTCTTCAGCGCGATGCACCGCCTCTAGGAGCCCCGCGTGCTTTTTACCTCCCACGAAATAAAAGAGACGGTGGACATGTTCCTCCGCCACAAACTGGATATCCGCGCCATCACCCTGGGCGTGTCGCTTCTGGATTGTTCCTGCGCCTCCGGCGCCGACACCCGTCGCCGGATCAGGGAAAAACTGCTCCGTGTCGCGGGTCCCCTCGTCTCGGTCGGGCGCGGGATAGAGGCCGAGTACGGGATTCCCATCATCAACAAGCGCGTGTCCGTGACGCCCATTGCCCTGGTGGCGGCTTCCTCCGACGACGAGGACTACGCCCCCTACGCCCGCACCCTGGACGAGGTGGCCAAGGAGTTGGGCATCGACTTTGTCGGCGGTTTTTCCGCGCTGGTCCAGAAGGGCATCAGCTCGGGGGACCGCAAACTCATAGACTCCATACCGCGCGCGCTGGCCGGAACCGACCGCGTGTGCGCCTCGGTGAATGTCGCCAGCACCAAGACGGGCATCAATATGGACGCGGTGCGCGACATGGGCCGCATCATCAAGGAAGCCGCCGCGCTCACCGCCAAGGCCGACGGCCTGGCCTGCGCCAAGCTGGTGGTTTTCTGCAACGCCCCCGAGGACAACCCCTTCATGGCGGGTGCCTTCCACGGGCCGGGCGAGGGCGACGCGGTGCTGAACGTGGGCGTATCCGGTCCCGGGGTGGTGAAGGCTGCGCTGGAGAACTACAAGGGCGCCAGTTTCGACGAGATAGCCGACGCGATCAAGAAGACAGCTTTCAAGATTACCCGCATGGGCCAATTGGTGGGCCAGGAAGCCGCGAAGCGTCTGGGCGTCCCCTTCGGCATCCTGGACCTGTCTCTGGCCCCGACCCCCGAAGTAGGCGATTCGGTAGCCCGCATACTCGAAGAAATGGGGCTTGAGGCCGCCGGTACCCACGGCACCACGGCTGCCCTTGCGATGCTCACGGACATGGTAAAAAAAGGCGGCGTCATGGCTTCCACCCATGTGGGCGGGCTTTCAGGCGCCTTCATCCCCGTGTCGGAGGACGAGGGGATGGTGGCGGCGGTACGCTGTGGCGCCCTCACCCTGGACAAGCTGGAGGCGATGACCTGCGTGTGCTCGGTGGGCCTCGACATGATCGCCCTGCCGGGGGACACGAGCGAGGCTACCTTGTCTGCCATCATCGCCGACGAGATGGCCATAGGCATGGTGAACAACAAGACCACTGCGGTCCGCGTCATCCCCGTTCCCGGCAAGAAGGCCGGCGACTGGGCGGAATTCGGCGGACTCCTGGGCGGAGCTCCCATACTGGGAACCCACCCCTTCTCCAGCGAAGCCTTCATAGCCAGGGGCGGGCGTATTCCCGCACCCATCCATAGTTTCAGGAATTGACAATGAACACAACGGACAAGGGCCGCTCGGACACCATCAAGTACTTCATCGCGATCGCCTGTCTTGGCCTGGGAGCCTCGATGGTGGATTCCTCGTTCAACAACTTCCTGCGCTCCACCTGGGACATCACCGGTCTGGCCCGCAGCGCCCTCGAACTGCCCAGGGAGATACCCGGCTTCCTGAACGTCTTCGTCGCTGCCATCCTGGCCTTCCTGCCAGGAAGGCGTATCGGCGCGCTGTCCATACTCCTGCAGGCCATCGGCATCACCCTGCTGGGCAACCTGTCCACCACCTTCCAGTCCATGACGGGCTTCCTCTTCATCTACAGCCTGGGCCAGCATCTGTTCATGCCCATCCAGCAGGCCACCGGGATGGAGCTGGCCAAGGCGGGCGGGGAGGGCGCGCTGTTGGGCAAGGCAAACGCGGTGCGGAACCTGGCGCAACTGGCGGGAGGCGCCATCGTCATCCTTGGTTTCAGCAAGCTCGGCTTTACGTTCCGCGTCAACTTCATACTTACGGCGTTCGTCTTCCTGGCCGCTGCCATAGCGATGGGGACCATGTCCTCGCCACCCCACGACCGGAAAGCCAAGAAGCTGGTGCTCAAGAAGCGCTACGGGCTTTTCTACCTGCTCTCGGTGCTGTTCGGAACGCGCAAGCAACTGTTCATCACCTTCGCCCCCTGGGTGGTCGTCTCGGTGTACGGCAAGGACGTTTCCACCGTGGCCAGCCTCTACTTCGCCGGCGG
>CAXNJE010000271.1:0-3810 GCA_964202565.1 Breznakiellaceae bacterium | reverse complement strand
TCGGTTCCGCCCTGAACCCCAAACCGCCCATCATCGTTTCGTGCCGTGGAAAGGATGGCAAGAATAATGCCCTTGTCGTCGTGTACGCCTGCAATTGTAGTTACGACCCGCCCATGCTGATGGTGGGTATCGTGCCTTCCCGTTATTCCTACGGCTTGGTAAAGGAATCGGGTTGTTTTGTCGTCAACTTGGTCCCGTCAACCATGAAAGAGGCGTGGGATTATATTGGTTCCCATAGTGGCCGTGATGGGGACAAGCTTGCCGCGGCAAAGGTCTCCCTCTCCGAAGGCATAAAGGTTCCAGCACCGATCCTGACGGATTGCCCGGTCAATATCGAATGTACGGTGGTCGATTCCATCCGGACGGGTTCCCATGAAATGTTTGTAGGTAAGGTCGAGTACGTCCATGCCAATGCGGACCTGACCGGAGAGGACGGTAAAATCGATTGGAGTCGCATCGATTTTCTGAGATTCTGACATGGATGCCACCGATCTGGAGACGAATCCGAAACCCCCTACGGGACCGATCCTATATTATTCGGAAGAGGTAATCGACCACTTTTCAAAGCCGCGCAACGTCGGATCCTTGCCGCCTGAAGAGACAAGTGGATACTCAAAGGTTGGTGACGCGGGGTGTGGCGACGAAATGGAATTATGGATTTCCGTCCGCGACAACAGGATTTTCAGGATTGCTTTCAAATCCTACGGTTGCCCCGGTGCCATATCGACGAGCAGCATGCTTACGGTTCTTGCGGACGGGAAAACCATCGAAGAGGCCAAACTAATCACAGACGATGATGTTGTGGCTGCATTGCGCGGCATCCCGGAGAACAAGAAGCATTGTTCGTTGCTGGGTGTTCAGGCCCTTAAGGCCGCAATCTCGTCTTACGAAGGTCGAAATCCGATTTCGGCTCAGTCGTAAGTAAAACGGGTTTTCTCATCGGAAAGGCTGGCGGCAAGTCTTTCCTTCCATTCGGGGGCCTTCCAGGTTCCCAAGCGTTCGTGTATGGCGAGATACTTGGCGGGAATGGGGTGTGTGCCGATGACCACCCGCACCTTGTAGCGCTCCTCCATGAAATGGGTAAAATGGTCAATGCTTGGACAGGGCGGATAGCCTACGAGGAATCCGGTGGCCAAATGGATATCCGTTACGCCGTTCTTTACCATTTCCTCGCCTGTGTACTCGATATTCCCACCCGGACACCCACCGCAACTAGTGAAACCTGCAACTTCCACTTCCTCACCCTTATAAATGCTGAACGCACCTTCGCGGTTCCGTAAGGCCCGGAAACACTTGCCGCCAGCACAAGTACGATACCGGTCGCAGATGATGATGCCTATCTTACGTGTGCTATCCATTTTTCCTCCTAAAATATGAAACGACCTGGATTTTTCAAGGATCTAAAGTTTTATAGCAGGAATACCTCGCCCACCTTAAGGATCCGGTATGCAGGCAGGTGTTCCACCAATAAGGCGATTCCCTTTTCTCCGGTGCAGTGCCCCAGGGCGACCAAAGGGCAGGCACAGTCGCGCAGGTAATCGAGGGATGCTGCGAGCCTGACTGGATCGGCCTCCACCAAGTGGGAACCGCCCAATACAGCGCGTAGGGGTTTGCCGAAAGCTTTCCGTACGGCGTCCAACATGTTCATCAGGCCAGGGTGGGAACAACCAAGAATGATGACTATTCCATCCGGCTGATCGATCGCCAGGCAAACCTCGTCATGGAAATCATCGATTATCCTCTCTCCGTTCCGATCCACCACAAATCTCGGATTTGGTTTTTCTTCGTGGTGGGTACGGGGAAATCCGTTGACAGCAAAAATTCCAGGGAGTATTTCCCTGATCACGGTTTCGCCCGGGGAAGCCAGGACGATCCGGTGTTCGATGGAGTTGGCGGTTAGAAAGCCTTCGTCAAAATCGACACCCAGGTAGCGTGGTGCAGGCGACTCGTCGGACCATTTTGGGTCGAAGAAGCCGCTTCCGGTCCAGAGTGGACCTTGGAAGGGGATACTATCGCAGAAAGAACGAAAGCCGCCTCCATGGTCGTAATGGCCGTGGCTGATGACGACCGTATCAACCAAAGCCAAATCGGCGCCAAGCACCAGGGCATTTTCAATGAAGGCCGCGCTTTTTCCTGTATCGAACAATAGGGTACGCCCGTCCCGCTGGATAATGAAAGACAATCCGTGTTCGGCTGTCGTTTCGTCATTGCCGTTGGTATTTTCCATAAGAGTCAGAATTTTCAGCATACCTGTTCCACCTTTCTCCCCTGTTATTTTTTTCTTTGGGTGAATTCGTCGCGGTCAAGACCCAGGCGCTTCATCCTGCTTTGTAAGGTGCTTGGTTTAAGAGCGAGGGCGGCTGCGGCGCCATCTTTCCCATAGATTTTACCGCCTGAACGGGCAAGCGCAGCTGCGATATGCCGCTTTTCCGCTTCTTCCAGGCTGGTTGCAGGCAGACTGGCCAGCCCGTCTCCGCAACTGCCCGATGCCGCGGCGGGACAGGGTACCGGGTGGCCTTTGGCCCAGTCTCCGGCGCACAGTTCTGCTATGCCGATGGTTTCACCCCGGGCCAGAATGGCTGCCCGTTCCACCGCATTGCGTAATTCGCGGACGTTGCCGGGCCACCTGCGTTTGGCGATGTGGTCGAGGGCTTCCATACTGAAGGCCAAGCCTTCCCAACCCTGCCGGGACCGTAGTTTTGCGGCGAAGATTTCGGCTATCAGGATGGCATCTTCCGCACGTTCCCTGAGCGGGGGAAGCCGGACGGGAAAGACGGCTATACGGTAGAAGAGGTCTTCACGGAAAGTGCCCGCCTCCACAGCGGCTCCAAGGTCCATATGGGTGGCTGCGACTATGCGGACATCCACTGTAATCGGGGTCTCGCCCCCGACCCGTTCGAAGCGTCCTTCCTGGAGCACCCTCAACAATTTGGGTTGGATTTCCAGGGGAAGATCGCCAATCTCATCCAGGAAAAGGGTACCTCCGTCGGCCATCTCGAAGCGGCCCCGACGCAAGGCCTGGGCTCCGGTAAAGGATCCTTTTTCATGGCCGAACAGTTCGCTCTCCGCGAGGGATGGGGGCATGGCGGAACAGTTCAGGGGTACAAAGGGGCCGGAAGCCCGCGAGGACAGGCGGTGGATGACCCGCGCCGATTCCTCTTTGCCCGTCCCGGTCTCTCCCAGCAACAGGACAGGGGATTCCGTAGCGGCAACGAGTTTTATGGAATCCAGGGCGTCCATCCAGGCGGGTGATGAACCTGCAAGATCGCGGAAGGCTTCGGCGTCACGATCCAGTAGCTTGTTCCTTTCAGCGAGAAGGAGGGTATTCCTGTCCCGCAGGGTTCGGGAGGCTTCCGATTGGGCGAGGGCTATCGCCATGAGCCGGGAGATGACGCCGATAAAACGCAGTATCTGTTGCGAGAATACCCCGCAGGTGCGGTGATCGAGGGTGAGCAAGCCTATGACGGATCCGTCTACCACCAAGGGAGCGGCCAGACAGGAATGCCCTTCCGGCAGATCAAGTATTTCCGCGTAGGTATCTATATGGGCCTCATCTGTACGGAATAGGCGTGGTTCCCCTCTTGCTAACAAGCTCGCCAAATCCCTGCGAGCGGCGAGGGAAATGGAATAACCTGCAAGCCGGGCAGAAGCCAGTGGTCCCTTGGTTGTCCGTACCTTGAGGGAATCGTCTTTCTCATAACTCAATACAACAGCGAGCTCATAATCGATAAGTTCCTTTAGGGACTCGAGTACTATATCCATGGTCCCTTGGGGGGCGAGCATGGTTTCATATCCGGTTTTAAGCCAGAT
>CAXNJE010000270.1:0-3823 GCA_964202565.1 Breznakiellaceae bacterium | reverse complement strand
GGGGTTCCGGCACCTGTCTGTATACCGTTGGCCCTTCACTGAAAAGTCCCCCTTGAGAGAGGTTCCTATGGTTGATCCAAAAGATGCGGCCAGAAGGTTGATGCTCCGGAACGCCCGGGAACAAGCATCTCTGGATGCGAGGCGCATTCTTGCCCAGGAAGAAGGCCGCAGGCTCGCACTTCGCATCCTTGCGGAAATTCCCGGAGCCGGAACGGTGCGGGGTTTTGGCTCTACCTGGGAGCTTTGGCGCAGCTACCGGAAGAACAGCGATATCGACCTGGCCATGGACAGCGGGGATGTGCTGGCAGCCATGGCCCTTGTCGAGAAAAGCCCCATCCCGGTGGATATCCTGGAGCTGTCGTCGTGCCCTGCAGCCATGACGCAGATCATCCTGGACCACGGGGTCATCCTGGCGGGACCGGTCGACAGAAAAGGATCCACATGAAAAACCAGAGTGCCATATTGTTGCTTACCAGCGAGCTGGACGCGGATTACACGTATATTGAAGAAGCGACAGCCTTGGTCGACAGGGCACGCCAGAGGCTGGAACTTTCCGGTAAGAACGATGAGCTGGACCTGATGGTACTCGGAGCCTGCCTGCACAGTCTATACAATGCCATCGAGGCATATTTCCTGCGGATTGCCAAGTTTTTCGAAAACAATATTGACGAAGCCGCGTGGCACCGGGACCTTCTTGACCGTATGGGGCTCGAAGTCCCGGGTATCCGTCCCGCCCTGATAACTGACAAGGTTCTGGCCGAGCGCATCGATGAGTTGCGGCGGTTCCGGCACCTGTTCAGGAATCTGTACAAAACCAGGCTGCACCATACAAAACTGGGTATCGTGCATGATTGTGCCCGCAATCTCGCCCATGATTTCTCCCCTGCGCATACCGGCTTCCTCTCCTGGCTGCGGGAATTGGCTGAGAATATGGATTGACCAGGGGCCGCCACTCCCCTCTTCCCCGAAGCCCGCGCCAGACGCGGCCCCAGCCACGCACGCGGTTGCGCGGCTCCATTACTATTCCATTTCTAATGGAATATATATTCCGTTTATATTGGAATAAACGACATGCCCGACCTATACTCATTGCATGAAGCTTTCAGAAGTACGTAAAATAGCCAGGAGCCAAAGAGAGCGTATTGAAGGTGCGGACCTTGGACTTACCCGTGAGTCCCTGGCGTCATTGCCCGATATAGTATCCCATGCATTGATCGTTTCAGGTATCCGGCGTTGCGGGAAAAGCACAATCCTGCATCAGTTCACCCAACGGATCGGAAAGCCATTTTTTTATCTCAACTTCGACGATCTACGTCTTTCCGCATTTTCGGTACCCGATTATGGCCTTTTGGATGCCATAATCCATGAATCGGGATGCCCATTCTTATTTTTTGACGAAATCCAATCTGCTCCTGACTGGGAATTGTATATAAGGCAAAAGCTGGACGAGCGCTTTCAGATAATAATAACAGGCTCGAATGCCTCATTGCTTGGCGGAGAATTGGGCACCAAACTCACAGGCCGGCATATCACCAAGGAATTGCACCCCTTTTCCTACAGCGAATTTCTTGCTTTCAAAGGTATATCCGCATGCTTCGGCACGCTTCAGGAATACCTTGGCTCGGGAGGGTTTCCGGAATACCTCAAGACTGGCAACGAGGACATCCTGTCGCAGTTACAACAGGACATCCTGTACCGGGATGTCGCCATCCGCCATGGAATACGGGATATCGCATCGCTCAAGCGCCTGTTGACCTACCTGGTTTCAAACGCGGGTCATCCGGTGTCCCCCAGCAAGCTCACCGGCACCATCGGTGTAAAATCGCCTTCCACGGTCCTGGAGTATTTCTCGCACCTGGAAGCATCCTACCTTTTACACCAGATTCCCCGATTTGCCTGGTCGGCCAAGGCTCAGTCTTTGGCACCCAAGAAAGTGTACATAGCCGATCTTGGCCTGATCCGTACCGGTTCATTGTCCTTTTCCCCCAATACCGGCTCGCTCCTGGAAAATTTCGTTTTTCTGGAGTACAGGAGAAACACCGACGACATCTATTATTTCAGTGACGGGAAAAGTCAATGCGACTTCATCGTCCAGCCCCATAGCGACAAACCATACTGCGTGCAGGTCTGCTGGAAACTCACCATGGATAACGAAAACCGCGAAATAGCGGGCTTGGTCGCCGCGCTGGACTTTTTTAGCCTTTCGGATGGTCTTATAATAACAGCCGACACGTCGGACACGATATTGACAAACGGAAAAACCATCCACGTCGTCCCGGCCCACACCTGGGCCCAACCTCCAGAACACCTGTAGGGACCACGCCCCCCTTCCCCGCACCCGCGCCGGACGCGGCTCCCGGGAGCCTGATACTTGGGGGGGTGTACAATCTGCCTGATTCAAGAATAGATCAAATGGCTGATCCATGTATTTCCAATAATGGTCAAATTTGGAGATATCCTTATCTCAAGACCTGCGGGCAGGGAATCGTTTCTGGCAGCAAAATCCTATCTATTTACGCAGACTTCGGAAGAGGAACATATCGTCCTGGATTTTAAGGACGTCAAAGTAATGGCTCCATCATGGGGCTATGAATTTATTACTGGACTTAAATCATTATATAAAAATAACATAGAAGCATCTAACATTGAGTCGCCTGCCGTAGAGGCAGCACTGCGTGTGGTGTTGGCATAAAAGGGAAGTACCCAAAGGACTGCTCTTCTGGGTACATTTTCAAAAACACGAAGAGGGGCCGCCACGCCCCTCCCCTCGCAACCCGCGACAGACGCAACCCTGCCGCACGCGGTTGCGCGGCTCCCGGGAGTCTCTAGGCCAAAGATTGTGGCCTTCTCTTTTATCCGCCCTTGAATTATCATCTGATAGTAGCCACTGTTGATCTGACATTGGAGGATATCGCCCACGGAGTACAAGTTAAACCTGCACCTTGAAATGGTAGAAAACGGACAGTATGTAGCTACTTCGCCCGATGTTCCTGGCCTGGTCGCTCAAGGCAGAACAGTCCGTGAAACGGTTGAAATTGCAGAAGACGTTGCAAAAAAAATCATGGAATCCTGTATTTAGTGTCGATGAATATTTGGACGCGTAAGGCGCAGGAACAATCAAGGACCCTTCACTGAAAAGTGCCCCCATTAAAATATGCTCCTATGGTTGATGCCCCTGAACGCCCGGGAACAAGCTTATCTGGATGCGAGGAGCATTCTGGCAGACATGACGCAGTTCGTCCTGGACCACTGGATCATAAAACCTGTTATATTCCCCTGACAGACCCGGTATTGCTGAAATTGATGAAATGATCGTCCAGTATGTCTGCCTCGAGTTCACCCGCATAGACAACGTAGCCTGCCTTGATCTTATCACTCGCCTTTTTGAGTTTTGCAAAGGACTTCATGAAATCGGCGGAAAAAGTCATGGAGGCCTTGATCTCTACCGGCGTCAGGCTGTCGTGTCCGCTGACGAGCATATCCGCTTCAAGCCCGTTATTGTCACGCCAGAAATACAGGTTTGATTCCTCGCCCTTATTGAACCTGGCTTTCAGGGCTTCCACGACTACCATGTTTTCGAAGAGCCCTCCCAGATACGGGCCGGTGCCTGCCTGGCTTGCATCCCTGATGCCCAGAAGCCATGCGGCCAACCCCGGTTCGGTAAAGAATACCTTGGGCGACTTGATAAGCCGTTTTCCGAAATTCTCGAAGTACGGAGGCAGGCGGAATACGATGAATGAAGCCTCAAGGATACCCATCCACTCGGTAAGGGTAGAAGCACTCGTGCCGGTGGAGTTGGACAGGTCACTCATGTTGACGATCT
>CAXNJE010000269.1:0-3848 GCA_964202565.1 Breznakiellaceae bacterium | reverse complement strand
CTTCTGCTGGACACCCACGGGAAGTTGCCAGACATAGGCGGAGGGATCTACGTTGAAGCCGAAGCGCTCGTTGATCTCCCGAACCCGGCGTTTCAGCTCCTTCATGTCCAACAGGAATCCCGCTTCCTTCATCCCAAGAAAAATATTTTGGGTCACCGTCAGCTGGGGGATAAGCATGAAGTGCTGATGTACCATGCCAATGCCGTGCTTTATGGCCGTACGGGGGTTGTCAATCTCTACTTCCTTATCCTGGATGAAAATGCTGCCCTCATCGCAGGAATAGATGCCATAAAGGATGTTCATGAGGGTGGTTTTGCCCGCACCGTTCTCGCCCAGCAATGCGTGGATCTCTCCCGGCTCAAGATCGAAACATACGCACTGATTCGCGGAAACCCCGTCGAAGTCCTTGCAGATATTATTCAGCCGTACTATGGGCACTCTTGGTATTCCTCCCTGCTTGCCAGGCGGTTTCTCACTGAAGACCCTTGCGTATCACCAGGGCCATTTCGGCGATCCGCCTGCCCAGCTTTTCGGCGTTTTCCATACCGACAGTATCTTCCTCGGCACCAGCTTCCTTCCTGTCCCTGCTCCAGACCGAAACACCCGCATAAATGCCGAGGCCACCGTTGACTATGGTCATGCCCTGGGTGTTGTAGAAGCCGTGGATGGCAGCGATGGTCTGTTCCTGGCCGCCGTTCCTTGTTCCGCCGACGGCTATCGCCGAACCCAGCTTGTGCTGGAAGTAGTTGGGATTGTTCTTCAGGACGCCGTAGGTCATGCGGAAACGGTTGAAAAAGGTGGCCAGCTGGGCAGTGACGTTCATCTCGTACACGGGGGAGGCGATGATGTACGCGTCGGCAGCGTAGAAGGTTTCGTAGAGGGGCGTCATGTCGTCATCCGCGTGCAGGAGGCAATAATTCGCGTTCTCCCGCAGGCACTTGTCGCAATGGATACAAAACCCGAGCTTCTTTCCCCGTAGGGTAATCATTTCGGTCGAGACTCCCGGGACGGACGCGGCTGCAGCCAATGAACGCTGCAGGGTGTATTCGGTGGCTGCCTTTCGCGGGCTGCCACAGATGCCTAGAACTTTGATCATGGGACCTCCACTTGCATTGTATGCCTTGCCAAACCATCCAGCTTTTCCGATCCCAGCAATCCAATTGAATACTTGCAGGTATCGTGCCATGCGGATGGAAATTGAAATGTTTTATTGGAATGCGTTTTAAATCGCGTATGCACCTTCGCGATACCATTTTTAGCCAATCATTCACTACCTTGATGCAGAATAATCTAAAAGGCAGCTTATGATTCCTGAACCTTGCTACATTTTTGTGGGAATAAAAAAAGGCTCCCTACAGAAATGTAGCTATTAAGAAGGGTGAAGTGCGCCCTTTCCCGGTTTGTTCAGGGCTTGCCGGAAGCCCTCCGTTCGGCTTCCTTCTTCACATTGGCTATCATTCCGGCGACTATGCCGTCTATGGATTGGTCCACATCGAAATGGAACATCTCATTGAAGACCAGGTGGGTGGTCCCGTCGGCTTTGGCCTCAAGGTTATGGACGCCCGAATAGTTTTTTCCCTGGGCGTTCACGCCGGTATAGGCGATCTGGCGGGGTTTGTCGTAGTGGACGAATTCCTCATCCACGAACCATTCGGCTCCGCTGGCCGGGTCCCGGAGTTCCCAGTGGCTTTTCATTCCCTTGCCCGATTTTACCTTCGAGGTGATGGTGACCTTCTGGACGTTTTCCTCCAGCTCCACGAATAATTGTATGTCCTCGATGACCTCAAAAACCACAGACGGAGGGGCGGCGATGTCCGCCTCCTTGGTTACCAGTTTGTCTGCATGGTTCCTTCTTTCCGGAATTGCGGGGTATCCCATCCGTTACCTTCCTTGTTGAATGGGGAATTGTATATACATGTTTCGATGGCTGTCAAGAAAATTTTTGGAGTATCGCGTAGGCCATGCCGAGCCATACCAGGACGAATATGATGGCGGCCACTGTTGCCGCAGGCGTTCTGATCCGGTCTCCGGAAGCCAGATGCTTCCAGGCTTCCCGGCGGCAGCGGGCAGAAACTTCCCTCGGGATGAGCCTAATCGCGAACAGGATGAGCACCGGCAAAATGAGCAGGTCGTCGAGTTGGCCCAGGATGGGGATGAAGTCCGGGATGAGGTCTATGGGGCTGACTGCATAGGCGACCGCAAGGATGGTGATGATTTTAGCCAACAACGGTGTCGAGGCGTCCTTCCAGGCCAGGAACAAGGCCCAGATCTGACGCTTCAGCCGCTTCGACCGCCTGAGGATTTTTTTGTACCAGGAAGGTTTGGGGATAACCATTCTTTTGCTCCAAAACGGCTATTATGCCAGTACGGTATCAAACCGAATGGGAAAAGTATATACGATGTTTCTATTGACAGAATCATCAGGAAAAAGTATGTTCATTTCATCGAATGTTTCTGTATATAGAAACACAACTTTCGGAGGATCCTGTGGGCGGAAAACGGGGAGACGAGGTTCTGATGACGCTTCCGGGGGAACGGTTCACCCCTTTTACCCTGGCAAAAAAACTGGGCGCCCGAGCGATACTGGAGTCGGCGTCGTTCAAGCAGGGACGCGAGCGCTATTCCCTCATCCTGGTGGACGAGGCGTTCAGGGTAAGGCAGGAAAAGTCCCGGGTGGTGATCGTGCTGGACGGCAAGGAGCGGATAGCGGAAAGCAAAAATCCGCCGAAGGACAGGCCCTTCGATATTCTGGACGCCCTGGCCGCCATAGCCGCCCAGAATGCGGGGGTCGCGCCCGAATTGCCAATACCCGCCGCTGGTATAGGTTTTCTGGGCTACGACTTTGTCCGCCGTTGCGACACGGTGGTACTGGAGGAAAAGCCCGATTCCATCGGGGTGAGCGAGGCGGAATTCATCGTCGGCCACCTCTATCTTGTGTTTGACCATTATACGGACACCATCCACCTGGTGGGCCTGAATTACGAGGAACACGCCATAGACCTGAAGGCCCGCATCGCGGACGTGCGCAGGCGTCTGGGGGACCTGGACTTTTCCTACCTGGCGGCTCCGGCGGAGTCGGTGCCCTTCCGCATCATCAGCGACGAGGATGCGGACAAGACGGCCTTCATGCTGGGGGTGGAGGCGATAAGGGAGCGCATCATCGCCGGGGACCTGTTGCAGGCGGTACTTTCAAGGCGACTGGTGGCGGAGTCCACACTGGAACCGCTGGAAGGCTACCGGCGCCTGCGGTCCACCAGCCCCTCACCCTACCTGTTCTATATCGACTTTGGCTCCTACACCCTCATCGGTGCCTCCCCCGAAAGCCTCGTGCGCCTGAGGGACCGTAGCGCCTACATCCGGCCCATCGCGGGTACCCGACGTCGCGGCAAGACCACCGACGAAGATCGGGCGTTGGAGAAGGAACTGCTGGCGGACCCCAAGGAGCGCGCCGAACATTTGATGCTCGTGGACCTGGCCAGGAACGACCTGGGCAGGGTCTGCGCGCCGGGTTCGGTGAAGGTGACCAAAAATATGGAACCCGAGCAGTTTTCCCACGTCATACACCTGGTTTCCGAGGTCGAGGGCATACCCGACCTTGAATTGTCCCCCTACGACGTGCTCCGGGCGGCGTTCCCTGCGGGAACCGTTTCCGGGGCGCCCAAGCTCAAGGCCATCCAGATCGTGTCCCAGCTGGAACGGCAGGACCGCAGCTTCTACGCGGGCGCAGTGGGCTATCTGGACGCCAGGGGCGGCTTCGACACCTGCATAACCATACGATCCGCCCTGGTGAAGGACGGCAAATGGTACCTGCAGGCCGGGGCGGGCATAGTGTACGGTTCCAAGCCCGA
>CAXNJE010000268.1:0-3852 GCA_964202565.1 Breznakiellaceae bacterium | reverse complement strand
TTCCGCACCCGTCATGATTGCCTGCCTTTGGAGTTGTGATGATCAGGTATTATACGATGAAAAGGGCTTGCACGCCTTGTTGAATGGCTCGACTCGACTATGAAAAGAAAAGCCCTGTCGTCGATCGTGAAATCTGCGATCAGAGGGATGACCATGACCTATCAAGGGCTGGGATCGTTCAAGCCACATTCAATAACCAGCTATCGATCGCTTCCAAGAGCTTTCAGAAAGGACTTGAAACTATCCAGGTCAGAGCTTACAAGCGGCAGGGCACGTCGATAAACGCCCAGAAGATAATCAAGCCGCGCCCAGTCGTACTCGAGTTCAAAATAGTAACGTTTGAAATGGCGGAATCTGCGCAGTTCGTCCAGCAGGATTCTGGTCTCATCCGCTATGGCCGCATCCCGTACACCACTGACATGCAGGGTCATGCGTTCGAGCAGGGCGGCATGCCAGGCATCGTGGGGCAGATTGTTCTCAAAAAACTGCGATATCCGCAGGAAGATTGTTTCCAGGCAGGTGTAGAAATTCTCCAATAGCTGCGCGGCAATCATGGCCGTCATCTTCGTACGACCGGATATGGCCAAGACCTCGTTCTGGAATTCCTGCATGGTTGCTTCGATTTTACCGATCGCCTGCAAACCGCGATCAATCTCGGCATCCGCCATGATCCGGTAGAAGGTTGCCGGGTCCGTAATGCCTTCAATGCCAATATCGATGTCGGACATTTCCGAGAAATGGCTGCCACTAATGAGCGAGCCCCACTGGTAGATCCGCAGAGGATGATAATGCTCGGTAATATGACGAATGATCGTACCGGCATCAAGTTTTGCTGCCTGGTACAATTCATCCAATCGACGCTCCTTTTCAAGGATGCGCCGGTGTAGATTCCTGCGCATCAAGGTCAGTTCTGCCTCCGGTAGTGTGGACACCATGCGAAAAGGGTAAGTCCGATTCCGGAATTGGTCAAGGCGGCATTCTGATGGCAAAATGCCGCACTGTACATGAACACCGGAATCGACACCAAACGCCTTTGCGGTCATTTCTTTTAGGAATATCGCAAGCGAAGGTATTAAGGTCATTTTCAGAAGAACCTTCTCATGCCTCCGCCAATTACTGTCCCGCCGTTGAAGGCTCCTTCTTTGGGCATGATGTCCACGCTCGGCCCTACTTCACGCCTTTCACCAGGATCCAGACGGCGATCACCAGCTCGAACGGAATATAGGGGACGGCCAGAAAGATAGGTGCGGTCCTCCCGAATACCCCCAGTATCACTCCAGCCAAGATGCCCTGAATACTCAACAGACCCCACAGCGCCAAGGGCCGTGCCACCGTGCGTGCCTTGAAAAGGAGGGCGTAAAAGATTGTCAAGCCAAGACAGAAGGCGAAATTGAGCATCTTGGACGAGTAGGTCATGACTTCGTACAACAAGCTGCCCATCGGCTCCAGCGAGGCGGGACTGCCGGTGGCGGTGAATTGCCGGCCGAAAACCAGGAGGGTGAAAATCATGAGCATTTTGACCGCAATCAGGACGCCTCCCATAACGTAGAGACCGAAGGCCGTCAAGGCCAGTCCATCGTGTTGCTTTCTGACGGCCGAGTACAGCATCGCACCCAAAAAGATCACGGCCGCGGCCGTGACAAGTTCCATCAGGATGGTGAGCCGGATGAGGGGCGCGTTTCGGGCAATTGATGCAAGGGTCACTCCGATGTTTTCGGGCTGGCCGAAGCCGCTTACACCTGTTGCTTGGGGAAGCAGGAACACTCCGGCCGTGAAGGACGTCACGAACTGGATGAAAAAAGCCAACCCGAGCATCCGTGATTTTTTTTCGGTCGATTCCATTTTGAAGCTTTTCATTCCTTGTACCCCTTGACGATCAGCCAGACGGCAAGAACCAGTTCCTGCACGAGGATAGGAAGGGCAAGAAGCATTTGAATCGGCGAAAAGGAGCCGATAAGACCGAACATCGAAGCAAAGGCAGATACTAAAAACGATATAAGTGCCAGCAGGCCCCAGACGGACAGCCACCGGGGAATAAGTCGGGTTCTGTAGAATATCGTGTAGTAGATGAAAGCCCCGACGCACCATGGAAAGACAGCGGAACCGTTGGCCGCCCAATCCCTCACCGCCTTGATCGCCGCTCCCGTGGGCTGGAAAAACGAGTCGGCAGGGCTTCCGGCTTTCACGAATTCCTGGCTGACCGCCAGGAGAGCGACGAGAACGAGGGCCCCCACGATCTGTATCGCACCTTCGATCAGGCGGAACCCCATCGCTCCTATGGCCAGACCCTCGCTGTGCCTTTTAAGAACAGGGTAGAGCGAGATCCCGATGCCGGCGCAGGCTAGCCCCAAGAACAAGAGGTTGAATAGCGCCAGACTGAGAACTTGAACGCTGTGTGCCGCCATACCGGATAAGTAATCCGGGGACGAAACAAACGGTCCCCAAAGAAGCCCTCCGACAATCGGCGGCACTGTTCCCAGGATGAACAAAAGGCCGGTGATCCGGGCGTTTGTCTTCGAATTGATCATAGTGATCCTCCTTCCATTCTTTGAAGGGAAACCAGGGTCAGACCAAGGTCCCTCACTTTGCGGATAATGCCATGGAGCGCAGCCTGGTCGGTGACCATCCCTGTCAGGACGGTTCCGCCGTCGGCTTCCTGCATGACCTCAAGCCCGTCAAACCATTCGCTCCAAGCGGATTCCAAAGATTCCCTAAGCCGGATACGATAGACGGCAGGGCTGTTGAAGTTGATTCCTGTTTCCATAACCGTCCCTCCCGATGTATCAGAAGCGGTAGCCCAGGCGAAGTCCGGGGCTGTAATCGATCCCGGGGACGGTATACTCCCTGCCTTGTATGATGACGCTTTGGCGTTCGCGGAAATTCACCTGGCCTGAAAGCTGGATGAACAAACCTTTGAAGAATACATATTGCACCCCCAGCCCCAGACCGGCGTCTAGGGTGCGGAGTTCATCGCTTTCCGGACTATCCTTGTCTGTCACAAGCCATCTATTGCTGCCCAGGCAGGCATAGGCGAAAAGGAAACTATTAAGGAAATAATCCACCGACACGCTGAAGGATCCATCGTCGTAGGACCGTGTGAAATTTTTGTCGCGGTCATCGATTCCATTATCCTCGAAATCCGCCGTGCCGCTGTCCTGGGTACTGGCCCGAATTCGGAAGCGCTCATAACGCATCCCTACCGACAGCTGGTAGCCACCGAACAGGAAACAGGGGGTCTGATTCTCGATCTCGACAGCGATCGATTTTGGATTGCCGGGAACCGCTCCTTCCGCCTGTGCGGCCACGGCCACGACGATCATCAGGAAAGCAAGCACCGAAATAGTTGAAATTCTCTTCATATCCATCCTCCTTATAAGATACCGTGTCCACACTGTAGGGGCTGACGGGGAGGCGGAACATAACTCGAAAGGAGTATTCCGGGTAGTATTTGGAAGGTGGCTTTAGGAATGTGGTACTAGGGACGCGCGATCAGGGGAGTAGCCCGAGCGAACGGCCCTTCGCCGCAGCCGCTGTCCGGCTTTGAGTGCCTAGTTTGTCGAAGATGTTCCGGACGTGGACCTTGACGGTGTGGAGGGAAATGAAGAGCGTATCCGCGATGTCCTGGTTGGATAGCCCCTCGGCAAGGTGTCGTAGAACCTCGCATTCACGATCACTGAGCTGGCCTGCGATTTTCCGCCCCGCCCCGGTTTCGGCAGCTCCAGGCATTCCTGTATTGGTCTTGGGAAAGGCGGAAAGAATCCGTTGCGTATATTCCGTGAGAGTACCCCGTCCATGCGCCTCTTGGATCAGGTCGCGCATCACTTTTCCTTCATCAAGGAAGAGGCGCAGGAA
>CAXNJE010000267.1:0-3856 GCA_964202565.1 Breznakiellaceae bacterium | reverse complement strand
ACAACAGTACGTTGCCGAAGCACCGGCGGGCTTCATAATGCAGGGCCTTCCATCGGCCGTAATAGTCGATACTGGACCAGGAAGCCACCGGCCAGTTATCGTTGAGCTGCCAGTAGACGGCGCCCATGCAGCGTCCACGGTTCCTCCGCCAGTGTTCCACGCCGTGCCGTATTGCCTCGGCCTGGGAAACCTGGGACAGGTAGACGAGGCTGGCGAAGTCGGCGGGAAAGCGGAAGTATTTGGAAAGATAGGCAAAGATCTTCTGGTTGCCGCCCTCGCAGCGTTGGTGGTCTTCCATCACCGGCGAAAAGACGTTGCGGTCTTCCTCGTTTGTGAAACTGCCTATTGTCTTGAGGTTGGGAAAGGATTCGAAACCGAATTCGGACATGAAGCGGAAATAATGTTTCTCGTATTCCTTGAAGTCCTTGTTGCCGTGCCAGACCGCCCAGAAATGGGTGTCGCCGCGGTCGCTATCGTTCGGGTTCTCGAAGTCGCCACCGGATGAGGGCGAGGCCGGCCAATAATAGACATCCGGTGCCGCTGTAGCCGCGACCTCCGGCAGGACGAACTGGTATTGCTTCAGGTACTCCGTCCTGTTCTCGTTGGTGTGGGGGAAGCCCCATTCGACGAAGCCCCATTCCATCTCGTTGTTTCCGCATACGAGCCCCAGGGACGCATGATGCCGCAAGCGCTCCAGGTTGTCCGCAGCCTCGGCCTGTATCTCCGCGAGGAAGCCGGGGTCGTTCGCGTCGTAGATGGCGCAGGCAAACATCAGGTCCTGCCAGACCACCAGGCCGTATTCGTCGCAGAGCGCGTAGAAGTCGTCGGAGGGATACACGCCGCCGCCCCAGACGCGCAGGCAATTGAAGTTGGCCAGTGCTGCGTCGGCTATGAGCCGTTCCGTGCTTTCCCGGATTGGACGGGTCAGGTAGACGTCCTCGGGAATCCAGTCCGCGCCCCGGGCGAAGAAGGGAATGCCGTTGGCCTCGAAGGCGAAGGATTCACCCCACTGGTCCTTCTCACGCCGGACACTCAGGGTACGCAGACCGAGCGTGAGGGAGCGCTCGTCCAGGAGCCGCCCGGCCGGATCGAAGAGGCGCACCACCAATCGGTACAGGGGCTGGGATCCCAGACCGGCGGGCCACCAGATTTCCGGTTTTTCCACCATTATCCGTGCGGTGGCTGTCAGTGAGGCGCCGGGGGCGGCTGGCCGGGCCACGGACCGGGTGCGGGAAAGGGACACGCCCCCGGGGGTGAACAGCTCGAACTCAAACTCCAAACCGGTATCCGCATCCGGGTTGTCCGACATGAGCCAGCAATCCGCCCCGGCGCCCAGGTCCAACTCGACCCTGCCGTCCCGATGGACCTGGTGTACCGAGGGGGTTCCAAGCCGGGCACCCTCGTAGCGCACCAGCCGCAGGTCACGCCAGAACCCGATATCGGGAACGATGGGACCCCAATCCCAACCGTAGCTGCAGTGGCTTTTTCGTATCCGGTTGAAGCCCGGCGTCGCATAGTCGGGCTTGTCCCAATACGCGTGCCAGAGCTTCCGCTTTTCCTGGGCCTTGGTGATGAAGTCTATGGTGTTGGCAAAGCGGATCTCAAGGCTGTTTTTTCCCGGTACCAGGAGGCCGTCCAGGGGGAACCGGTAGCGGCGGTGCATGTTTTGCGTGCGCGCCACTTCCTTTCCGTTCACGAATATGGTTGCCAGGGTATCGATGCCGTCGGCTTCAAGGAAAAGGCGCGCCGGGGTACCGGCTTTCTTGGAACCTGCTTCCACGAAGCTTGCATCAAGCTCGATGTCCTTGGAAAAAACGAAGTCACGCTTGGCGACTGCCTCGGCCTTCCGGTTGTTTTCCCGGTAGAAAAGGCCCTCCGGTCCGAACACGCCGTCCTTTTCCAGGGCTTCCATGAGCGATCCGGGTACCCGGACTTCCGTAGTATACATGCCGTCCGCCGAACGGGCTTTCCACATTCCGCCAAGGGAAACGATAGTCTTCTGCATTGGCCCAGTATCCCACACAGTATTGATAATAGTACGCCCATTATTGACATATATGCGACAAATATTGATAATCACTCCCAATGGAACGAATTTCGTGGAATACCCAGGGCGGAAACAGGCTGTTTTATATCAACAGATATGACTCAAAGGGAGACTTCAGCTATCCCGCCCACGACCATGAAAACCATTGGGAATTTGTCTATGTCGTTTCCGGATTCTTTATCCACGAGATGAACGGGAGCCGGGTTAGGCATGAGGAAGGCCGGATAACGCTGATACGGGATGCGGATATACATGCCCTGAGCGGCAGGGCCTTCAGCTATGTGAACCTGGCCTTTCCACCGCTCTGGCTGGATCGTTTCGCGACCTTTTCAGGAAGGTCCGATCTGCGGAATGACCTTGCCGGTGCGGCCACGGTTCCTCAGGCCCTGGTGCCCCAGGCGGAACGGGAACTCCTGGTAAGCCGTTTCGATGCGCTCCTGCGCACCGCATGTACGCCAGAGGCTGTGCCCGCCTTCGCCACTCTTTTTTCCCAGCTGGTTTCCTATGTGGGGCCTCCCCAGCCGCACACATCCAAGGAGGCCTCTGGTGCGACCGCCACTCCGCCACTCCCGCTTACTCCGCGCTGGCTTGCCGAATTGCTGGTCTGGGCAGAAAAGCGCGACCAGCCCCCGTCCATGGATGACTTCATTCTGAAGAGCGGTTACAGCGCCGAACATGTGATCCGGTCGTTGGGGCTATATCGCGGGATTACCCCTTCCCGGTACCTGGCCGCAGTGCGGCTCCGGCGCGCGGAGGACCTGCTTCGTTTTACCAACTACCCCATAGCGCGTGTCGCCGAAGAGAGCGGCTGGAAAAGCGTGCGCCATTTCGAGCGTCGCTTCCATGAAAGCGCTGGTTGCTCGCCGCGCGCTTACAGGACGGCCAACGCGATACTCGCCCATTGAGGTCCGGGGGGTGGCGGAAGACCCCGGAGGGTGCGGCGTTCCGCCAAAGCGGAACGTCGTAGCCGAGGAGGCTGGAGCCAGGGGGGACCGTCGCACTTAAAGGCAGCCGGACAAAAGGATGGAAGCCCCATACCAGCCGTTTTACGGTGTCCCCCCTCCCCTACTCCAGATCCAGGGCGGAGGCGGCGGGCGGAGCAGGCCCTGAACCAGTGGTGGATTTTTTACTTATCCTTTTCCTCGGGTTCAACCTCGGGTACTTTGCCCAACACCTGCATGAATCGAGTCTGGTATCCGGATGCTTAAAATGCTACTTCCAGCACATGGTCATCGTATGGATCCTTCAGGAATGAACGCCCTTTTTTACTTTTAAGACCCGAGAGGAGGACATTGGTATCCAGAATCACAAGGAACCTGTTCATAGTCGGTATTGTATATGATACCAAAATATAGTCGAGCAAGGATTTCTTTCGTACCTTCCACCCCTTGAAAGGCTGGGGATCGATCTGGACAAACGAGCAATAAGCGCTGCATGCTGGAGAAATGTGCGGTGGCAGTAGTTTCAAGTTCTTCAACCGGTGTTTCAGGATCCTCAAACGCGGGATGAGGCTGGAGTAGTATACTGAACCAGGTCCTGTCTTCATCGGTCTCGAAGAGTGGTTCGGGTGAACCGTTCTGACGCATGGTGGATCGAATCATCTGGATACCCGTCAGACGCCCTTCGGTGAGTTTTATCTCTTTGAGGAAATCACCAAGACGGCGGTTGCGGCATCCATGCCGCTTAAGTCCGCCTATCAGCAGGAAAATGCAACTCACACCTTTCGCACCGGCCCTGGATAGTGGGTGAGCATCGAATCCGCGGTGAGCAGCAGGATGCCCTCGGTGATCGCCTGGGCGATGAGGATAC
>CAXNJE010000266.1:0-3905 GCA_964202565.1 Breznakiellaceae bacterium | reverse complement strand
CCACATATACCTTGAGGGTTTTCATGCGGCCGAAACCAAACCAGTCGTGGGCCAGCACCTCGATCTCGGTAAAAACAGCCGCTCCACCCGCAAAATCCTTCAGGGGGACAGTGTGGGAGCGGTCCTCCCAATCCCGCGGATACCAGCATAGGAGACCCGCAATGTTGACCAAGCCTAGACCGGCCAGCCGGCTGGCGAAAGCGGCTCCTACTCCCTTGACATGGGTTACCGGCGTATCGAGTTCGCGAAGAAACACCCCAGGCCTTTCCTGCCCTAAAAGGGAAGCTTTGCAAGGAGACCGGAAAATATTCTGACGATTATTCCGCCTGCAAACAGGGATCCAAGCAAGGTTGCGATGGCGGTACCCATGCCCCGTTGATAACTGACCAGGTGATCCTTATAGAAGAAGCGGTTGATTTTATAGAGTACGGGCCTGCTGATATCGTCGAGAAGCCGCCAGATGGGCAGGATGGACTCTCTGCCGATCACCAGGCTTATAAGACGGACGATGATGATGACGGTGAAGAAAACGAGTACGAAGGACACTGCGGACCAGGCACCCGAAACCAGCATGGACAGGATAATTCCAAGGGTGATTTTACCGAAATATCCGATTGTAAGAAAAATATTGTTGGCCAGCGCCAGCAGAGCCAAGGCTGCCAGGGGTGAAAAATCGAAGGAAGGCGAGCGGAGACGGGGGAAACGCCGGAACCAGTTGAGGTAGGGGTCAGTCGCGCTGGCAAGCAATTCATAGGGTCTACCCAAGGAGGCTCCGTCTATCCAGGTAAGCATGATCCGGAGAAAACAAAGGAACATATACAATGAAGTGACCGAACCCAATAAGCGCATTGCAATATTCATGTGGTATCCCCCGGGGCATGGACGGCATATCAGCCGGATCAGGCCTTGGGTATAGGATAACGAATCCGAGGCGAAACGTCGAGGTCGGAATGTATTCGTAATTCGATTCTGAGCGGATTCCTGAATTCAATGATATAGTGGTGGGATGCTAAAAGTACTTCATATTGACCGCAGCTCTTCTTTCCGGAATGTGATGAGCGAGCTGGTGACACGATGCGCCCACTCGATCACTGGTGTAGGTTCCAAAGCGGAGGCCTTGCGCGTGCTTGCCGATGATGGTATCGACCTGATCGTTACCGGCATGGAACTGGACGATGGTGACGCCGAGAGCCTGATGCTCGAACTGAACCAATCGCAATCGAGGAACATACCGGTGGTCGTCCTTACCTCAAGCGATTCTCTCGAACAGAGGGAACGCCTGTTCACCCTGGGTGTCGTCGATTACATGCTGAAAGGAGAGCTGTCTGAGGACCGGTTCCGGCGTTATCTGGGCAGCCTGGCCGCAGAGGATGAATTATCCGGCTTCATGAGATCCCTACGGGTCGCCATCCTGGATGATTCCCAGGTCATACTCGATATAGTTGACCGGATACTGTCCATGAATGCCTTCGAATCAGTGAGCCTTTTCCAGGACCCCCTCAAATTACTTGCGATGGATCAGCCCTTCGACCTCTATATCTGCGATATGGTGATGCCGAACATGTCGGGCGACCAAGTAGTAAACCAGCTCCGCTCTTCCTTTCCCGACTCGATCATAATCTGTATGTCCAGATTCGATGGGGAACGGCCGATCGCGAACATTTTGCTCTCAGGAGCCGATGATTATATCCATAAACCGTTCGACGCTGCGGGCCTGATGTCCAGGCTTCGGGTAAATTCCCGGTCTTTCCAGCTCAAGAAGCGCTTGGAGCGCATGGCCCTGACCGATGGCCTCACCAACCTGTTCAACCATCGCTATTCCTTCGAACGCCTTGAGGAAGAAACAGGAAAAGCCCGCCGTTACGGTCGGCCCCTATCTGTAGCCATGGCGGATGTGGATGACTTCAAACGTGTTAACGATACCTATGGCCACCGCCAGGGCGATGAGGTTCTTGTGGCGGTCGCGAAAACCATCAAGAACGCCCTGAGATCCGTGGATGTGGTGGGACGTTATGGCGGCGAGGAGTTCATCGTGCTTTTTCCTGAAACACCGCTTATCGCATCGCGCCTGGTAGCCGAAAAGATGCGCTCTGCCGTGGCCGCGTTACGGTTCGGAGTCGAAAACCTCACGGTGACCATTTCCATTGGCATCACCGAATACGAAGATGCTGAAAGTTCAGAAGCACTGATCGCCCGGGCGGATTCCCTGTTGTACCATGCAAAAAGGAGCGGCAAGAACCGGGTGGAGTGCTGAAACGCCGGGAATGACGATTTCATGACAAGGCTGCCAGACGTCGCACCTTCCCCATTCAGAATGGAAATTCCTCCAGCCTCTTCTTCATCCGTTCAGATATTCCCTTTGCATCCTCAATATCGGTTGACCGAATGGTGAGAAAGAACATTGAGTCCTTTTCTGCCATTGCAAGCCATCCATCCGCTTCCTGTTCACTAATGGGATTGGAGATCAGTGGGAGCTTGCCCGCAAAATCCCTGATCGACGGTCTTATTCCCTTGGTCGAAAATTCGGTTAGGCGGTTCAAGCCCCGAAATCCAGGAATCTTCAGGAATGATTCATGCTGGTGGTCTGCTGCTGCGCAACAATGCATGAATAGTCCGCCGGTCGCCTCCGAAATGCGAGACAGGGAAAAACTGTTCCGCAGGAAATCCTTCTGCTTTTCGAAGCAGCTACCCATTCAGACCTCCGATCCGGCAAGAATGCGATCAGGAACCACCCCGGTTATTTTCCACCAGCGGATTCTCGTCTCATGATAGTGCCACGCAGTAAAATGGGCATATTGGCAGGTTTTGGAATCCTTCGGTTGCATGAATCTCTCGGCCGATCGTTGGGAACAGGTATAAGGACCTACAACCACCCCTGTCCACTGGGATGCGAGTTCCGGCCAGAGCAGGCTCGTAAGTCCGGTTCCAATTTCTTTCCAACCTGAATCGGGGGTTAGCCTGAACCGGAAACGGAAGAGTTCGTCACAACCGCTTATGCCCAGGTCCAATCCATATTCGGCAATGATTCCATATTCATGGACGTCAAGTTCATGGCGTGCGGCAACCATCGAGAGGTCTCCTACCCGTTTGCATAGCACTACTTCCCGCAACGTTTCCTTGCCGGGGCTTGCCTCGTGGATGCGGAGGGCGATTTCATAATGGTGCGCGGAGTCCAGATAGAGTACCAGTCCCGCTTCGGTTTGGTCTCCTTCGCTTTCCTTTCCGGGGGCATCCATACGGAGATGAACTTCGACTTCGAAGTCAAAAGCTGTAAGGCGTCGGGCGAGCATGACTGGTGACGGGCTTGAATCCAGGCTTTCTTCAAGGCATGCCAAGTGCAAACCTGTCCCATAGCCGGTCGAGCCGGTCGAACCGGTCGATCCGATGAGACCCGAACGAATGGCGCCGGATGGTGGCTTCCTGTAGGTGATCCAGCGGCCATGGATGATCGCGTTGTCCCAGCCATCGGTCTCGTCCAGCAGGGTGGAGTTCAAGGGCACAGGATCGAGGATGCCTTCTCCTGAGCCGCCAAGCTCGGGCGCGGCCAAACCAGAATCGCCTACCAAAGGCCAGCCGTTATCATCCCATTTTACGGGTAGGAGATGGGTTTCACGACCAAGATGCGCGAACGACGAGTAGGTCCAGTTCCTGGTTCCGAGAAAAATGAGCCACCACTTTCCTGCAGCATCCTCCACCAGTTCGGCATGACCGGTATCGCGGATGGGACTGAAAGTCACCTGCCTCTGGGTGAGGATGGGATTGTGGGGGCAGGGTTCGAAGGGTCCCCAAGGACAGGCGCTTCTTCCGATAGTGGCCATATGGCCATAACGCGACCCGCCTTCACCAGAGAGCAAGTAATAGAGTCCGCGGATTTTATACAGATGGGGTCCTTCCGCATCGGTGGA
>CAXNJE010000265.1:0-3931 GCA_964202565.1 Breznakiellaceae bacterium | reverse complement strand
CTTTCACCGGCAGAACATCGCTATGGTAAATGGCGATTCCTGCGGCTTGTAAAACCGTGAAAGCCTTGGGCCCTGTATGTCCGGTGATCAGGGCTTCGGCTCCGGCTGCTGCAATATTTTGGGCAGACTGGATTCCGGCGCCCTGGGCGGCGTTCAGGTTCTGGGTATTGTCCAACAGGGTAAAGCTGTCCTTTTCCGTATCGTACAGCATGAAACGTTTTGCCCGGCCAAAACGGCTGTCCAGGTTGGCGTCCAGGGTTTCACCGTCCACGGTTATGGCTATTTTCATAAGACATCACCTTCTTTGTTGGTTTCCTGGGTTCCCATTTCCGAAAGCCTTTGGCGTATCATTTTCAATTCCCCTTCCAAGGCTTCCATCTGCCGTTCAAGGTTCCATTTCGCCTGAACCGATAGATCGGCGCTGGGTGCGGTGGTGGGTGCGGTGGTGGGTGCGGTGGTGGGTGCGATTATTCCGACGCGACCAAAACCAGCACCGTAGCCACGTCCACGTCCACGGCCAGGACCGCGAGCGAATCCACCACTCATGCCGAAGCCGCCTCCTGCTCTGCAACCCCTGCCTGTCCCATTGAGGTATCCGGGCAAGCCGAATTCCGCACAATAACCTGCAGCCCTGCCAGTCTGCGGTCCGTCCCCGTTGGGACCTGTTCCATTTCCTCTTGGCATATGTTGCTCCTTATCCAGTACCTCGTTGCCGAGGGTATCAGTTATGATTTCCATGGTGGCTTGTGCCACGGTTTGGACCGTGACCATGCCTCCGGTGCCTGCAGGCGCATCCGGGCATGGAAAATTCCGTTCGTTCAAGTTCTCCCTGTTTCCAGGCCTGTACTACCGTTTCGATATCGCCGGCCAGGAAGGAATGGACGCTTATGCCCTGTTCCAAAACCAGACGTTCGGCCTCCCGGGAAATGGCTCCGCAGATCAGCTCCTGCACGGCATGGGTTTTTAAGGATTCCACCCTTTGCCGCAGATTGCTTTGCCGTAGATCGACCACGCCCGGATTCTGGCGTTCATCTTCGCCCAACTCCAGAAGCAGGACCGATCCGGCTGAGTCGAAGACGGGCGCGATGCGCTTGTTCCAGACGGTGATGGCCAGCTTCATACTTATAAGCAGCAGGTAGCGTGCCAAGAATAGAAAAATCGAAATGGGGTTTATGGAGGGCTTATTTCGGGTAAAAGCAGGCTGATAAGGTTGTTGCAGGTATGTGTGTCGCAATAACGCGACTCTATTGAAAGCATTGCGTCGCTTTTATGCGACTCGTGCGATTTTATATATAAGACTATCCCCGGTTCAGATCGATACCGTAGGCCTTGATTTTTCGGTATAGGGTGGCCTTGTCTATGCCCAATTCGTGGGCGGCCTCAGAGCAACGGTATCCGTGCTTTTGCAGGGCATCGACGATAAGCGAACTCTCAGCCTGCCTTTTTAGTGCCCTCATATCGCCAGGGGACTCGGCTTCGGTTGTATGAAACTTCGTGTTGACTTGGGCTGACAGGCTTAAAAACTCTAGCGGCAAGGTGGACGTATCCACACGGTTTTTGGTGCAGAGGACAATGACGCGTTCGATCACGTTTTCCAGTTCCCGTATGTTTCCCGGCCAGGGGTACGCATAAAAGGCCGTGTACACTTCGGGAGAGAGGGTGGGAGGATGTTTGTGCATCTGTTTGCCATATTTTTGCAGAAAATATTCGGCTAGTTGGGGGATGTCCTCTTTTCTATGCCGTAATGGTGGCAGGGAAAGCTTGATCACATTGATGCGGTAGAACAGATCCTGACGGAACGTTCCTTTGTCGACCAGATCCTTCAGATCCTTGTTGGTGGCACAGATTATGCGGGCCCCTGCTTTTTCGGTGACAGTGGATCCCAGGGCCTCGTACTCTTTTTCCTGAAGGACTCGCAGCAGTTTGACCTGCAAGGCCGGTGAAATATCTCCTATCTCGTCCAGAAAGAGCGTCCCGTTCTCGGCCAGCTTGAAGCGGCCCGGTTTGTCCCTGTCCGCACCGGTGAAAGCCCCCTTTTTGTAACCGAATAGTTCGGACTCCAAAAGGGTGTCCGGCAGGGCAGCGCAATTCAACGCGATGAAGGGACCTGCTTTCCTGGGGCTGAGTTCGTGTATGGCACGGGCGGTCAATTCCTTGCCGGTGCCGGTTTCACCATCCAGCAATACCGAACTTGGGCTTTCTGCTACGACGGGAAGCAGGTCCAATATCTTGAGCATCGTCGGGCTGCGGCTGGAAATGGTCTCCAACCCGGTCTGGGTTTGAAGTTTTGTGTGGAGTTTTTCTTTAAGGTCTTCGATTTCCCGGAGATCCCGAAAGGTCTCCGCACCGCCGGCAACCTGCCCCTGCTTATCCATCAGGAGCGCTGTGGAGACGCTGATGGGGATTCGCTCACCTTCCGAGCTGATGCAATAGCCCTTTTTATCGATTATGGGCTTTCCCGTTTTCATGGTACGGCGCAAGGGACATTCAAGTTCGCACATGTTTGAGCGGAAAACTTCGTGGCAGAGTTTGCCTATGGCGTCCACCCGCTTCATTCCTGTTATCTTTTCGGCGGCTTTGTTGAAGGATGTAACCCGCCAGTCTGCATCGACGGTAAAGACTCCGTCGGAGATGCTTTCCAGGATGCTATCGGTCATGAATCCAGCGTAACATGAATTTCGGGATTAAACAAGCATATGCTCATAATTGACTGTTGACTAATATATATTATAATGCATATATTCAAACAGATTTAAGGCGGAATGTCTCCGCTAAAGGATGAACGAGATGAATGTACGGGCAAGTCTGGCTTTCGTAACCAAAAACCTATCAATCGCCCTGCCACTGGCGATGATTGCGGGTTTCGCTTTTGGCAACTGGATGGAGGTTGGGGGCCTGAAATCAGCCGTCCTGCCGCTTAACTTTGCCTTGGTCTATCCGATGATGGTAGGTATCGAAATAAAGAAGCTGTTCAACAAGGGCAATGCGAAGTTGCAGTTTGCGGCGCTATTTCTCAATTTTGCGGTTTTTCCGTTCATCGCCTTTGGGTTGGGACGAATTGTATTCCCCGGAGCACCGTATCTGCAATTGGGCTTGCTCATGGCGGCTTTGCTTCCCACCAGCGGGATGACGGTAACCTGGACGGGACTTTCTAAAGGAAATGTACCTGAAGCCGTACGTATGACGATCGTAGGCTTGTTGGTCGGATCGGCTGCGACTCCCTTGTACGTATCCTTTCTTTTGGGCGCTTCCATCGATTTGCCTATAGCAGCGATAGCCGGACAAATTCTAGTCATTGTCGTGTTGCCCTTGGTGGCGGGACGCCTAACCGGCGGTTTGTTGACAAAGAAGTTGGGTAAAGAAGGGTTCGACCGTTCGGTGAAGCCCCTATTGCCGGGTATTTCCTCCATAGGTGTTATCCTGCTTGTCTTTGTAGCAATAGCCCTGAAAGCGCGGACAATACTATCCAATCCGGCCTTGATCCTGACTACTCTTTGGCCAGTAATGGTCCTGTATGCCATCAATTTTATGATCAGTACCCTTGCGGGGCGCTTCTTCTTCGCCAGTGCCGACGCCAAGGCCCTCGTGTACGGCACCGTCATGCGGAACCTATCCATTGCGCTGGCCATAGTCATGAGCCTGCTGGGACCCAAGGGGGGAGAGGCCGCCTTGGTGCTCACGTGGGCTTACGTTGTACAGGTCCAGAGCGCCGCCTGGTATGTACGCATCTCACCTCGATTTTTCAGGGACCCCGCGACTTTACCTCCCGTATAATAATTACTGAATGACGAGCCGAAAGAGGTCAAGCGAAGGAATTCAGGGTCCAGAATAGGGCAAAGCAACGTCGCTCCATTTCTTGACCTTACTGGCAAATGCTCATATCATGGCATAACCAAAAGGAGTATCAACATTTTATGAACAAGACCGCCGC
>CAXNJE010000264.1:0-3934 GCA_964202565.1 Breznakiellaceae bacterium | reverse complement strand
CCCTGCCCAGCAATCCAAAGATATGCTGCAACTCGTCACAACGGGTAATGATAATACCGACGCTAATCGCTCTCAAGTCAAACAATAGTCTAAAATTGTTCAAATCCCGATATTGGAGAGCAAATCAATCAAATTCTGCCATTCGGTGGGAAAATCATTCTTTAATATTGCTGTTGCATGCTTCCATTCGTGAAGTTCAAATTTTTCTTTAATTATTTCTGGAAAATCACTTACCGGCATCGAAATCCCCCAAGCATTGTCAGTATACCAGCCGATAGGGTGCTTGGCTATATGAACCTAAATCCCTGCCGTTCGCATTTGGACCCTACGCCAGCACCGCCTCACCCGCGACGATGAGGCCGCAGGGGGAGCGGGCCAGTATGGTGGTGCGGAAGCCAGCGCTTTCCATGGCGCTGACGCTGTCACGGTCGAGTCTGCAACCTCCGGCAAGCCGGCGCCAGGCGGGGGTCAGACCCTGCTGCGCTTTCGCGAGGGGGCGGCAGTGGGAAAGGACGTGTTCGATAAAGAGGTAGCGGCCACCGGGGACGAGTACCCTCAGTATTTCGCGGAAGCCCGCCGCCGGGTTGGGGACGGAGCAGAAAAGCAGGGTGGCGACCACCGTTTCGAAGGAGGCGTCGGAAAAAGGCAGGTTTTCTACGTTGGCCGCAACCGGAGCGGTCCGCGAATGGGCTTCGGCCCGCTCCGATAAGAGCGGAGACACTTCCATATCTGAAAGCGTCAGGCTGAGCCGGGTGCTATTGTAGAAGGCCAGGTTGGAACCGGTGCCGGCGCCGAGTTCGAGGACGCGGCCGACCGCCCGGCCAAGGACCAGTTCGCGGTACGCCGCGAGCAGTCCTTTTTCGAGCGGGGCCATGGCCAGATCGTACAAGCTGTCCAGCTTCACGGGTCCTCCTGTTTCGATTGCTACATCAGTTGTTCGTCGATGGCCTTGCCGCCGGGGACGATGGGGAGTACCTGCTGGTCCATATCGATCCTGGCTTCCACGAGGGCGGCCTTTCCGGAGGCAATACAGGCGAGTGCCGACTCCAGTGCTTCGGAGAAGCTGCCTTCGTCCTGGGAACGGAATCCCTCAAGTCCGTAGGCCTGGGCAAGCTTGATGAAATCCGGTGGCCTGTCCAGGTTGGTCTCCGAGTAGCGTTCCTCGTAAAAAAGGTTCTGCCATTGGCGCACCATGCCCAGGACGCCGTTGTTCACGACGACGACAAGGACGGGAACCTTGTAGTTCGCCGCCGTCGCAAGTTCGCCGCAGTTCATGCGGAACGAACCGTCTCCGGTGATGAGTACTACAGGTCTGTTTGGATTGGCTATCTTCGCGCCGATGGAGGCACCCATGCCGAAGCCCATGGTGCCGAGACCGCCGGAGGACAGGAAGGACCGGGGCCTTGTGAAGGGGTAGAATTGGGCGGTCCAGATCTGATGCTGCCCGACGTCGGTGGCTATGATCGCGTCCGGGCCAACCCGGGCCCGCAACTCTTCCATGATGAAACGCGGGTGCAGAGGCATTTCGCGGGAATGGGCAAGGGGAACCTGTTTTTTCCAGCCTTCCACATCCTCGTTCCAGGTGGACCTGGTTTTACCCTGCATGCTCTCCAGGATGGCGGTGAGGACTTTTTTTATGTCACCGATGATCCAGTATTCGGACTTGATGTTCTTGCCGATTTCTGCGGGATCGATGTCTATGTGCAGGATCTTGGCGTTGGGAGCGAAGCTGTCGGCCTTGCTGATGACCCGGTCGGAAAAGCGCGCACCGATGGCAATTATGAGGTCCGCTTTCTGGGCGGCCGTGTTGGAGGCCTTGGTCCCGTGCATGCCTATCATGCCCGTCGCGAGGGGGTGGTTGTAGGGGATGCAACCCTGACCCATGAGGCTTGGCGCGATGGGCGCGTGGAGGCGATCCACCAGTTGGACCAATTCGGCGGAGGCTTCGGAGATGATGACGCCGCCGCCCGCGTAGATGAAGGGCCTCTCCGCATTTTGCAGGAGCTCCACGGCGCGGTCGATATCCTTCTGGCTGTATTGGATTCGTTGCGAGCGTTCCGACAAGCGCTCTGCCCTGGCGCTCAAAGCGGTATCGGTCTTGCCTGCAAGCGTCCTTTGTCCCGGAGCCTCCCAATCGGTCAGGGCGGCGGTAATGTCCTTGGGAATGTCCACCAGGACCGGTCCCGGCCGGCCTGAGCGGGCGACCAGAAAAGCCTCGCGGAGGGTTTCCTCCAGATCACGCACATCCTTGACTATCCAGTTATGCTTGGTAATGGGCATGGAGATGCCGGCGATATCCACTTCCTGGAAACTGTCCTTTCCCAGAAGCCCGGTCGGGACGTTCCCCGTGATGGCCACCATGGGAACCGAGTCCATGTACGCGGTGGCAATACCGGTGACCAGATTGGTGGCACCCGGGCCGGAAGTTGCGATGCATACCCCCACCTTGCCGGTGGACCTGGCATAGCCGTCGGCCGCATGGGCGGCGTGCTGTTCGTGGCTGGTAAGGATGTGCCGGATTCGATCCTTATGCTTGAAGAGTTCATCGTAGATGAACAGGACGCCGCCGCCGGGGTAACCGAACACCGTATCGACACCGTGTTCGACGAGGCTTTCTATGAGTATGCGCGCACCAGAATACTTCATGTTTCAACTCCTTCACGATATGCCGGCGTGATACGAGCCGGCCGATCTTTAGAGGCTTTCGAAAGCCTCGAGTACGCGTTTGCCCATCTCGCGGGTGCCGACGATTTTCTCGGGGATCCCTGCCGTGCTTCCAGCCGTGCTACGGCTCGCGATGTCCTTGGTCCGGTAACCCTGGTCAAGGACCTTGTTCACCGCTGCCTCGATGGAGAGGGCTTCCTTTTCAAGGGCGAGGGAATGGCGCAGCAACATGGCCACAGAAAGGATGGTGGCCAGGGGGTTCGCCAGATCCTTTCCGGCGATATCCGGCGCGGAACCGTGGATGGGCTCGTACAAGCCCATGGTGGTCTTCTTTCCGCCCGAACCAGTCGCGCCTTCCGGTGCCGGGTCGCCCAGGCTCGCGGAGGCGAGCATGCCGATCGAGCCGGTCAGCACGGAGGCTTCGTCCGAGAGTATGTCGCCGAACAGGTTCGAGGTGACGATGACGTCGAACTGGCCGGGAGCGCGGATAAGCTGCATGGCACAATTGTCCACGTACAGGTAGCTCGTCTCCACCTGGGGGTAATCCTTGGCGACCACCGCCGCGACCTCGCGCCACAGGCGGGAAGATTCAAGTACATTTGCCTTGTCCACCACGCAGAGTTTCTTGCGCCGGAGGAGGGCTGCCCGGTAACCAGAGCGAAGGACCCGTTCGATTTCGGTTTTGGAATACAGTTCCGTATCGAAGGCGGCGTTGCCATCCGGGGTCCTTCCGCGTTCGCCGAAGTACAGGCCTCCGGTAAGCTCGCGGACGATGAGCAGGTCGAACTCGGCCTTGCCATTCTCGTTGCTCGCGATAAGCACTTCGTCCTTGATGGGGCAGGCCGCGCGGAGTTGAGGCAGGAGTGCCGCAGGGCGAAGGTTGGCGTAGACGCCCAAGCCCGCGCGCAGGCCGAGCAAGGCGCGTTCGGGCCGCAGGTGGCCGGGAAGGTTTTCCCACTGGGGTCCGCCGACCGCGCCTAGAAGCACGGCGTCGCAGGCCTTGGCGCTTTCCAGGGTTTCCGCCGGCAGGGGCTCGCCGCATTCGTTTATGGCCTTTCCGCCGGCGGAGAGTTCGACATAATTGAACACATGCCCGAAGCGGTCACCCACCGCATCAAGTATTTCCACCGCTTCCTGTACAACGTCGGGACCGATTCCGTCCCCGGGTATCAAGGCAATTGCATAGTTCATCGTTTCATTCCTCCTGTAATAGGTCTTGTCACAGATACGGCTTGTAACGCCGTTCGATGTCGCGGATCAGCTTGTACTC
>CAXNJE010000263.1:0-3937 GCA_964202565.1 Breznakiellaceae bacterium | reverse complement strand
CCGGGTTTGCAGCAGGGCGTCCCCACTGGGGGCGTACCGACAACCGCTAGTCCAAGCACCACTGGGGCCAAAGGAGGCTCAGGTCGCGGAGTAGTGGTAGCCCACGGCACCGATACCTTGCCTTATACGGCGCCCCTCGTGCACTGGCTCTTTGGTAGGGCGGATTTTCCCGTCGTCCTTGCGGCCTCCTCAGCCGCTCCGGCCAACGCGCGGAAGGCTGCGGAGCTCCTCAAACCCGCCATCCTGCGGGCCCTGTCCGAGGAACGGGGAGTGGGTGTCTTTGTGGATTCCACCGCTTTCCCTGCGGTGAACCTTAAATTCGAACGGGTTGCCAACGCGGGCTTCGGCGTATGGAACGCCTCCTCCCTTCCCGATCTGCCCAAACCCTTCGACGCCCAGGCCTGCCTGGCCGAGCTGGACGAGGAAACACTCCGCCACCGGATCGAGGACGCGACCCGTTCGCTCATGGTGCTCAAAATTTTCCCCGGCATGAGGACCGATCTTTTTGCTCCCCTCATGAGCGCGGGCTATACCAACTTCATTCTCGAACTGTACGATACCGGCACCGCTCCCGGTGGGGATTCGCCCTATTCGCTTCGCGAGGCCATACGTACCGGCCGCGAACGCGGTGCCTCCTTTTATTGTACCAGCCAGCAGGAGGGCGTAGTGGATTTTTCCCTGTACCTGAGCGCCCACGAGTTGTGGAAGGTCGGGGCTGTGCCCATGGGTGCCCTGACCACCGAAAGTTCCTACGCCCGTTTCGTCGCCGCCTGGATCGTCGCCGGTGACCAGGAAGGCGCCCGTTCCCTGATGGAGGTTGATCATGCGCGTATTGGCTAAGGATATCGCCGCCCTGGCGGCTGAAACCAAAGAAGGAAGCGCTGCCCAGGTCGAGTTGAAAGGCTGGGTGCACCGGGTGCGGGAATTGGGGGGAGTATCCTTTGTGATGCTCCGCGACCGTTCCGGCGTCGTGCAGGTGGTGGTGGAAGGCAAGGCCGACCTCAGCCTGGAATCGGTAATTTCCGCAACGGGAACCCCGGCGCTCAACCCCAAGGCCCCCGGCGGAGCGGAGTTGCGGGCTCAAAAGATAGAATTGATCGCCAAGGCCGAGACGGACCTCCCGTACCCTGTGAACGGCGACCCTGAGAAAGTAGGTCTGGATGTCATCCTGGACAACCGTCCCCTTTCCCTGCGGAACCCCAAAATACGCGCCATCTTTACCATCCAGGCCACCATCATCGAAGCCTTCTCCGAATACCTGCGCGGCCGGGATTTTACCGAAATGAAGACCTCCAAGCTCATCTCCGGCGGCACCGAAGGCGGCACGGGGCTTTTCGAGGTGGAATATTTCGATACCAAGGTCTATCTGGCCCAGTCTCCCCAGTTCTACAAGCAAACCATGGTGGCCTCCGGCATGGAAAGGGTGTTCGAGGTTGCCCCTGCCTACCGTGCCGAAAAGCACGACACGCCACGCCACCTCAACGAATACGTGTCCATGGACGTGGAGATGGCCTTCATCGAGAGCGAGCTGGACCTGATAGAACTGGAAAGGGGCATCCTTACCCATGTCTTCGCCCAGGTGGCCAAAAAGAACGCCGCGGAACTGGCCCTTTGGAATGCAACCGTTCCCAGCGCCGCCCAGGTGGCTGCCGCACCCGTGATCGCCCACGACGACGCCATCGCGATCGCCGCCGAAGAGGCCGCCAAGCAAACCTCCGGCGGCAAGAAGGCCGGAGCGGTCCGCGCCTTCGAGATCAACCCGGAGGTGGAGCGCCTGATCTGCGCCTGGGCCGAACGGGAAAAGGGCAGCGACCTGGTCTTCATCAATGAGTTTCCCCGCAAGCATCGGCCTTTCTATACCTACCCGATGGATGCCCTGCGTACCATGAGTTTCGACGCCATCTTCCGTGGCCTGGAAATCACGACCGGTGGCAGGCGCCACAACGAATATGCCGCACTCCTGGAAGTGCTCCCCAAATTCGGCCTGAAAGCCGAAGACTTAAGCGATTACCTTATGGTCTTCAAGTACGGCTGTCCGCCCCACGGCGGTTTTGCCATAGGTTGCGAGCGCCTTACCCAGAAAATACTTGGGCTCCCCAATGTGAAGGAAGCCAGCCTGTTTCCAAGGGACAGAAAGCGCGTCAGGCCATAAAAGCTATTGCCACAAAACGATATCTGCTATAAGAATGATGCGGTACGCGGGCTTCCTGCTCCTTTGACGGGCATTCCCGCGCGCCCTCCGGAGGTACTCCATGCGCATGTCCTTTGATCCCCGTGGACTGGCCGATTTTGCCCGCTACCACGGTTTCCATTATGCCGTTTGCGATCCTTTTGCCTTGGTCAAGGATATAGTGGTGGAAATGGAACGTGGCCTCTGTGGCGATTCATCCTGCCTGCCCATGTTGCCTTCCTATATCGCCCCCGTCACCCGCACGCCCCGGGGGCGCATGGTCATCGCCCTCGACGCCGGCGGTACCAACCTGCGGGCAGCCCGCATCCGTTTCGACGAAAGCGGCAAGGCCGTGGAGGAGGATGCACGCAAGGCCCATATGCCCGGTACCAAGGGCCAGGTTTCTCCGGAGCGTTTTTTCTCTGAAATCGCCGATGTCGTCCAACCCCTGTTCTCGGGCAGTGAAAAACCCGAAGGTATAGGTTTCTGTTTTTCCTACCCCATGGAGACCCTCGAGAATGCAGATGGCCGCCTCTTGGCCTTCAGCAAGGAAGTGGACGCCCCCGAGGTCATAGGAAAACTTATCGGCAAGGGGTTGGCCGACGAACTGACCAAGCGGGGGGTGTCGCTACCGGACCGGCTTGTCATGCTGAACGATACTACCGCGGCCCTATTGGCCGGTCTGGCTGAAATCCCTGCCGACGGAGGGCTTTCCCAAACCAAGGCGGGCGGCCAGAAATCCACCCCCAACGACGCCCCTGGCGGTCCCGCCATTGGTTTCATCCTGGGAACGGGCATGAACGTTGCCTACCCGGAATCGCGGATCCCCAAGATCGGTTTCGATAATCCCGCCTCACCCCAGGTCGTCGTCTGCGAGTCCGGAAATTTCAAGACCCGCTATCTGGGTCGCCTGGACGCGGCCTTCGATGCGGGTCTGAAGAATCCTGGGGCGTACACCTTCGAGAAGACCATGTCCGGAGCCTACCTGGGTGGTTTGGTACTGTTCATGCTCAGGCGTGCCCTCGCCGATGGAGTCCTGAACCTTGCAGGCTCGGAAGCCTTGGCAGCCCTCCCGTCCTTACCCACAAAGGACGTCACCTCCTTCATGCGTTCTCCCTTTGCGGGGGAGGGTGCCCTAGGCTCCATCATGGTGCAAGAAAGCCGGGATGCCGTCTCGGCTGTCACCTTTCTGTGCTCCATCCTCATCGAGCGCGCCGCATTGTTCTCCGCAGCCGCTGTAGCCGCAGCCGCGGAACGCACCTCGGGCGGTTACGACCCCCTTGCACCGGTGCGGGTAGCCGTAGAGGGAACGACTTTCATGGTGGTTCGAGGCTTGCGGCCGGCTTTCGAGGCGTACCTGCACCAGATGCTCAGTTCAAAGGCACCCAGGCGCGTCGTCGTATCCCCTGTGGAGCAGGCTTCCCTGTTCGGAGCCGCGGTGGCAGCCCTTTCCAGCTAATGCTGGGGTAGGGCGGCCTAGCGGCTCGCTTCGAGTTCGCTGCCGCCTTGTCCTGCGGGTACATCACCGAAAATATCGACGCCTCCCGCCGATGCGTACACCTTCTTGATTTCGTGCAGCTCCGGGCGGTACTCGAAATGCATCGTATCGTAGAGGTCCCATTTGCCGCCCCATACGAAACCTTCCCGTTCGAATATGTCGATTATGGGTTCCGGCGGTGCCCAGCGGCGTTTTAGGGGTACCAGCATCCAGTCCTTGTTCCGTTCCCGTTCCCATTCCCAAAACGTGACAGCCGACCCCAGCTTGCG
>CAXNJE010000262.1:0-3976 GCA_964202565.1 Breznakiellaceae bacterium | reverse complement strand
GTGGGTAACAATGATTATGGTGTACTTTTTCTTGAGCTCGTCCATCAGGTCTTCGATCCGGCTGGTTGAAATGGGGTCCAAGGCACTGGTAGGTTCGTCCATAAGAAGTATGTCCGGACGTATGGCTATTGCCCTGGCGATGCACAGGCGTTGCTGCTGGCCACCGGAAAGGGAATTGGCACTCTGTTTCAGCTTGTCCTTTACCTCGTCCCATAGGGCGACGGCTTTCAGGCTTTCCTCGACGAGCTGGTCATGATCGGCATGAATGCCATTTATTTTGGCTCCCCACACGATATTCTGAAAAACGGACTTGGGAAAGGGGTTGGGCTTTTGGAAAACCATGCCGATGCGACTGCGAAGTTCCACCGGATCAACCTCGCTGGCGTAGATATTCGTTCCCTGGAATATCACCTCCCCTTCGACTTTGGTGCCAGGAATCAGCTCGTTCATACGGTTGAAGGATCGCAAGGCCGTAGACTTTCCACAACCAGACGGGCCTATGATGGCGGTTATTTCATTGGCCTCGAAGTCCATATTGACCGAATTCACCGCTTTGAAGGTGCCATAATGTATGGACAGGTTCTTGGTTGACAGCGCGATGCTCATGCTTTCATTTCCTTTCTGTAACGGTTTCGCAGGATTATGGCAAACGAATTGAGTCCCAGGAGCAAGATCATCAATATAAGTATGGACGCCCCCGCGAGATTGCGCCATGCGTCGCCAGGAAGGCTGGTCCATTGGGAGATCTGTCCGGGAAGCGTAGTGAAACGCTCGTAAACCGAGGTGGGATCGTGGGTAAGGAAGGTTGAAGCCCCGACGACCACCAAGGGCGCTGTTTCTCCGATCGCCCGGGATAGACCGAGTATTGCTCCAGTGAGGATGCGGTCCATACAGGCAGGCAGTACATGGTGCCTGATGGTCTGCCACTGGCTTGCGCCCAAGGCAAGGCTGGCATGGCGAAGGCTCTGGGGCACGGCTTTGATTGCTTCCTGGGTATTGATGATGACGATGGGAAGGATGAGCACCGCCAAAGTGAGCGCCGCGGACAGGATGGTCCGTCCTTGGGTTACATTAACCAGATATCGTACGAAAATGCTCAGACCGAGCATGCCGTAGATGATGGAAGGAACACCCGCAAGATTGTAGATGTTTGTCTGGATGAAACGCGTAAGCTTGTTGTCAGGCGCGTATTCCTCAAGCCAGATTGCCGCACCCACGCCCAAGGGCAAGGCCACGAACATGGTTATGAGTATGGTAATGAAGGTACCTATGATCGCGCCACGAATACCAGCGTACAAGGGGTCCATCGACTGGGATCCGAGCAGCAGTTCCGCACGCACCCAACTTCTCCACCGGGGATTGGCATCGGGCCATACTTCCTGCAGTTCCGCGCTTATCGCCTTGCGTCCGAATAGGGATTCCCGCAGGCTCCAGGAACGCACCACGGAGGGTTGCAGCAGTTCCCTTTCCATTATTTCAAGCAGCTCGATCCTCGTACGTTCATCCAGTGGTTTTTCCGCCTCGAAGGCATCCAGGGTCCGGGGACGCAGATTGAGGACGATTGTCTCGATGAGTGCCGCATCGTCGGAGTCTTCGAGCAAGGCTCCATCGGCTGATATATCCTCATACCTGTTGACATACTCTATGGCTGAAATACCGAAACTGCGGTCTATGATATTTCCCAGAAGGACGCCGAGAACGAGCACCGCGAGTATGGTGAGCGAGAGGAATACGATTTGAAGGACATTACCCATATTCCGGCGGTATGAGAGCCGCTTGGTCGAATTGGTACTTTTCATGCGGACACCTCGCCGAAACGACGGACCAATTTACGGCTAAGGATATTGAGGCTGAAGGTGATGATGAAAAGCAACAAGGCGATCGCGAAAAGGGAATTGTAATCAATCGAATCGTAGGAGAGGTCCCCGCCCGAAATGCGGACGATATGTCCGGTCATGGTTTCGGCCGCAGCGAAAGGATTCAGGGTGAATTTGGGTCCTGCCCCTGATGCGATGGCAACTATCATCGTCTCGCCTACCGCACGGGAAAGGGCGAGGATAAACGCGGCCAGTATGCCGGAAAGGGCACTGGGAATAACCACACCAAAGGTCACTTCCAGGCGGGTGGCACCCATGGCCCAGGCGGCATTCCGCAACGATTGTGGGACCGCTGACAGGGCGTCCTCAGCCATCGATGCGACCAAGGGAAGTATGAGTATTCCCATCACGATACCCGCGCTGGCCATGTTGTAGAAGCCAACGGTCTCCTGGCCGAATACCGATCTAAGTACCGGCGTAACCATGGTAAGCGCAAAATAGCCGTACACAATGGTGGGAACTCCGGCCAGAACCTCGAGTACCGGCTTGAGTACTCCGCGAACCCTTTCGGAGGCAAACTCCGCAAGGTAAATCGCGATCGACATTCCCACCGGCAAAGCGATGAGCATGGCGATCAGGCTGGTCATGAAAGTAGCGGTAACCAGAGGCAACACCCCGAATTCTTCAATCTGGGGTTGCCAGACAGTACCGGTAAGGAATTCGATTGGACTGACTTGACTGAAAAAGTGCAGGCTCTGGCTCAACAGCGTCCAGACGATGCCTAGCGTAGTGAGCACCGAAACCGTCGCGCAGAAGAACAGGAGCCCCCTGATCAATTGTTCGACAGGTTTCGGTCGGCGCCGGAGCGCCAACCCGATTGAATCCATGCCGGCGCTCAGTACGAGCCTTTTACGGCATCAAGCCACGCTTGCTTGCCTGTCTTGAGAGCTTCAGCCGAAGCGGGGAAGTACCCGGCCTTACGGATGAGACGGTTCACGTTGGAAAGGTAATAGGCAATGAAAGCCGCGACCTGGGGTTTGGCTTGGAGTATGGAATCTGTGGAGTAGAGGAACAGGGGTCTTGCAAGCGAATATTGTTTCGCATTGATTGAAGCAACGGAAGGTACCACTCCATCGATGCCGATGGCGGTTACCGTGGTCTTGTTCTCATCAAAATATGCATAGCCGAAGTAGCCTATCGCATACTCATTCCCGGCAACGCCCTGAACCAGGACATTGTCGTCCTCGGAAAGATTCATGTTCTTGGCGCTGAGGATGGGCTTCTTGTCCTTCTTGAAAACATGTTCTACAAAGTACTCAAAGGTGCCCGAATCGGTGCCTGGGCTGTAGCGGATGATTTCCTTCTTCGGGAAGCCGCTGCGTACGTCGGACCAGAACTCTGCGGTGGAAAAGGCAAGTGCGAGTTCCTTGGTGGTCAGATCCTTCGCAAAGGTGTTCTTTTTGGAAACGACCACCGAAAGGGCATCGGTTCCCACGATGAACTCAAGTACCTTACCCTTGTTGGCCGCAGTTGCCGCATCCAATTGTGCCTGCTTGATTTTGGAACTGGCGTTGGAAACGTCGATCTCACCCTTTCCGAAGCGTTCGAAACCGCCGCCGGAGCCGATTGAATCGATGCTGACATTGCCCTTGTAACCGTCTTTCCGGAAATTTTCGGTGATGACCACCGAGAGCGGGTACACTGTCGAGCTTCCTGCAGTGACCACCGCACCTTCCACTTTTGCCGGGTTCACACCAGGCAGCATCTTGTCCGGATCATCCGACTTGTTGTCCACCCATCCAAACCGGGTTTGTGAAAAGCCGGCGACCGCCATGAGAACGAGCAAAGAAACCGCCATTAATTTGCGCATTAGTATCCTCCATTGAACTTTCGATGGGAGGAAATTACGTCTTTATCATGCGCTCCATGTTAGGGGATTGTCAGAAATTGGTTAAAGGGAGGGGAAACCTACGGACTACATTGCCGGCTTTGTATCGGAAAGGAATTTGGGGATAGAGTAGGAGGGGGCCTCACGGCCCCCGTCCTCTCACACCACCGTACGTACGGTTCCGTATACGGCGGTTCATGAAATGCTCTGGAACCCAAGCATTCTGGTGTACAGGGAGAGAAGTCCAAGCTTCTCGAAGATTCTAACGGGA
>CAXNJE010000261.1:0-3996 GCA_964202565.1 Breznakiellaceae bacterium | reverse complement strand
CGCGTTGGAAAAGGTTCCCAGCTCGCGGTCCCCATCGCCTTCTTCCAGGAAGGAACCGTAGAAGGCCGCCCCGGCCTTGAGGTTAAGGCCGTCGGCCAGGTTGTAGCCCACGGAAACCGTTCCCAGCCAGTCGCGGGCGGCGAGCTCCGCCAGGAACAGCGCCTCGGGCTGGAGGGTTTCCGCCAGCAGCTTGCTTGCGAGCCGGACGCTGAAGGCATTCTCGAGCGCATATGCCTGTCCGTCGTACTGGCGCACCGTCCTGGCCAATTCCTGATCGGCGGTGGCCGAATAATCGGATGGAGCCTTGTGGTTCATCACCCAGCGTGGCGCCCAGGCGAGCGAAGCTGTCAGCATACCGTCGAAGAATGACCGAGAACCCTGTACGACACCCGAAATTGACGGGTTCTTGGCCGCGGGGTCAGACCCCTCGATGTCTCCCGTCAGCGATAAAGCCGTTTCCGCACGCAGGTCGTAGCCCCCGGCCAACAAGGTCGCGTCCAGGCCAAACTGCTGGATACGATTGTGCACGGGGGTCATGGTGGTGGTGATCAGGGTCGGCGGACCAACAGCAGGCGACGCCACCGAAGCGACATCGAAGTCGGGATACCTGTCCATGTAGGTGAACCAGCTCGCCGAGGCCTGCGCCGAACCCAGGTAGAACAGCGCCCGCAGGCCGCCTTCCATGTTTCCGGCGGCAATTTCTGGAGCCTCGTCTTCCTTTATAATTACCCGTTGGGCAGGAACCATGAAACCCGTTGAGGGGATGGTCAGATCCATCGCTACCGATGGCATGTCGTTGGGCACCGAAACGGGCAGGAACAGGGCCTGTACCGTACCCAGGTTGGACGGCAGGTTGTAGACCAGATTGACGGCGAGGTTGCCCATCTTCTGCTCGTCCAGGGTGGAGACCAGCCGGGTGCCGATATGCCGGGGGGTCAGCGTGTCGGTGGGGTTGTTGCCGTCCGCCAGGCCCCAGGCCAGTATCTGTTTGCCTACCCGCAGGTCGAAGTCGCCCAGGGGCAGTTCGGTCCAGGCCTCCTTCAGGTCCAGGAAGCCCAGAAGCCGGTCGTTTCCCGTCGCCTCGAATGCCAGCGGGTACGGAAGGGACGTCTCCAGAGTGATATCGTCCCCGGCCCCCGCCAGATTCGAATAGCCTTCCAGCGCGAGTTTCACGCCCAATACGTCAAAGGCATAGCCATCCAGTATCAGGGCGCCCCGGACGCCGGCGGACGCGAAGACCGTGTCGGCATCCGGGCGGGCATAAGCGGAACCGGCCACCCAGCCAGAAATACCCCCATCGAACAGGGGTGCGGCAGGTGCTTCCCCAGCCTCGGCTTCAGTATCCTGGGCAAAAACCCCGGGCGTGATGGCAAGGATGCCAGCGAGGAAAATGATGAGGATCTTGCGCACGCCGTGAACTGACGGCGCTGCATTATTGGCCTTCATCAGCGGCCCCGTTCCAGGTAGCGCAGGGTAAAGTACTTGTCGTCTATCGAGGGCAGGTTCACCGATTTGACGAATTCCCAGATAGTCTTGCCACCCGATTCCAGGTTGGCCATTTCCATGCTCTGGAATTGCCAGTACTTGCCGTCCATCAGGCGCTGGCCGTTCACCGTCAGGCGCTTCACCAGTTTGAGTGAGTTGTCATAGTACTCGCTCTTCCTGGAGGTGGCGTTCTCGGCGTTGATCCACTTCACTACCTTTCCGTACCCGTATTTCTTGACCGTGGCCGGTCCCTTGGCCAGATACTCCACCTTTATATACTTCATGCCGTCCAGCTGTTCCTCGCCCACGGCGGTGGCGGTGAAGTCCGAACGGTCCAGGCTGCCCAGGTCGGCAAAACTGAAGTCGGACCCCAGGAAGGCGCCTGTCTTGGAGTCGCCGCCGGAGGTTCCGATAGCCCGCACCTTGCGGAGGGCTGGCAGGTAGATGTACTGCTCGTCGTCCTTGCCTGCAGCCTCGTAGTCCACGGTCAGAAAGCGGGTATCCTTGACGTCGGCGGGGGCGGAAAAGATCAGCATCTGCCTGTCGGTGCCGTCGGCCTCGGTCTTGGTGTAGGCCTTTATTTCCCTCGTCCGCGCCTGGCCCGCCTTGTTCACGATGACCATTTTCATGTCACCCTCCGTGGCGGGCGGCCGCGGCATGGTCTCGTTCTTCACCAGCAGGCTTTCCAGGTCTTGGGCTCCCGCTGTCATTGCCATGGTAAGGATCAGCGTAAAAAGTACGGTTCGTTTCATCAGGTTCTCCTTATACTGGGATTTCATTTGGATGCTTTGTCGCTAGCTGAGAGTCGGGTTTTGTTCAGGAATGCGGGCTTCGCCACCGCCAGCAGGGCGGGCAACAGGGTTACTGCGAAAAGCGAGCTGGTGATCATGATAAGCGACAGGAGCAGGCCCATGAACATGTTGCCCCTCAGCTGACTGAACAGCAGGGCCGAGAAACCGGCTGCGACGGCCAGGGCGTTGAAGAAGATGCCCTTACCCGTGGTACGCATGGTCTCGATCACCGCGTTCTTGTAGTCCAACGTACAGAGCATGGACTTGAGCCGTTCCATGAAGTGCAGCGTGTAGTCTATGCCTATGCCTATGCCGATGGACGCGATGGTGGCCGTCGAGATGTCCACAGAGATGCCGGCCAGACCCATAAGCCCAAAGTTGATGATCAGCGACGCTGCCAGCGGCACGATGGAGAACAGGCCCTCCACGAAGCTCCGCGACATCAGGCTGATGAAAAGGAAAACCACCACCAGCGACGCCAGCACCGAGGAAATCTGGCTCTGCACCAGCAGGCGCAGGATGGCCAGGGTCAGGTTGGACAGGCCGGTGATATCCGCCCTGGAACCGGCGGGAAAATTCTTCGCGATATAGTCCCGGGTAATGGCCTGTATCTGGCCGATCAGGGTTGAGCTGGCGGTCTTGACGAACACGTTGACACGGGCGGTCTTGCGCGGGTTGTCGATGAAGGCCTCGATGTTTTCCGGGTCCCCCGAGTTCTCGTACTGGAATACCAGCTGGCCCGCGTAGGCCCGGCCGGGGATCAGGTCGGTCGCGGTGCCGGCGGCCAGGTCGATACGGCGTTCGTTTCCGTCCATTTTCAGGAAGGCCTGGCCGCCCTCGACACGGAAATCGGCGCCCTCGGCGTACTCGGCCAAGAACTCCTTCGTATCGTAATCGTATTCGCGCAGCACGCCACCCGCCAGCGAATAGCGTTCGGTGGCGACAGCTATGGGCGTAAAATCATCGGGTACCTTCTCAAAGGCCTCGTCCCCCGCGTTCAGCGCCTTGTTGATGCCCTTCACGAAGGTGACTATGGACTGGGAACCTCCGACTATGGCCGTTCCGTCCTTCCAGAGCGGGCTTTCCGGCCCCACCACCTGGCCCTTCACCACCCGCAACGCGTCCACGCGCTGTTGTAGCCCGTCCATGGCGCGCAGCACCGCGGGGTCCAGGATGGCGCCTTCCTCGTCCACCGCCACGACCACGGTCATCACCGTGATCCCCGTGAAATTCTCGTTCAGATAGTCCGAGGAGGACCGCACCTCGCTGCCCTTCTTGAAGGAATTGATGGTATTCGTCTCGAAGCTGACCCTCGGGGTGAACAGGGCGAAGAAGGCGACCACCGCCAGGGATACCACCAATACCGGGACGGGGCGGTTACCCACAAAGCGGCCCAGACCGGCCAAAAGCTCCGCCAGACGGCTTTCCCCGTGCTTTTCTATGGTCTTGGCCTTGGGTAGGGGAAGCAGCACCATGAGCGCCGGTGTCAGCGTAAGGCTCAGGATAAGCGCGAACAGTATGCCCAGGGCGGAAAGCACCCCGAACATCTTGAGCGCGTCTATGGAGGAGACGATCAGCGATCCGAAACCGATGAAGGTTGTGGCTCCTGCCAGGAACACCGGCAGCGCGACATGGGTGAGGGTGGCCTCCACGGCGATGGGCTTATCGGTCGTGTGGGCCAGTTCCTCGAAATAACGATTCAGCACGTGTATCGTATACG
>CAXNJE010000260.1:0-4032 GCA_964202565.1 Breznakiellaceae bacterium | reverse complement strand
TAAAAATCAAGTCCCTGCTTGCAGAAAAAGAGCTCATACTGAAGGAAGTAAACCACCGCATCAAGAACAATATGCATACCATGAGATCCCTGCTGTCGCTGCAGGCCCAGTGTATGAATGACGCGGCAGGCATCGCCGCGCTTGAGGATGCAGGCAAGCGCATGCTCAGCATGGAAGTATTGTACGACAATCTGTACCAGTCGGCCGGATTCTCGGACCTGTCCATCAAGGCATACCTGGACGTGTTGGTTGAGGCGATCCTGAAGAACTTTCCGGGCTATGAAACCGTTGCGATAGAGAAGCATTTTGATGATTTTATCCTGGATGCCAAACGCCTGCAGTCGCTGGGTATCATCATCAACGAGCTCTTGACCAACGTCATGAAGTACGCGTTTGCGGGAAGGAGCGACGGACGGATCATGGTGTCCGCGACACTTGACTCCGGTCTGGTCACTGTCGTTGTGCAGGATAACGGTAGAGGCATTCCCGAAGCGTTTGGTTTTGAAAACACCACCGGTTTCGGACTTGCCCTCGTGAAAGGGCTGACCGGGCAATTGAACGGAGAAGCCAGGATCGAACGGGGTAGCGGATCCAAGGTCATCGTGGAGTTCAAGCTTTAAACGCGCCCATAAGCTCGACATGCCAATAGGCTTTTCCAAGCGCCTTCATGGCGCAGGGCATGGACGACGTTGACTGCTTTTGCGCCAGGGCTTAAACTTCAATAATGCAAGCGTTAAAACTGCCCATCGGCATCCAGAGTTTTGAAAAAATGAGAACCGATGGTTTTATCTATATCGATAAAACACCCTTCATCGCACGTCTGGCCAGTCAGGGTGGCGCTTTTTTCCTGTCACGCCCCCGCCGTTTCGGCAAAAGCCTCCTTCTGGATACCATGGAACAGGCCTTTGCAGGCCGACGGGAACTGTTTGCCGGCCTGTATCTGGACACCGCGGAAGCACAGTGGGACTGGAGCCGGACCAATCCGGTGGTGCGTATCAGTTTCGGCATCGGCAGTTACCGCACCGTCGCCGAGCTCAACCGCAGCATCATGTTCCAGCTTGAGGAAATGCACCAGAAATTGGGACTTCCGCCGCCGGATGAGGATATTCCATCCCTTGCACTTCGCAAATTGATCAAAGCTGCAGCTGAAAAGACCAAGACCACCGTCGTCGTCCTGATCGACGAGTACGACAAACCCATCCTGGATGCCCTGCCGGACATCGGGCTTTCCTCCGTCATGCGCTCGGAACTGCGGAGCTTTTACGGAGTGCTCAAGGATACCGACCCCTACCTGCGCTTTGTGTTCCTCACCGGCGTCAGCAAGTTCAGCAAGGCCGGTGTATTCTCGGGCCTGAACCAGCTGAACGACCTGACCCTCAATCCGCGCTATGCCGATATCTGCGGCTATACCCAAGCCGATGTGGACCGTCAATTTGAGCCATGGTTGACCACACTGCTCGCACGCTTTTCTGTCGAAACCATCCGCTCCTGGTACAACGGATATAACTGGGGCGGTGAAGGCGTCTACAATCCCTTTGATATCCTTCTGTTATGCGAGAACCAGGAACTGCGCCCCTGGTGGTTCGAGACGGGCACCCCCACGTTCCTGATCAGGATGATGAAGGAACAGCCCCGTTCCCTGCCCGAACTCGACACCCTGCTGATCGGGGCCGAACTTTCCGACAGCTTTGAACCCGAAAGCATGAGCCTTCCTGTCATGCTGTTCCAGACCGGCTATCTGACCATAAAGGAACGCATCGAGGATCCCGTGGAAGGCACGCGCTTCCGCCTCTGCTTTCCGAACATGGAGGTGCGCTCGGCTTTTTCGCGCCTCAGCCTGATTCAGGCATCGGGGAATGACGATGCGGTGAACACCAACCGCAATCGCCTTCGTGAAATAATGGATTCAGGCGACGGCGACGCCCTGCACCAGCTGTTCACAGCCTTCTTCGCGTCTATTCCACCGGACAATTACCGAAAGAACAACATCTCCCATTACGAAGGCTTCTATGCCACCGTGGTCTACGCCTACTTTGCCAGCCTTGGCCTGACGGTTATCCCCGAAGACGTTACCAACCGCGGCCGCATCGACCTTACCGTGATAGGCCCCAAGGGCATCTGGATCTTCGAGTTCAAGGTGAGGGGCCTGGATAAAAGCGGCGACGAGGCGCCCCTGGCCCAGATCCTGCGCAAGGACTACGCCGCCAAGTACCGCGGCCGCCTTAAAGCCGATGGGCAGGCGTTGCCTATCAGGCAGATCGGCATCATTTTCGACGAGGTTGCACGGAACGTGACGAGCTGGGAAGAGGCGTAAGTCAACAATGTTGCAAAATAAAAACCGCCCTCCCTTTGAACTCCTTAAAGAGTGATCAGCTTCAAAGGTTAGGAGCGGTTCTTGTCTGTCGATTCCTTGACTTAAAGAGGATATGCAATAGTGGTCATGAGGGCCATACCCGCTGATGTGTCCACCCTGCTGTATTGAACAATAATTGGACTACTGCTTTCTACCACCATTGAATAAGGAAGATCTACGGAGACTCCATTGCCATCTTTGTCTTTTATTTTGTCCATCCCGATATGCATGGCTCTTTCTGCCTTGCATACAACTTCAAACCCGGTTCTCTTTTCCCTGTCCATGAAATAAAGGGTAATATTTATAACTGCATCCTCTTTTCCGACATTCAACACACAGACTGCTTCGTGACTCGGAATATCACCTGTGCTTTTTGAATGATAAAATCCATCAGGAATAAACCAAACTTTTGAACCTGCTAAATTACTCAAACGATTCGCCCCCCTTACTGAATTTGAATCATAAGAGCTATTTGTGTAATTTTCAAGTCGGGCAGTTTTATTCAAATACCTAACGGTGGTTATTAAATCCTATACAATGCAAGAGTGTCAATTTTTCACAAAAACATCACCGGTGAAGCCGAGTGAATGGTATTCGGGATTCCCTCCAGGTTTCGTATCCTCACGAATCAGTGCAACTGCATCAATTGCCTTGACTTTACCAGATATTTGACGGCTTTCAATTTTGAAAAGAAGTTGCTTTCTTCGTTCAATGAATATCAAAGCGCCGGGCGGGCGGTTCGCGTCGTCCGCTACTCAGCAAACGCTGAATCGCCTCCGCCCGACTTTGATGGTCTAGATTTTTTCGGCTGTGTACCTGACGTAGCTGCGGTGCGAGGTGCCGGGCAACAGGACCACGTTGGCGTCCAGGCAGTTGGCGCCTTCCACGCAGATGAAGCCGCGCCAGCGGTCGATCATCTCGGGGTTCTTGGCGGCCGTGGCTTCCCAGGGGTTCCAGACCACGGTGGATTTGAAGCCGCACTGTTCCACGACTATCTTCCGGCCACCGGCGGTGTCGGCAATTTCCGTGCGGGATGGGGCCTGCATGTAGGCGTTCACCGTCTCGCCTGCGGGGTTTACCGGCCCTTTCTGCACCGAGCGGGCGTCGGAACGGGCCCGGTCGATGTAGCCCGTGCCGTCAAGACCTGAAACGCTGGTTTTGGCCACGTCGCCGACGCTGAAATAGGTGTGCAGGCAGTCCTCGTACAGGAAGGGCTCGCGGTCGGCGTTGGACGCGGTCAGTTCCAGTTCCAGGCCCGGACCCACGACCACGGCCATTTCCAGGAAGAAATCGTGGGGCCAGAAGGAGCGGGTCTCCTCGTTGGACGAGAGGGACAGTACTATCCGGGTCTTGCCGTCGGACAGCGCCGCGACGGACTGCAGCTCCCAACTGCGGAAGCGGGCGACGCCGTGGACGGGAAAATCCTTGTTGGTCCTGTGGGGGCCAAACCAGGGGAAGCAGACGGGGATGCCGCCGCGTATGGCTTTTCCTGCAGCAAAGGGGCTTGCGTCACTCAGCCAAAGGAGGGGTTTCCCGCCCTTGGGCTCGTAGTGCGTGACATGGGCGCCGTACAGGTAGATGTCAGCCTGGGCGAAAGCGTTGCGGACCTTCACGACCGGCAGACCGCCCTTGCCTTCCTCTACGGAAACTTGGCCGGGGATGGCGAAGGCGCTGTATTC
>CAXNJE010000259.1:0-4073 GCA_964202565.1 Breznakiellaceae bacterium | reverse complement strand
CGCGAGCCCCGCAAGTTTCTGGCGCAGGATTTTAACCGGCTCGGCGAGGGTTGGTGTGGCAGCGGCTTCCTGGAACAGGAAGTCCAGGAGTACCCGGTCCTGGAAGTCGAAACGGACCGTGGGAAGCGGCAACCACCATCTAAGCCGGTCCCGTGCCTCGTTGAGTTTTATCACCCGCTCCCGTCCCGTCTCCTCCTCATCATACAGCGGATAGTCCAATTCCTGGAGGGCATCGATCAACCGGTAAACCGACCGACGCGAGAGACCGATCTTGTCCATCAGATCCGCGATGGTCGCGCCTTGGGGGCGGGAGATAAGCCGTGCGGCACTTAGCACATGTATCAAGGTTCTGTACATCCTTCAATCCTTCGACCAGGGTTGTCTTTCTTCAAGCTCCCGATTATACAGTACGATCCGGCCACGGAGTCGGACATGGATGCGGTTTCTTTCCACCTTCATGAATTCCATTTCGGGATCCAGATCGCGCGCCATGCCGGAGCACGATTTGTCCACCGACACAATCCATCGCCCCTCCATGACCACGAAGAAATCATTGCCGAGTCCCAGAAACCTGCGGTTTTCCAGGGAATAACGCCCCAACTCCCTGCTCAGGAATGTGGATTGCCCCTTTTTGACCCTGCCGGGATCGTCGGCCGTCCCCTGAAGCTGCCTGATTTCAGCCGCCACCAGCTGGTTTCCTTCTTGCAGCAGGAAAAAATCGGTCCCCACGCCTATCGCCACCCTGCCCTTTGCGGACAGCCGGCCCATCACAATTCCTGCCTCGTCGGTCACGACGAAATAGTCGCCGGACCGGTTCAATTGGTATTCCATAGTATATTGACCGAGGATATCCGGGGTCTGTGCCGGATTCGGTCACACGAAAACACGACAATTCTTATTGATCGCTTCCGAAGCGGTCGATGTAGTCATGCACCCTCCCCCGCCCCGTCCCCTCAATTGAACATCCCCGCCACATCCTTATAATGGGTGGAGAGGAGCCTTCATGAAAAAGCTTGCGCTGATACTGGCCGTCGCACTCGCCTTGGTCGCTCATTCGGGGGCGGCGCCGTTCGACGAGATGCTTAAAAGCGCTTTTATGGGGGATGCCAAGGCCCAGTTCAATGTGGGCATGGCGTATTATAACGGCAAAGGGGTTGCCCGGGATTTCACTGTGGCGGCTATGTGGTTCCGGACGGCGGGAGATCGGGGGAATGCGAGCGCCCAATTCGCACTGGGGTACATGTACAACACCGGCGAGGGCGTGGAGCTGGATTACGTAAAAGCCGTGGACTGGTACCGGAAAGCCGCCTTGCAGGGCGATCCTTCGGCCCAGGGGAATCTGGGTTACGCCTACAAGAATGGAAAAGGTGTAGCGCAGGACCATGCAGAGGCGGTTAAGTGGATAAGGATGGCTGCTGAACAGGATGATGCCAACGCCCAGTTCAACCTGGGTTTTGCGTACGAAATGGGTGAGGGAATACAGCGAAACCAGACCGAGGCCGTCGCCTGGTACAGGAAAGCGGCGGATAAGGGCCATGCCAGCGCCCAGTTCAACCTGGCCTTTGATTATGAGACGGGAAATGGTGTGGCCAAGGACTTCGTACAGGCCTACAAATGGTACAAACTCGCCTCGGAGGGCTTCTCATCAACAGAAAAAGATCAGATTTCCCGGGCTGTCACAAACGTGGACCGGATCGAAAAACTGTTGGTCCCTACGCAGCTAGCCGAGGCCAAAAGACTGGCCCGGGCCTGGAAACCAAAAAAATAACCGTTCCCCTTCATTCATGGCACCTAACTGCAAAGCTGCATGGGTCGGTTGGTCGACGATGGATAAGGTAGCCTCAATGTGAAAAAGGCAACATGGAAACGAACATTGTGGAAAAAAGCATTATGAAAAGGAACTGTCTGCCTTTATTGATCCTTGCCTGTATTGCATATACAGCGCCTGCATTGGACAATGGTCCGCCATCCCGCGAAGCGTACCGGGTAACCGGAATACTCATTCCCCTGACTCGTTATGCCGACAAATCGAAGATGACTGCCGCACGGGTACTCCGTGTGGTGGACGGCGATACGATCAAGGTGGAAATAGCCAAGCCCCCTGCTGGACTGGCGGCAACGGAAACGATCCGGCTTATCGGAGTGGATACACCGGAAAGCGTGGACAAGCGCAAACCGATTCAGTATTTTGCCAGGGAAGCGAGCGCCTACGTCAAAACGAGACTCACGGGCCAACCCATCTTGCTGGCCTTCGACAAGGACCTGAGGGACAGGTACGGCCGCCTGCTCGCCTATGTATTCCTTGAGGATGGCAGCTGTTTCGACCTCGAGCTGATCCTGCAGGGATACGGCTATGCCTACGTAAAATACCCCTTCTTTTTTATGGACGAATTCCGGCACGCCGAACTCAAGGCCCGCTACGAAAAAAGGGGATTATGGGGGCCGGGCGACAGGTAAGGCTTCGTTACTTGGATATCTTGAAGGTGACATCTTTCGGGAGTGCCAGACCGCAGGCGACCTCGACTGCCTTCACGACAGCCGACGGCACCGGGCAGGCGGCGTGCTTGTAGTGCTTTCCCGCCGCGACGTACACCGGGTTGTCCGCAAAGGGAGTGAAGGCTGCCGCGAAACCGTCCACTTCCTTCAACTCTTCCGCCATCGCCTTTATCGACTCGCAGGGAGAAGTGATTGAGACCGTACATGTTTGTCCGTCCTCCGACTCGGCCTTCACCACAGTAATCATGCCGCAAATGCCCGGATCCACATTGATCGTTGCCATTTCTGTTCGCTCCTGTGCAGCGGAGTATCGCCTATCCGGGAGGGAGGATCAACAGGCAGATTCTTAACACTGCCGTGTTTGCATTGACGGGGATGGGTACGGACAGCTACAATCCTCGCGGATCAGCACCCACATGAGGGAATACTTCTTACTCTACAACAGCGTTTCCATTATCCTCGGCATCTCGGCTACCTTTGTGGTCCTGATATTGTATTTCAAGACCAGGAATCCCAGATTGCTTGCCTATTTGGCGTCGGACATCCTTGTTGCCGCCATAGTCCTCGCGGTAACCATAGACCTCTATTACGAAATAACCGGGCAGAGCACCGTTTTCAGGACTTTCGTATGGAACTCCATTACCTTTTTTAGTTGCGGCCTCTGTTTCTTCATACCACGCATGTGCCGGAATGAAAGATCGACCCGGTTGGCAGTGATCATCGAGAGAAGCTTCGGCGCGGGTGCAATAATTCTCGGGCTCCTGCTGATCGCACACTATCTGTTCTCCCCTAATGGGAACCGGATGTTTCTCGTGCTTTACCTCCTGATATACATGGAGCTGAGTCTGGCTTGCGCGTATTTCGGCATCCGTATGCTGCTGAATCGGAAGGACCGTTTCAGCAGCCGAAAGCTGCGCCACTATCAGGTGGCGATGCGCTTCACTGGCTGGGTCATCCTGCTGCTGCTGCCTTTCTTCCTGATAACCGATTTTTTCGGCTGGCTGCTGCCGGCGGTCGCACCGTATCTGAACCGCAATTTTTCCCTTCTCCCTGCATTCTATATCTTCATGAGCCTGGGGGCGCTTTTCAGTTCGGCCCTGGAGATACTGGAGCCGCCCCTGACCCTGGAAGCTCTGGAGCCTGAGGGCGACTTTGTCCGGAAATACTCCCTGACCAGGCGCGAGGCCGAAATCGCCCCCTTGGTGCTCCAATGCCTCAGCTACAAGGAGATCGGGGAACGCCTTTTCATTTCCCCCGGAACGGTTCGGACCCATCTTACACATATCTACGGCAAGACCGGAACGAAGAACCGGCTGGAGCTTTCCAGCCTTCTCCAGGTTGAACAAAAAAAGAAAGCCGTATAGCCAGCCCGGAATCTCCCCTTCATGCGGTGTTATTCCGCGATATCTACGTTTCGTCAGATGCCCTGCCGTCGATCGGGTGGTATCGTAGTCTCCGGTATCCAAAAATCCCAACTAGATCGAACAGGGAGAGGCATCATGCCGATAAACAAACGACTTCGCGTACTTTCGCTGTCCACGGCCATTATCGTGGCTCTTTCGCTGATGTCCTGCCCG
>CAXNJE010000258.1:0-4079 GCA_964202565.1 Breznakiellaceae bacterium | reverse complement strand
GTTGCGCTCCGGTGAGTCCCAAGTGGATGAGGACGGCCAGGTCCCGGGGGCTGCACCAGGTATGCAGGCGGCGTTCGTCGGGGATGGACACGTTGACATAGCCGATGCGGATGCACATGACGTCCAGACCGTACCTGTCCGCCGCATGGGCCGCCAGGATTTCGCCACAGGCTTTCGTGATGCCGTACCAGCTGTCCGCCCGGGGCGGTGTCAGATGGTCGATGTGGGTGCCCCGTTCCAGGAAACCCACGGCATGGTGGGTGCTGGCGTAGATGATGCGGCTCACCTTGTTTTTCCTGGCCGACTCGAAAAGGCTCTGGACGCTGGTGAAGTTGGGACCCAGGGTCTCGTCGAAGGAATAATCGGGACCCACAAGCCCGGCCAGGTGCACCACTCCGTCTACGCACCCTACTCCATCCACTCCGCCAAGCAGGCGATCGAAAATACCTGGTTCACAGATATCGCCCTGAGCGCAGCTTTCGTTTTCCCGAAGATCCAGGATTGGCTTGCGGGAATTGAGCAGGACCGATTCGTAGTTGGCTGAAAGGTACGGACGGATCAGGGTTCCCACGCTCCCCGTGGCACCGGTGAGCAGTATCCTCATACGTGGCCTCCATCGATGGCCGCGTGGGCCTTGGCAAGTTTATCCACAACAAAGTTCCTGTTGATGCGCTTTTCGGGTCGTCTTCCCTTGTTGAGTTCACCGGCAAGCAAATCCACAAGGGCCTCCATGCTGATTTTTGGTCCAGGATCGGTAATATTGTCGATGATGGTCGGGAGCGCTTTGGTTGAGAGTATGTAACCCACCGGGCAGTCGAAGTGCTCGCCGACAAATTCGCGGAAAACCCAGACCAGGCGGGCCAGCTCTTTTTTATCTTTGGAGAGACGGGGATACCCGGGGAACTTGTTCCGGTATTGCCTTAATTGGTCGATGCGGTAATCCGCGCGGGGAAGGGCTGCGCAGGTATCCCGGTAACGGTCTGCCAGGCGCTTGTCGGTCATGAGGGCCCGGAGTTCGGCTTCCATTTCCAAAAGATGGGCCACATCCCCCGCCGCATACTGGAGCAATTCGCGGGAGATGGGCCGTACGAGCCAGTTCGCCCGCTGGAATTTATCTTTCGCGGCCTTATCTATGCCGAGTCGGTCCGCAAGATTCACCTTGAGCCCCAGTATTTTCTGAGCCGCCGCGATATCGCGGATGGGGGATATGCCACAGCCCAGGACATTCTGGGTAATGAACAGGTCGTTTTTGCTGGAGAACATGATTTTTACGATATCCGGCGCTTCAAGCATTTCCCGCAGGGCATCCAACGAAGTACCCAAAGCAAGGACGTCTATGACGACATGGTCCTTTCCGTCGAAGCATTGGAAGATGGAGATGGAATAGCGGTAGCGGTACGAGCCTTGGTCGGCTTCAAGGTCCAAGGCCAAGGCCGCGACACCCCGGGAGCGCAGGTCTTGCAGATAGGCTTTGACCGAATTGGCCGTGGATAGGAGCTCGATCTGTTTCATGCCCGTTTCATGTGCCTCTCTTTGGCGGTTGGTTCTTGGTACCTGGTTCAAAATTGTAGCATGGAATGGGGAAAGCCGCCTACTTTCCCGACCCCAAGGATTCGGCCTATACTGGATGGATGCCACCCGGAAGTTCAGTTTTTTCCAAGTTACCCGCTACTTTTTTCTCTCCCCTCGCAAGTCCCAATCGGGAGGATTATGCGGCATGCCTCCTCATGTTCCATCGGCTTTTCCAGGATTCTCCGGGTGGTGTGGAACGGTCGGCCCTGGTTGGCAAGTACGCGGAATATTTCGCCGGGTCCGGACGGCTTCCGGAGGAAAACACGGAGCAGGTGGCAGACACTGAGGGGACCATTGGTGGGTCGCTTGTGGACCCTGATCCGGAGGACGACCGCCAGGCTGGGTTATCGGGGGAGGCCGGAGGCGGTATCGATCCTTTCCGGCAAGCGGCTTCCAGAACCCTGCGCATACTGATGGCAGCGGGGTGGATGGGTGAGGAGACCCTTACCGACTACACGCGGATGGTCACCATGGACTCGGCGGCGAAACCCTTCTTCGACGCCCTGGACGCCACCGATCGCGGTACCATCCTTGAGTATGAGAGCCATGTAGTGGCGATCTATTCCCTACTCTGCGGCGATGCGGCGGCGGAACACGGGCATCACGCGGTGCTGAGCGCCCATCATCACCTGAGCCTGCTCATCGACTCGCTCAAGGTTCTTTCCCAGAATATCCACATCCATTACGAACGGTTACTGGAAGAGACAGTCGGTGCGGGCATTCCCGATATTTTACGGCTCCATTACGACCGCTATCTGGAGGAGGTCATCGACAGGGCCTACGCGCGGCTCAAGACTTCGGATAACCTTTCCCGTTACCGGCCCCGCATAACGAAGGCGGTGAACAACTTCCTGGGAAACAGGAAATGGCTTGAAAAGACCGCCATTGCCTTTTCCCTCCTGCGCCGCGAATCCACCCAGGACGCGCAGAAGCGCCTGGTCGCGTTATTGGAAGACATCCGCGACCAATTGCGTGCACTGGACCCCACCCTGGACGAGATTGACCGGAGGAACATGCTGTACGCCCGCTCCTCACTGGAAAGGATACGCAGCAGGCTGAGGTCCGACGGGTCTGTGGTGGGCCGCCTTACCTCGATTGCCCGCGCGGTTGCGGCGGATGGAAATCTTGCCTCCAGGCTGGAACACCGCCTGTACCGTGTCCGCTGGCTGGGAAAGGAGTCGCGTTACAAGCGCTGGTTCCGGGAGACCGCACAGCCCATGCTGGACGCCCGGCCGGCGGCGGACATGGTAGCGTTGGAACGGGCCGAGGCCGAACTCCGCCTGCGCATTGACAGGCAGCTTACGGCCGACCGCATCGCCGCCTGGCTGGACAGCATGATTCCGGCGGGAGATTTTGTCCGTGCCGATGACCTGGCCGTGGACGCAGAATCCTTTGTGAGGGTCCTGTACGCCACTGCCTACGGTGAATCGCGTCCCGGCCGTTTCCCTTACGCCGTGGAATGGTTGGACGGGGACGCCAAGGCGGCGGGCTGGATTTTTCGCGCCCACGGATACCGGAGGAAAAAATGATAGAAGAACTGGAACCCCTGGGGAACCTGTCTGCCCTGGAGGAAGCCGATATCGACCTGTTCCGCCGGACTGTCCGCGAGTTGCTGGCCCGTACCTTCGTCCTCCGGGGCGTGGATGAGCGGCTGTACGATTTTGCGGTACGCAACTTCGGCTTGCTGGAACCGTACTTTTCCTGCATGGGTGCCGAGCTCCGCAAGGATGAGGGCCTGGGCGTCGTCGCCTGGCGCGGGGGCGGGGAAACCCGGGCGCGCCTGAACAGGGAAGAGACCTGCGCGCTCCTGGTCCTGCGGCTCCTGTACGAGGAGCGGCGGAATGTGGTGAGCCTGACCGATTTTCCCACCGTCACGGTCTTCGATTTTTCCGAGCGCTTCAAGGCCCTGACCGAGGGGGACCTGAAGAAGACGCGCCTCTCCGACCTGATGCGCCGCTTTACCGCTGCCAAGCTTGTCCGCGCGCCCCGGGAGGAAACCGACCCCGACGGCCAGCTCATCCTGTACCCCAGTCTGGCCCTCGTGCTGGACCAGGATGGAATCGAAGAGATACTCGGATTCATCAAGACCGATGCCAAAGGAAGCGATACCCAGGGGACAGAGCCCGAGGCCGGTTCCTCGGGGTCAGACCCCGACACCGACGAAGGCGGCGACCGATGATCGCGCTACGCTCTGTCCGTCTGGTGGGCTGGCACTTTTTCGACGATGTCGTGATCCCCATCGGGGAGGCGACGCTGTTCGCGGGGGATAACGGTTCCGGCAAGTCCACCATAGTGGACGCCATCCAGTACGCGCTGGCAGCCAACCTCAACAGGATTCGCTTCAACGCGGCGGCTACGGAAAAGAAGGCGGGCCGGACCCTGGAAGGTTATGTCCGCGGCAAGACGGGGCTGGAATCCGGCGAATACCTGCGGGATGACGCGGTGGCCCACGTGATGCTGGAGTTTGATCTTTCGGGAGTGACGCTGTGCGCGGGGATCTGCGTCGA
>CAXNJE010000257.1:0-4103 GCA_964202565.1 Breznakiellaceae bacterium | reverse complement strand
AAGCCCCTCCCTCAGGATGAGCTTCCCGTCTCGTTCATCGGCTTCGCCATCACCAACACCATGCAGAAAACCACGGACAAGATCCCCGCACAGGTTGGAACGGCCATCCAGTACGCCGTAACCAACAGCACCAGCAAGGACGGGGTATTCGAGATATTGTTCTACAAGATGGATTTGGATCCGGCCAAGCACCAGACCCTGCGCCGCGACAGGGTAAGCATCCCTGCTGGCGGCATGCGCCTGGTGGAACCCTTCACCTTCACCTCGCCAGGCCAATACCGCCTGATACTGAAGACCCACGACAACCTGCAGCGGGTCGAACGGATCTGGAAGGTGGTCGAGGTCCAGTAAGACTGGCGACTGCTATTCGACGATGAAAACCGAGGAGGAGCCCAGCTCGCGGTAGCCACCTTCGTCCCCGGCGCGGCGCAGGCGCAGGAGGTAGGGTCCGGCGGAAAGCCCATGGGGCACCCGGGCTACGACGAGGTCCTTGGATACGAGTTCGTATTCGGGCGACCTGGCCGCGCTGCCGTCCACAAAAAAGACACCGCAGCTAGAGTCGTCCAGCTGGAAATCCAGGTCCCTGCCACGGATGCGTATATAGTCGCCCACTCCGGCACGGTTCGCGGCGTTGGTCCGGGCGGAACAAACAGCGAGGGATACGGAAGCGGTATTCATTTTCTTCATTGTCGGTCCTCCCGGGAATGGCTACATTTCCTTATCGGCCAATTCCAGGGAGAGGTTGAGGGTCATGGATTCCCTACGTTGTCACCTTGTTCTTCCGGCGTTCCTCGATGAAGGCGAAGGCCCGCTCGGCGGTACCGTTGACCACGAGTTCCGGTGGGAAGCCGTGCCTGGCCAAGAGGGGGAGGACGAGGTCGTCGAGGCCCAGTTCGCCGATGGCGTGGGTGTCGCTGTTTACGGCGATCCGGCAGCCTTCGTCGCGGCAGGCGCGGATGAGGTCTTCCATGATGGAAGGGTCCATGCCATCGTACATGAGTTTGGAATTATTGATTTCCAGGGCCACGCCGGCATGCCTGGCTATACGCGCCAATTCCCTGAAATCAGGCAGGAAGCCTGCTTCGGTGGGATGGCTGATGATATCCACGGCGGGATTCAGGGCGAGCATGCGCGCGTGGATATCGGTGTAGAAAGACTTGGCCCGGCCCTGCCCGAAGTTGACATGGAAACCGGCCAGCAGGATGTCGGTATATTTCAGCAGCGACTCGGGAAAGTCGATGGCGCCGGTTTCGTCCAGGATATTGCTCTCACAGCCCTTCAGCATCCGGATGCCCGGAACAGGATTGTACAGGCGGTCGAAAAAACTGCTGTTCAGGCGTCCGCCGAGTGCCGGACCGTGGTCGGTAATGGCCAAACCAGCCATGCCCAGCGTTTTGGCCTGCGTCAACAATTCGAGTATCGAGTGGAGCCCGCAGGGGCTGAAATGTGAATGGCAATGAAGATCAACGGGAATCATGAAAACGCCTCATCGCCTGGATGCTCTCCCTTCCTGCTTCGTCCGGCGAGGTTCCCGCCAATAATTCCATTGAAAGGTAGCCTTGATAACCAGCCTCGCGCAGGGTGCGCAGGATGGACGCGAAATCTATGTGACCCTGTCCCGGCGGCAGGCGGTTGCTGTCTCCCAGATGGACGTGATGAAGCAACCCACGCAAGGCGGCCGAGCGGAAACAATTTTCGAAGGATGCCTCCTCCACATTCATGTGGAAGGTATCCAGTAAAAGGCCAAGGGCTGATGTGCCGACCGATTCGATAAAGTCGATGGTCTCCTGCGCGTTGTGCAGGTAATCCATATCCCACCGGTTTATCGGTTCCAGCGCGAGATTGACCCCACGACCGGCGGCAAAATCCGCTGCCTCGCCAAGGACTTCTGCCAGTAATTGTCTGGCGTTGTCAACGCCCCCAACCGCTGCAGCCCTGCCCCGGAAACTGCCGACCGTAACCACCGGTGAGCCCAGTTCGGATGCAAGGACGACAAGCTCCGCCAATCGCTTCCGGGCGACGAGCCTTGTCGCTTCGTCAGCGGCAAGTAGTGTAAGCCCCCGGCCAAGCGCCAAGGCTCCCGAACTTATGGCAGAAACCTCAAGCCCATGGGAGACCACCATTTCCTTCATGGAAGGCACGTCGATCGACCGGGGTTCAGCCGCCAAAAGTTCTATGCCATCGTATCCAAAATCGGCAGCCTTCCGCAGACGCTCCTGAAAGCTCCCCTCCAGCAAGGCGACCGGGATGGTGCATGCGACTTCCGGGCTTGTTATGCAGATTGAATATTTCATTCGGTTCCTACCTACCATACATCGAGGTTATCGTTCAAATTGATACGAAGTGGGGGTGGTGGAAGCTCCCGCAGCGCAGCGAGGAAGCTGAAGCCAGGGGGAGCCGCTACTTTGCGGGCAGAAGGATCTACCGCAACCGCCGGGAAACGCGCGAAAAAGTAGCCGTAAATTCATTGATCGCTTCAATCCCCGCGTTTCCCGTTTTAGGATGCAGGGGCTTCCCCTTCCCTCTTCATCCTTGCCCGGTACGCGCGCAGGAAACCCAGAGCCCGGCGGTCGCGGCCCAGGAGTACGTCGGAGGCCTGGAGGGCCAGGACCACGCTTTCCATGTGGGGGTTGATGATGGCGCAGGTGAGGCCCGCAGCGCAGGCCATGGCCAGGAAGGTGGCGTTCAGCAGGGGACGCTCGGGGAGGCCGAAGGAGATGTTGCTCACCCCCATGTTGACGTTCAGGCCCAGGTCGCGGGAGACGGCGCGCATGGTTTCCAGGGCTACCGGTCCCATGGATTGGTCGGCGCTCACCGCGAGGGTGAGGCAGTCGATGATCAGGTCTTCCGGCGGGAGGCCTGCAGCGGCGGCGGCGTCACGGATGCGCATGGCAATGGCCACACGTTGCTCCGCCGTTTTGGGGATGCCGGCCTCGCGGTCCATGGTGAGCCCGATCACGGCGGCCTTGTACTGGCGGGCCAGGGGGAGTATGGCCTCCAGCTTGTCGGCGTTTCCGTCCACCGAGTTGATGATGACCTTGCCGTCGCAGACCCGCAGTGCGGCCGCTATGGCGGTGGCGTTTCCCGAGTCCAGGCAGAGCGGAACCGTTACGGCCTTCTGCACAGCCTCGACTGCGCGGGGCAACGCCTCGACCTCGTCGGACCCGGATACGGCCACGTTCACGTCTATGATCGCCGCCCCGGCCGCCACCTGTTCCTTGGCAAGGTCGCCCACGCGGTCCCAGTCGCCGTTGCGGATGGCCTCCTTCAGCCATTCCTTCCCGGTGGGGTTGATGCGCTCGCCGATGATGACCGTGGGCTTCATGAGCCCCATGACGACGCTGACGTCGCCGCGGGTGATGATGGTTTCATTCATGTTCATTCCTTATCCGCCCCGTGGGGCCGTTTACCTCTGAATTGACAGCGATCCTTTATGCCGCAGAAATCGCAGTTGCTCCCGCCTTCATGGCCCATCCTCTCCTTGCCCCTGCCCATCAGGACCGAGAGTGACTTGAGGGGCGACATGACCAGCGACGGGCTCAGGCTGACTCCTATAAGCGCGGTGTCCAGGAGCGAGAAAAACACGCGCTGGTCCTTCAGGTCCCACACCGATTCCCCGGGTGAGAGGCTGGTGCTGACGTGTAGACCGGTGGCGGCTGCCTCGTCTTCCATGAGCTTGCAGAGTTGTTGCCGTACCGAGTCGACTGCCCAGGACCCCAGGTCGTCAAGGAGCAGGCTGCGCATCATGCTGCCGCCTCCCTTGAGTTCCTGGACCCGGGCCGCGAGTTCGGGTCCGGCCGTACAGACGGCCAGGATCAGTTCCGAAGCGCCGGCCACTACCGAGGCCACCGGGCCGTTGCCTATCCGCGTGCCGTCCTGCAGCACCACCTGTTCGTGGATGATTTCCCTTACCGCTTTGAAGTCCCAGACCGCGGCGGGACGCACCAGTCTACGGGCATCCTCCAAGGCAGCGGCCCAGTCTTCCCTCCCCTTCGGCCTTGAGAGGATGCGCCTGAACGAGTCGCCCTCCAGGGCCTCGATCTGGCCCTCGTCGAACTCGATGTGCCAGTCTTTCTTGATGTTCATTTCTGCTCCTGGGGAAA
>CAXNJE010000256.1:0-4104 GCA_964202565.1 Breznakiellaceae bacterium | reverse complement strand
CCTTATTTGCTGAAATGGGTTCCCGTCTCGCCGCGAAGCGCGCGGGCCATGTTTTCAGGGTTGGTTATGATGGCCTTGGTTCCGCCCCGTTCCAGATAGCCCAGAACGGCGCGGACTTTGGGTTCCATGCTTCCCTTTCCGAATTGACCTTCAGCCAGGTACCTCTTCGCCTCGGCGATGGTAAGCGAGTCCAAAGCGCGCATGGTGGGCTTGTTGAAGTCCAGTGCGACCTTCTCCACCTCGGTGGAAATGAGCAGGAGGTCCGCCTTGATGGAGGACGCCAGCAGGCTGGACGCGAGATCCTTGTCGATCACCGCCTCCACACCCGAAAGGCTGCCGTCCTTCTCCTCGACCACGGGTATGCCGCCGCCACCCGCGCCGATTACGGTCTCGCCCTTGTCGCACAACTCCCGGATGATGTCTTCCTGGATGATGCGCACCGGTGCCGGTGAGGGAACCACGCGTCGCCAACCCCGTCCGGAATCCTCTACTACGAACCAACCATCAACCTCATGGTGCCTCTTCGCCAAAGCCTCGTCCATGAAGGAACCCACGGGTTTGGTGGGATTTTTGAACGCCGGATCGTCGCGGTCCACGACCGTCTGGCTAACCAGAGCCACCGCCCGGTTGGGCATGCCGCGTTTGCGGAATTCGTTGTACAGCGCCACCTCGAACATGTAGCCGATCGATCCCTGGGTATTTGAACCACAATAATCCAGCGGAGCCGGAGGCAACTCGCTGACGCTCATCTCGGATTTGCGCAGGAGGAAGCCCACCTGGGGTCCGTTTCCATGGGTAACCACCACATTCCAGCCAGCTTCAATCAGGTCCACTATGTGCGGAACCGTAATGACCACCGAATCGTACTGATCGTAGAGCGAGGTTTTTTTTGCATCCCTGATGAGGGCATTGCCCCCGACCGCAACGACTGCGATCCTCTTTGCCTTAGCCTTCAAATCCGCCATCCCCACCTTCCTTTATTCCCCGCAAGGTTCCCTGCAGGACCTCAATCCAAAAAGAAAACCCGAAACCACGTCCATTCCCGAACTGTGGCCCAGCTTGCATACGTCTTCGAGAGCGGAGTCCATCCGCCCATAATCATTCCGGTTCCGTATGGCAGGCTGTGTTGCGGACCACGCCAGGGCTTGCGCAAACGAAACCAGAGCTGAAGAAAACAGCCCCTTCGCGGCGCAAGCCAGGAAGGCGGCGGAAATGTCATTGGTTGCCGAAAGGACGCTTTTTGAAAGTGGGCTTGCGGGCAACAGCAAGGCAGAGCCCAAGGTTTCCACAAAAGCCAAAGTGCCGAGATCCCTGTTCCTGTTCCCAGCCGAAGCTTCCGGTGCCCCGTCACCCGCCGCTGCGGTACGTGCCCGCAAGGCTGCCAGGTAGCCAGTGACGAAATCATCGCCCGTCGGGGTCAGACCCTCGCCCAGACCGATCAGGGGACGCAGAAGCCGGACTGCGGATTCCACGTCCAAACCGCCGGTTGTGGTCACCTTCGCCGTGGTTGTCGCCATCATCTGCGCCCGTACAAGGGCGGCAGCGGCGGGGAGAAAGATTTTTTCAAAAGGATTGGCTGGGGCCCCGTTGCCCGAGAGCGCGGAAAAGCGCAACCCGGTACCGGCTTTGGCCTGGAAGGATTCCAAAAGGGTTTCAGCCCGGTGCAGACATGCTTGGAGGGAAGGACCGCGCACCTCGAGGGCGCAGATGCGCTCGGCGGTTTTTATTTCGGCCAGGGAGAAATCCATGCCGGGGACGCTTGGAGACGCCTGGAACTCCAGACGCGAACCGGAAAAAGCACCACGGGTGCCGGCTTCCAGGCCCCAGGAGAGAAAGTCGGTGCGGTCGCCCAAAACGGCCGCCAGAGGATGGGCTTTGGAAGGAGATGCTACCACGGAACACAGCCAGGGGGATCCGGCAACCCGCAGGTTGAGGGCTCCCTGGAAAACGCTGTGCACGGTACAGGTAAAAGGCAGGGCAGGAAAGGCGGAACCCGTTCCGGAGACAGAACAGGCGGAGCCGGCTTTCAGGCCGGATTCAGACTGAAAGGTGCGCACGTACCAAGGCGTCCTTAATCGCCGCTTCCACATTGTTCCGGCCCCACTCGATATTGCGCGACAGGGCTTCCGATGCCTGTTCCTTGTCCCGTTGTCTCAGGGCTTCGAGTATTTCCAGGTGATCGGCGCAGGTGGCTTTAAGCCGTTCGGGATTGACTATGTCGGCGAAACGCACGAAGTGTATCTGCTTGTCCACCTCACCCAAGAGACGCATCAGCACGCCATTGCCCGTTTCCCTGGCAAGGACCTCGTGGAATTCCTCGTCCGCGATGGCGGCGCTTTCGGACATTTCCGGCAGGTTGTCGCGGTATTCCGTCCACTGACGCTCAAGCTTGACGATGATCGCTTCGTCCAGGCCTTTGCGGCACAGGCGCTCGACCACCGACAATTCCAGCACGAGGCGTACATCGTAGAGTTCGTTGATTTCCCGCAGATCGAGGCGGCGTACCGTGTAGCCCTGGCGGGCTTTCTTGTCCACCAGGCCACGCTCGACGAGCATGCCCAAGGCTTCCCGGATGGGACTCCGGGAAACGCTGAACTGCTCGCAGAGTTCCTCTTCGGTAAGGCGGTAGCCCGGCGGGTATTCCCATTTGAGGATGCGGTCGCTGAGTCGCGTGCATACATCGCCTGAAAGGTTCGCTTCGGCCATCGCCTTCACCTGCTTCTTCTTTCTTTAAGTTCTTCTTTAAGCCAACTTCAAAAGTCAGGAACTTTTCAAGTTGGCTTTCACTTGAATACGTAGACCTTCACCGGCTTGCCCGGGCGTTCGTCCGATTCCTCGACGCTCGCCGTCAGCTTCATACCGGTCTTCGGCTCCTCAACCTCCACCCGCCCGGAAGCGCGCAGTCCGTTCTCGAACTGCACTATGCCGAACTGGAGGAATTTCTTGGTATACCCTTCGGGCAGGTTCCAGACCCGCGTCCAGGTGAGCAGGGTGCACTTTCCTTCCAGTTCGAAGGTGGACCAGCCCTTTCCCGTCACCGGGTCGCGGCGTGCGCCGCATTTGGAACAGATCATGGGTGCGGGATAAAAAATCGCCCCGCAGCCTTCGCACTTCCAGGCGTTGATCTTGGGCGCCTTGACATCGTACATGCTGAAATCGATCATGGCGTCCTCCTCAATCCTTCGCGCAGATGACCGCGGCCACATTGTTGCCGAAGCCGCCGAAATTCACGGACATGCCGTACTTCGGATCCTTCACCTGGCGCCCGGCTTCTGCCTCGCCGCGCAATTGCCGCACGAGCTCCACCACCTGGGAGACGCCCGTCGCGCCGACAGGGTGTCCCTTTGATTTCAGGCCCCCCGAAGTGTTGATGGGCATCCTTCCGTCCAGCTTGGTCTCGCCCTTGCGTACCGAAAGATAGCTCTTGCCGCGTTCGAAAAAGCCCACTTCCTCACTGATGGCCAGTTCCAAAATGGAGAAGGCGTCATGCAGCTCGGCGAAGGAAATGTCCTTGGGGCCGATCCCGGCCATCTTGTAGGCCTTCTCGGCTGCGATGCGCACTGCGTTCAATTGCAGGGGATCCTTGCGGTTGTGCACGCAGTGGGTATCCGTCGCGCTGGCGACGCCAGCCACACGGATGGGCTTCTTGGCGAATTGCTTCGCCCGGGGTGAATCCATATTGACCAGAAGAAGCGCCGCGGCGCCGTCCGAGACCGGGCAGGTGGAATACATGCGCAGCGGTTCGGCGATGTAATTGTTCACCACATCCGCTTCAGGACCGTCGGCTATGGCCTCTATCGTGCAGGTAGCCTGAATATGGGCGTACTTGTTCTTCATGCCGTTGTCGTGGTTCTTCACGGCCAGCAGGGCCAGGTCCCGCTCGGTAAGGCCGTATTTCTCCATGTACATCCGGGTGAACATGCCGCCGAACCCGGGAAGGGTCAGACCCATGTTATACTCGGTCTCGGTGTCCAGCATGGTGGAGACGATATCCGTCGCGTTCCAGCCGCTCACCTTGCGCATGATCTCCCCGCCCACGACCAGGACCACGTCGGCCAATCCGGACGCTATGGCCATGTAGGCGATCTTGACCGCGCTGGCTCC
>CAXNJE010000255.1:0-4148 GCA_964202565.1 Breznakiellaceae bacterium | reverse complement strand
CTTAATATTGCCAAGACCACGGGTATCTACGCCTTCATCACCAACTCGTCCGAAAAGGTGACCCCCGCCGGAGAGAAGATCCATATCTTCGGCTGGCAGGAACTCTTCATGATCCTGGTGGGGCTGGTGATCATCTATCTGGGCGGCGCCAAGAACTTCGAACCCCTGCTGCTATTACCGATAGGCTTTGGTACGGTTTTCGTCAACATCCCCTTCGGCGGGATGGGCGATTCGCCCCACGGCTTCCTGGACATCATCTATACCGCAGGCGTGGGCAACGAGTTTTTCCCGCTCATCATCTTCATGGGCATAGGCGCCCTGACGGACTTCGGTCCGCTCATCGCCAACCCCAAGACCGCCCTGTTGGGCGCGGCAGCCCAGTTTGGCGTGTTCGGCACCATGTTCGGTGTCGCGGCGTTCAACCTGGTTCCCGGCTTCAACTTTACCATGGAAGATGCCGGCGCGATCTCCATCATCGGCGGTGCCGACGGCCCCACCACCATCTACGTCGCGGCCAAGCTCGCTCCTCACCTGCTGGCGACGGTTGCCGTAGCCGCTTACTCCTACATGGCCCTGGTTCCCATCATCCAGCCTCCTATCATGAAACTGCTCACCACAGACCATGAGCGCAAGATCCGGATGCGCCAGCTGCGCGAAGTGGGTAAGGTGGAGAAAATCCTCTTCCCGATGATCTCCCTGGTCCTGTCGATCCTGCTGATCCCCGCAGCGGCACCCCTTATCGGCTGTCTCATGTTCGGCAACTTCATCCGCGAGATAGGTGTCGTGGAACGACTTTCCAAGACCCTTCAGAACGAGCTTCTCAATATCGTTTCCATCTTCCTGTCCCTTGGGGTAGGAAGCCAGATGACTCCCGAGAAGTTCATGAACCCAGCGTCGATCTCCATCGTCATTCTCGGCCTGGTGGCTTTCGCTATCGCGACCGCAACCGGTGTGCTCTTTGCCAAGTTCATGAACCTCTTCCTCAAGGAGAAGGTTAACCCGCTCATCGGTTCGGCCGGTGTTTCCGCCGTCCCCATGGCAGCCCGGGTTTCCAACAAGGTGGGGCTCGAGTCCGATCCGGGCAACTTCCTGATCATGCACGCCATGGGTCCGAACGTGGCCGGCGTTATCGGCACCGCCATAGCCGCAGGTGTTATGATCGCGGTTTACGCTCCCAAATAACAAGCAAGATTCGCTGACACGAAGCGGTCCGGGAAGGTGAAAGCCTTTTCGGACCATTCCTTTTTGAGGGGTATATGATCCAGGTTTTTGGAACCAAAAAATGCCGAGATACCCAGAAAGCCCTGCGCTTCTTCAAGGATAGAGGCGTGGAAACCCAGTTCCGGGATATCTCCGATAAGGCCCCGAGCACGGGTGAGTTGGACGATATGGCGCGGGCTATTGGTGGCTTCGATGCTTTGCTGGACCTGGAAGGTGCGACCTCGAAAGCCCGCGGACTCGCCCACTTGGTCTACGACGCCCGTGACGAATTGCTGCGGGATGCCCTGCTCCTCAGGACGCCCATTGTACGGCCTGGTAAGGGGCTAGCCGCCATCGGCGTGGATGAGAAGCGCTGGAAGACTTTTGCGGAAGCGGAAAGAACACACTGATACCGGAAGAAGCCCTGGGTCTGATCCCGGGATTGGGCACTGACACGATCCTTCTTTTTGTCGTATATTCCAGTCATGAATACCACTTTGCGCAAACCGGCCTGGATACGCACTTCGATACCCTCCGGTCTTGAGTGGAAACGCGTTGATGCCATCCTGGCCCGCCGTGGTCTGCACACGGTGTGCGACGAAGCCCGCTGCCCCAACAAGGCAGAGTGTTGGGCCTGCGGAACGGCCACCTTCATGATCCTGGGCGACGTGTGCACCCGGGGCTGCCGCTTCTGCGCTGTGGCTACCGCCCGTGAGGGCCGTCCTCTCCGCCTGGCGGAGCCTTCCGAGCTGGCAGAAGCCGTGGCGGAACTGGGCCTGCGTTACGCGGTGGTAACGTCGGTGGACAGGGACGACCTTGCCGATCGGGGATCTGTCCATTTCGCCGCGTGTATCCGGGCCATCAAGGAAAAGTCACCCCAAGTAAAGGTTGAGGTTCTGATCCCCGATTATGTGGAGGGTGAGTTGGAGGTGATCGTCGAAGCCGGCGCGGATGTCATCGCCCACAACGTCGAAACCGTGCGGCGCCTGCAGTCGGTTCGGGATGCGCGGGCGTCCTTCGATAAAAGCCTGCACACCCTCGCATACGCCAAACAGCTGGGGGCGCCCCTCACCAAATCCAGCCTTCTTCTGGGCTTGAGCGAGACCCCGGACGAGATACGCGCCACCATGGACGAACTGAGAGCGGTGGATGTGGATGTGCTCGTGCTGGGCCAGTATCTACGGCCATCTGAAAAGCAGTTGCCGGTTGCCGAATACATCGAGCCCGCCGTTTTCGACGCCTGGGCAGTGGAAGGCCGGGAACACGGTTTTTCCTCGGTGGTGTCCGCCCCCTTTGCACGGACGAGCTACCACGCCCTGGAGGCCTGGGAGCGGAAACGTGCACCCGCAGACAGCACTCCCGTAGACAGCGCTCCCGGAAGCCAGGCTGCTGCAAGGAGTAGAAAATGAAGTTTTCGGCCATAGGTAAGCCGGCTGGTTGCAAACTTATCCGGCTGGACGCTGAGGTGGAAAAAGGTGTCTTGGTGGCCATCGCCATACGGGGCGACTTTTTCGCCATACCTGAAGAAGGATTTGAACGGGCAGAGGCCCGCCTGCCGGGTACCAGAGTCACCGAACTCGCCGCACGCTTTACCGAACTGCTGAAAGAAGAGGGCGTGGAGCCCTATGGCATTTCTGGGGAGGGACTCGCTGAAGTGTTCAATGCAGGATTGATGGGGGCACACAATGGCGCATCGGCTTAGGTTGCTGAAAACAGGGGCACACGACGCCCGCTTCAATATGGGGCTGGACGAGGCGGTGCTGGAAGCGGTGAGCGCTGGAACGAGCGAACCGACGCTACGCCTGTACGCCTGGACCCCCGCCGCAGTGTCGATCGGGTATTTCCAGGGGCTGAAGGAAGAAGTCGACGAGGCCGCCTGCGCCGACCGCGGCATCGATGTCGTGCGCCGTATTACCGGGGGCGGGGCTGTTTTCCACCAGAAAGAAATCACCTACAGCATCGTCCTGCCGGAAGGCCATGCCCTCGCGCCGGCCTCAATCCTGAAATCCTACGAGCTTATCTGCGGTGGAGTCATCGCCGGTCTGGGCCATCTGGGTATAGAATCGACCTTTGCTCCCATCAACGACATCGTGTCAGGGGGCAAGAAGGTTTCCGGCAACGCTCAGACCCGCAAGCACCACTGCCTGCTCCAGCACGGCACGGTCCTGCTGGACGTGGATGTGGACCTGATGTTCACCTTATTGAGGGTTCCGGTCGAAAAGGCCAAGGGCAAGCTGATCGAAGAGGTCAAAGCCCGGGTAACCGGCTTGAAGGACCTACTCGGCCGCGAGTTGCCCTACGCCGAAGCGGAAGAAGCCATGACCGCCGGATTTGCCGAAGCCCTGGACCTCGAATTGATCTTTGCCCAACCAACTGAGGCCGAACTTGCCCGGGCTGCCGAACTCGGCGAATCCCGTTTTGGGTCTGCTGAATGGACGGGGAAGCGATGACGTTGGAAGTGGACCTGAAAGCGTAGTCAGTAATGGTATCTGTAGGCGGTGACGACGACGAAGCCATCGCCGACCACATACACCACGCGATGTTCTAGACTGACGCGGCGGCTCCATATATCCGCACCCAGGTACTTCAGTGGTTCCGGTTTCCCTATTCCGGAATAGGGATCCGCCGCTATTACTCTGGTCAAATCGAAACATTTTAGATAAAGGGCCCGATCATGATCCCGGAACCAAGCAAGATCCTTTTCGGCGGTTGGGGATATTTCAACTTTCCATGACATCTTGGAACACGTCGTCCATGGACTTGAATGGAGGAACCTCACCGTTGATTCTGGTGCGGGCTTCCTTGATACTTTCCAGAGTTATTTTATCCATTGAAATCTTGAGCGACTCCTCAAGACTGTCATAATCGGATTTTGCCAGAATAACGATATCACCACCCCGGGGACCGGTAACCACAAGCGGGTCATGGTTTTGCAGTACAGCCCTGTG
>CAXNJE010000254.1:0-4164 GCA_964202565.1 Breznakiellaceae bacterium | reverse complement strand
GGGCAGTGGGGTCCCGGTCTATCTCTTGGGCGATGATGTAATAGACGGCGGCTTCGTGCTTGCAGGGGTCTCCCCAGTCGGGGCAGTCACAGGAGCGCTTCATGTCCTCCCAGTGTCGGGGAAAAAGTTCGACCCCCGCCTTGCCCAGGCGGTCCAGGAGTTCCGGTGAAAAGCTGCCGGATCCTAGTTGCGCAACTGCCAGCCGGTCTTCATCCAGGATCGTGGCTATTGCCTCCTTGTCCTTTTTCGAAAAGGGTGGAAACGCTATGCGGACAGTGTAGAATGGTTGGTAGCTGCCCTTGACCCTGGCCGTAGCCACGCCGTCTTCGATTTTCAGCTTCTGGACCTTGTCGTTTCCAGCGTACGAGCGGCCCCGATCCAGCCTTCCCGCATCGCCCAGGCGTTCCATGGCCGTAATAAAGGCAGCACCCCAGGGTGTCAGCCCGAAAACGTGTTTACGCGGCATCAGAGGGGCCTGTACACTTCCCGGAGCTGTCCTACCCTGAGGATAAGCAGGGTATCCCCCAGAATGGTGTAGATCACCCTCCAGTCACCGGTGGGGTACGAATAGAGACCCGGAAATTGACCTTTTAGGGCCTTATCCTTGCCAGGGTTGTGGGCCAGATCAGTATCGATGGCATCGAGGATACGGGTGATGGAAACCTTGTCCAGCAGTTTAAGATCTTTTTTGACCGAAGCTTTATACGCGATCCTACAGGCGTGCTTTGAGGCAACCTCAAACGCCATAGCTTTCCCGGAAATCCGCCGCACTCAATATCTCGTCATCCTTGTCACCAAGACGATCCAATGCAATCTGATAATCCACGTATTCGGCAAAGTACTGTTCCAGCGCCGATTTGATGATGAAACTTTTGGAGCGCCTGAGTCTTTTGCTGGTATCCTCCAGCTCGGATTCGATGGCTTCCGGCAAGCGTATCGAGATTGGAGTTGCCATATTCATCCTCCCGATTACTCTATTGTAGTAATTTGTAATACAAAGATTACATTCTGGGGTTGGATCTGTCAAGCAAAAAAAGACAGCTCAAGCCCTGAACAGCGGCTCCACCCCCACTGCAGCCGCCCTCAATTCGGCTTCCTCCGCAGGGCTCAGCGGTTTGAAGTTGGCCGCGATGTCCAGGGCTTCACGGTACAGTTCGTAGTGGCCAGGGGGAACGGCGGCGGTGATGTCCAGGCCCAGGGTGAATCGAAGGGCTTTTTCGCGAAGAGTGGGGGTGGGAGCCGGTTTGTACCAGGTCTTGCTCCAGGTTTGGGTTTCGTTTTCTCCCCAGGGGCTATAGGCCATGGACTTCAGGGCAAGCCGGGCGACGCCTTTTTCCTTGGCCTTGTCCAGAATCTGCTGGCCGAACTTGCCCTGGATAAGGGTGACGAAATTGAGGGGAAATAGCGCCGAATCGCAGGGGAAGGCGTCCATCAGGGCGAGGGCAGCCTCTACCGAATGGGCGGAAAAGCCCAGGTAGCGGACTTTTCCTTCTTTTTGGGCCTTAAGGAAGGTTTCGCCGGCACCCTTGGGACCGAGTATGCGGTCTATATCTTCCTTGGTGGTAACCGCGTGGAACTGGTACAGGTCGAAATGGTCCGTATGCAGGCGTTTTAGGGAGTGCTCAAGCTCGGCTTTGGCTCCCGCCGCGTCGCGTTTTTCGGTCTTGCAGGCCAGAAAGGCGTCCTTTCGCCAGGGCTTCAGCGCGATGCCCAGTTTGAGTTCAGCCTCGCCGTCGAAGTAGCTGGGGGCGACGTCGAAATAGTTGACACCCCGGTCGACGGCTTCGGCCACATAGTCGTCGGCCGTGGCCTGGGTTTCGCCGCACACCACTATGGCCCCAAAAGCCACGATGGAAAGCTCGACACCGTCCTTATACGGGCGACGGGGCAGGACCGTTAGTGCTTGCTTGCTCATGCGCGTCTCCTTCAGTTATCGGTAGTATCAATATAACCTTTTTGGACCCGATGGGGCATCGTGGAAGATGCATCCTACAGGAAAGGCCGGACCGATGGCTCCCGGTTTGCGGAGTCGGGGTTTTCGGCAAGGAGTTCCTTCAAGGCCACTTCCAGGATGCGGATGCCACGGCGGACTTCCCCGTCCGAGAGCGAAGCGAAGCTCACCCTGATATGGGAATCCTGCCGACCGCTGTCCTCGCCATACACGCTCGAAGGCACCACGGCCGCACCCTTGGCCAAGGCAAGCCCGTGCAGGGCCGTGCCCGTAATCGGTACAGGTAAGCGCAACCAGAGGTGTAGGCCACCACCGGGCGGGACCCAGGAAACGCCCAGGGGTTCCAGCCATTCCCGGATTTCCTCCACAGCCGCCGCGTAGACTTTCGCGTAGTGGGTCTTGAGGAATTCCAGCCGTTCGATGTGGAGCCCCCTGCGCATGTACAGCTCCACCGCTCGCTGGATGAAACCGTCGGTGGAAATGTCCGTGGCGCGCTTGGCCGCCTCGAAGCGTTCCCGCAGGGCGCGGGGAATCACCAGCATCCCCAAGCGGAGTCCCGGCATGAGTACCTTGGAGAAACTGCGCACGTAGATTACCCGGTCGTTCCGGTCCATGGCTTTCAGGCAGGAAGGTTCCGGTTTCGTCCCGTAATGCAGGTCCGACAGCAGGTCGTCCTCCAGCACGTAAAAATCGTGCTGCTCCGCCAGGTCCAGCAAGGCGCGCATGTCGGTTTCTTTCCAGCAAGAGGTCGTGGGGTTCTGGTAACGGGGAATGACGTAGGCGAGGCGGGGCTTGCGTTCCCGCAACAGTTTTTCCAAGGCACCCATGTCCATCGTGCCCGCCATCCCGTGTGTGTGCGTAGGTATCGGGACCGTGTCGGCGCCACGGGACCAGAACACCGCGAGGGCGCCCCTGTAGGTGGGGGCTTCCACGAATGCGGTGTCTCCGGTTTTGAGCAGGGCCTTGGCGGCGAGGTCTATGCCCTGCTGGGCGCCGGAAACCACGCGGATGTCATCGGCAGTGGTCTGTATTCCGATGGCGGAATGGGCGTAGTCCGCCAAGGCTTCGCGGAAGGGAAGCCACCCGGCGCTTTCCTGGTAGCCAAAGGCCCAGCCCCCGTCGCGGTCCAGCACCTCGTCCATCAGGGACTTGAACTGGGGCACGGGGAACAGCGCCGGTGAAGGGGTTCCGGCGGCCATGTCCAGGACCGATGGGGAGAGAACGACGCGACCCTGGGAAAGATCCAGGAGCGACCCGTCCAGCGAAGTTTGCGCGTCCCGGTCGGAAGGTGTAGCAAAGCCGGAGTGGGTTCCATGGTCGGAAGGTGTTCCACCGGGTGAGTAGCCTCTTGCGGGTTTCCTTTCGGGGACACCTGCTACGTAGACGCCGCTGCCGGCTTTGGCCTGCACCCAGCCTTCGCGTTCCAGTATGCGGTACGCCGCGACGGCGGTAGCGGGGTTTACGTTCACGCTGTCGGAAAGGCGGCGTATAGAGGGCAGGCGTTCGCCCCTTGCAGCCTCGCCCGACAGGATAGCCCGCCTGAGCGCGTCGGCCAGTTTGAGGTAGAGGGGGCTTTCCGTGTCGTTTTCCAGCTTTATTGTATCGATACGCATTGAAACTGTGTTGTAACTGTATTGACTATTGCTCATACAGTCATGATATTCTAATTCAAGGGGTACAATAATGGAAGACCGATTCACTCTCAATCGAGACTTGGCCCGCATGTTGAAGGGTGGCGTCATCATGGACGTGGTGAACCCCGAGCAGGCGCGCATTGCCGAAACCGCCGGGGCCGTGGCGGTGATGGCCCTTGAACGGGTGCCTTCGGACATACGCAAGCAGGGTGGGGTCGCCCGCATGAGCGACCCGCAAATGATCAAGGACATCAAGAAGGCGGTGAGCATCCCCGTGATGGCCAAGGTCCGTATCGGCCATTTCATTGAAGCCCGCATACTCGAGGCCATCGGCATAGACTATATCGACGAGAGCGAGGTTCTGACCCCCGCCGACGACAGCTACCACATCGACAAGCGCGCGTTCCGGAGTCCCTTCGTATGTGGTTGCCGGGACCTGGGCGAGGCCTTGCGCCGCATAGGCGAGGGCGCCGCCATGATGCGCACCAAGGGCGAGGCCGGGACGGGCAATGTGGTGGAGGCCGTCCGCCACATGCGCGCCGTCAACGAGGGCCTCCGGCGCCTGAAGGGGCTTCCCCC
>CAXNJE010000253.1:0-4166 GCA_964202565.1 Breznakiellaceae bacterium | reverse complement strand
GCCACGATGGCACCCGCCAGACCCGCGAAGGCCCCGGAAATCGCCATGGCTCCGCCGATGGAACCTGTCACGTTGATGCCGCTGAAGCGCGCGGCGTCCTTGTTCAGCCCCGTAGCCCGCAACGAGAAGCCCAGGCGGGTCTTTTCGATGATGACCCAGAATACGATGACAGAGGCTATGGCGAGGTAAAAACCATAATTCACCCGGGAGCCGTTGGTCAGGGCCATCAGGAAGGGGCTCTCGAGCCGGGCGGTCTGGGGAAAACTGGGGGTTCGGTAGGTGTTGGCGCCGGGAATCAGCTGGGTGAGGAAGCGGGAAGCGAAATAGGCCACGTAGTTGAGCATGATGGTGGCCACGACCTCGGAAACCGAGTATTTCGCCTTGAGGGCGCCCACTATGCCGCCCCAGAAAGCGCCGGCTACCATGCCCAGGGCGACCGCGAGCATCCAGTGGAGGCCGGCCACCTGGGGTCCGTAGAGCGCGACGAACTGGGCTACCGTCAGGCCGATTATGTACTGGCCTTCAGCACCAATATTGAAAAGACCGGTGCGTGCGGCAAAGGCCATGGATAGGCCGCACAGGATAAGAGGGGTCGACATCACGAGCCACTCGCCTATATAGCGGGCGTTCCACACACCGCTTCGCAGATCGTAACCCGAAAGCACCTGGATTATCGCCGAATACATATCCCCCGGATTCCGCCCGACCATTATCAGGAGCACTGTCCCCACGGCAAAACCCAGGAGCACGACGACGACGGACACCAGGGCATCGGAGGAGGTGAACAAGTCCAGGATCCTGTCCTGGAAACCGGCTTCGCGTTTAGAGCGCATGGACTCCCCCTTTCGTATCAGCGGCCGTGCCGCTTTGGGCCTGGTCCATGCGCATGCCTGCCATCATGGCTCCGATACGCCGTTCGTCGGCGTCCTTCGCGTCAAGAACACCAACAATGGTTCCCTTGGAGATCGCGGCTATCCGGTCGCAGAGGTTGAGTATCTCGTCCAGTTCGAAGGATACCAGCAAGACCGCCCGGCCCTTGTCCCGCTCCTCGATGATGCGGCGGTGGATGTATTCTATTGCTCCCACGTCCAGGCCGCGGGTGGGTTGGGATACGACGAGGAGATCCGGGGACAGATCCAGCTCCCGGGCGATGATGGCCTTCTGCTGGTTGCCACCGGACATGGACTTGGCAGGAGTGGATGGCCCCGCCCCCGCGCGTATGTCGAATTGGCCGATAAGATCGGCTGCATGCTTCGAAATCGCCCTGAAATCCAGAAAACCACCCAGGCCGGAGTACGGCGCGTCCCGGAAGCTTTTAAGTACCAGGTTTTCGTCCAGGTGGAAATCCAGCACCAAGCCGTGGATATGGCGGTCTTCCGGGACCAGTCCCATGCCGGCCTTGATGCGTTCCCGTATGGAAAGGGAGGCAATATCCCGGCCCTTGAGCAGGATACGGCCGGCTTTCACCGGAAGAAGCCCCGCGAGGGCACCCACCAGTTCGGATTGGCCGTTACCGTCGACCCCCGCCACTCCGACCACCTCGCCGGCACGGACCTCCAGGGACAGATCCCGCACGGCAGGTACACCTTTGGGACCCAGGACCGTGAGGTTCTCAACCCGGAGGACCACCTCGCCGGCCGTGTGCGGAGCCTTTTCAATCCGGAAGACCACCGAACGGCCCACCATCATCTCGGCCATCTCGGCTTCCGAAGCGCTGGCCACGTCCACAACCCCCACGAGTCTGCCCCGCCTCAACACGGTACACCGGGAGGCTACCTGCTTGATTTCCTTGAGTTTGTGGGTGATGAGCACGATGGTCTTGCCCTCGTCCCGGAGGCGTTCGAGGATTTCCATCAACTCGTCGATTTCCTGGGGAGTAAGGACCGCGGTGGGTTCATCGAAAATGAGGATATCCGCGTCCCTGTACAGGATTTTGAGGATTTCGACCCGCTGTTGCATGCCGACGGTAATATTTTCTATTTTGGCATGGGGATCCACCGACAGGCCATAACGGGTGGATAATTCCGCCACGCGTTTTTCCGCGCCCGCAAGATCCACATCGCCCCAGGCCGTCCGGGGTTCCATGCCCAGGATGATGTTTTCCGCCACGGTGAAATTCCGCACCAGCTTGAAGTGCTGGTGGACCATTCCGATGCCCAAGGCGGTCGCGTCATTGGGGCTTTTGATGCGCACCGGAGTCCCCCGGACCTGGATCGACCCGGCATCGGGGTCATACAGCCCGAAAAGCACCGACATGAGCGTGGATTTCCCGGCGCCATTTTCCCCCAAAAGGGCATGGATCTCTCCCTCGGTTACCGAGAAATCCACCTTGTCGTTCGCGACCACTCCGGGAAAAATCTTGGTGATTCCGATCATTTCGATCGCATTCGCCTTCACTGAAGCCCCCTGCCCACCGCCAGCCTTGATTTACGCGCGTTTGGATCATTATATACGCGACGGGTCGGCGGCGTAAATGAATATCTGAAAGATTTTTATTACCTCCCACTATCCTTCGAATCATCGAAGCGCAACCAAATCGGAATCATTATCATTTTACTCCCCCAAGCCTTGTCGTGATCAACGGAAAAGCGTAGGATAGCGCCGAAATCACCAATCGCGCATATTCCCGAACCGCGATACCGGAGACAGAACGAAATGCATGAAACGAGTACCGGATCCTGCGAGAACGCCATCGGCATCTGCCTGGGGGCTTCCACTTTTTCACTAGTAGAAATCGAACGCAACGGGCATGGCCCCTACGTCAAGAACGTGGTTGTCAGGGACCATGAGGGTGATCCGAAGGGTACCCTTACCAAGGTTCTGGACGAGTACGAGCTGGGCGGCAAGTTCATCGCCGTAACTGGCAGGAAATTCCGCGAGATCACCCGCTTTTCGTCCATCATCGAACCCGAAGCAACCGAACTCGCCTACGCCTTTACCCAGGGGGGATCCAAGAGGCACGACGCGGTCGTCTCCGCCGGCGGCGAATCCTTCATCGTTTATGAGATGGACGGCAAGGGCAAGGTTTCCCGCATATCCTCCGGGAACAAATGCGCCTCCGGCACGGGTGAATTCTTCATGCAGCAGATACGTCGCATGAACGTTGACGTGGAGGAAGCCGTTTCCCTGGCCCAAAGCTCCACAAACCCCCACAAGCTGTCCGGACGCTGTTCGGTCTTCTGCAAGTCCGATTGTACCCACGCGCTGAACAAGGGAGAACCCATCGCCGACGTCGCCGCCGGGCTCGCCCGGATGATAGCCAAGAAGATAGAGGAGCTCCTGGTAAAGATTTCAGCAAAAAAGGTGCTGGTCGTGGGCGGCACGGCGCGGAACGGCGCGGTTATCGGCTTCCTGAAGGAAGGGGTCGATCTGGTGGAGGTGCCCCAGGAAGCCCCCTATTTCGAGGCCCTCGGCGCTGCCCTGTGGGCTTTGGACGCGAAAAGTACCGCGACGGGGCCGAAAGGCGAGTACTTCAACGATTCCCATTCCTCCTTCGAATTCCTCAAGCCCCTGTCGGAATACCGCGACCAGGTCGAGTTCAAGGACATGCCCTTCGGAACCCTGGTTGCAGGCGATGAGTGCGTCATAGGGCTTGATGTGGGATCCACCACCACCAAGGCGGTTTTGTTCAGGCTTGCGGACGAGAAAATCCTGTTTTCCAAGTACCTGCGCACCAACGGCAGCCCCATAGAAGCCTCCCGCAACTGCTACCGGGCGCTTCTGGAGCAAGTGGTGGCACAAGTGGGGACAGAGCCGATTAAAATAATCGGCTTGGGCGTTACAGGCTCCGGCCGATACATAGCGGGGCTCCACGCCGGAACGGAGGGCATCGTCAACGAAATCATCGCCCACGCCCGGGCGGCAGCCCATTTCGACCCGGAAGTGGATACCATCTTCGAGATAGGCGGACAGGATGCAAAGTACACCTTCCTGACCAACGCGGTAGCCTCGGACTACGCCATGAACGAGGCCTGTTCCGCCGGCACGGGCAGTTTCCTGGAAGAATCGGCCTACGAATCGCTGGGCATCAAGATGGAAAACATCGCCGACGTCGCCCTGGCGGCCAAAATGCCGCCGAATTTCTCGGACCAGTGCGCAGCCTTCATCTCTTCGGACATCAACACGGCCCTGCAGGAAGGCATTTCCCGGGAAGACATCGTCGCGGG
>CAXNJE010000252.1:0-4184 GCA_964202565.1 Breznakiellaceae bacterium | reverse complement strand
GGGAGCGGCGGAAATCATTCGAATTGAGCGGTACCACCATTGGAACGGCGGGATCGGGGGGATCGGGCGGGCTTGTGGCGCCATTTTCTCCCCCTCCCCGATCAGCTTCGTAAGAACCGTGGAAATTGGTCATGAATCGGGGAACGCTTATGAGCAGTTCATCCTTGGAAGGCGAACCCAAAGCCAGCAAACCCCGCAGGGGATTGAAGGAGAAGGTCCCCTCGGTCCAAACCCAGGCAGTCTTACCCGAAACCCGCCCCGGAGCGGCTACCCAGTCTATGTCGTAATGGGGCAGTGCCGAGGCTACGGCGGGGACAATATACGATTCGTGGAAGCCATCCACATCAAGGGTAAAAACGCACACGTAGCGCCCGTCCTCGCCGAAGGGGACAACCAGGCAGAGAAGTCCATCCGTCTCGTTCCTGTCCATGGAAATCCGGTACTGATCCCAGGACGGGCGCCGGTCATTCAGGGGAAGGGGCAACTCGGGTATTGAGAAATCCGGCCTGACAGCCCACCGATCCGAGGAACCGGAATCCTTTTCCAGTATGGCCGCGCCAGCCTCGTTCTCCGCGTAGCCCACTTTCAAAAGCAGGTGGGGTATATCACCTTCGGGGCCGTAGGTGTCGTATAAATTCGCAAGGTAGGCTTCAACCGAGTCGGGGGTGCTCTGCCCGGACTCGGAGGCATAGGATCGTCCCGCATCGCCAATCATCGATCCGTAACGCTGGAATTCGCGGGCCGCCGCCTGGAGCACCACCGAACTTGTGCTTCTGTAGACGTTCCTGATCTCCGCCGTTGCCGACCGGCTGAACCAGCCGAACTGGATGACGCCGATGGATACCAGGGCAATGAAGATGAGGAGCATGAAAAGGCGGACCATAAAGGATGTGGGGTATCCGTTGCGCTTCATACCTGAAGAATAGCCTTCCCTGCAGAATTTCACCAGAGAACAGGGCTTCCGGAGACGCCGGTTTTACATTCTTTACCTTCCTTTTACCCAGCGTTAACCAACACGACCGGGCCTTAAAGTATGTTCATTGCGGAGGCACACAATGGAAGGTGCAAGAAAGATAGTACAAATGGACGAATCAAGGCCGTATACGCCCAAGGCCAAAAAGAAGAAACAGGCAGGCATCATCATCATTGCCATCCTGATCGCAGCGGGAGCGTTCCTGGCTTTCAGCCTTTCGGGGAATAAGAAAATTCCGGTAATCAAGGGCTTCACGCTAAGCACCGTGACCAAAGGCACGCTGGTTTCGTCGACCGAGGCCAGCGGCACGGTGGTGCTGCCGACGCAGGTGTCGCTGGTGAGCCCACAGGAAGCCCTGGCCGACACCATGCTCGTGAACGCCGGGGACAGCGTAACGACCAGCACTGTTTTGGCGACCCTGGATGTTCCCGACCTGGAGGACCAAAAGGACGATCTGAGCGCGAGTCTCGAGGTCGCCAGGCTCAACCTGAAAGAACTGGAAGCCACCTATACCTTCTCCCTCGCCAACTACGCCACGAAGCTGAAAAGGCTCGGGGTGGACATCGCGGAGGCGGAAGCGGACGTGAAAGCCATGAAGGAACTGGCGACACTACGGAGTTCCCGCCAGAGCGATTATGAGAACGCCGTGGACGCGCTCAGGGCTTTTACTGAACAGAAGGAAGACGCGGAAACCTCCCTTGCCCAGGAGCAACAGAAGCGGGATATCGCCCTGGAAAAACAGAAGGCCACGATCCGCCAGCTCGAAACCAACCTGAAGCGCACCATCGCAGACATCGCCGACATGCAGATCAAAAGTCCCATTGCGGGCGAGGTCCTCAGCGTGAACGCCGATCTTTCGGTGCCTGGCAGCCTGATCACCAAGAACACCGAACTCATGAAGATAGCCGACCGGACAAACGCCTTCATAGATTTCGAGGTGTACGAGCAATACGCGGGGACCCTGGCTGTAGGTGGAAAACTCACCGCGACCATCGGCACCAGCACGGTCGCGGCGGAGATTACCCAGATAGGAAAGGTCGCATCCCTTTCCAGCGACGGACTGAGCGCCACCGTGAGCGTCCGGACGAAGCCGATGGAGGCAAAAACCCTGACCCCCGGCGCCACCGCGGTAGCCACCATCGCCCTGGGTGAAAAACAGGGCGTCCTGCTCCTGCCCCGCGGCGCCTGGCTTACAACAGGCGGACAGAAATATGTCTACAAGGTTGAAAGCAACTCTGTTGCCGGCAACAGAGTTGCAGGTGACAAGGCGATCAAGACCGCCATCACCTGTGGAGAAATACAAGGCACCCAAGTGGAAATCCTGAAAGGACTATCAGAGGGTGACAGTGTCATAACGAGCGGCTATCAGGATTTCATCGCCAATGATGAAGTCACGCTGAAATAACGTGCTCAAATAAGGAGAACCAGAATGATCACACTGCAGAACGTCGGTAAAGCCTACGATTTGGGCGATGTGAAAGTACACGCCCTCAAGGACCTGAGCCTGACCATAGACCGGGGCGAATACATCGCCGTGATGGGGCCTTCGGGATCGGGTAAATCCACCCTCATGCACATAGTTGGCATACTGGACGGCATCACTTCCGGCCGCTACATGCTGGAGAACTACGACATCACCAACCTGCCGGACAAGGAGCAGGCCCGGATACGGAACAAGCACTTCGGCTTCATTTTCCAGAGCTTCAACCTGTTTTCCGAATTGAGCGCGCTGGAGAATGTGATGCTGCCCATGAGCTACGCGGGAATAGCCTACAAGGCCAGAAAGGAACGCGCGTCGGCCCTGCTGGAGGAGGTGGGGCTTACTTCCCGCATGCACCACCTGCCCACCATGATGAGCGGTGGCGAGCAGCAGCGGGTCGCCATAGCCCGTGCGCTTTCCAACGAGCCCGACCTTATCCTGGCCGACGAACCCACCGGCAACCTCCCCTCCGACAAGGGCGAGGAAATCATGCGCATCCTGGAAGGTTTCAACGCCCGGGGCGTCACCATCGTCATGGTTACCCACAACCCGGAACAGGGAAAACGGGCGAAGCGCAGATTGTACATAAAGGACGGCGAACTTCAGCGCGACGAGCTGAACGGGGCCTACAGCCTGGAGAAGATCGATGCGTGACGAAAGCGGAAAAATCATTGTCCGGCGCTTCTGGAACCGGACGCTTGAATCGCTCCTGCTAATCCTCGCGGTAGCCATGGGCGTGGGCGCCGCGGCGTCCGGGCTTTCCCTGATCGCGAACATCGGCAGCTACTCCAAGGAAACCCTCGCATCGCCTGCGTACCGGGAAATCATCGTGAGCACCCAGAACAATGCCTCCGACATGGCCGATCCGGTCATTCTCAAACCCACCCAGGACAACGTGGTCCTGACGGCCAAGGACCTGGACGCCGCTACCATGGTTCCCCAAGTCGCCTTCGCCTACATTTCCAACCAGACGGAATTGCGCTTCATCAACCAGGCGGAAGCCGAGCGGGAAGCCAATATGGTCCGCGACGGCATGGGCGGACCACCACCGGAAGAAGCTGCCGCAACAGTGCCCGGGTCGGAGGCCTCCGCACCCACGACCGTTACTGCCTCCGCACCCACGACCGTTACTGCTGCCGCACCCACGGCCGGAACTACTGCCGGCACCCAGGCCAACAACGCTGCCCCGCAACAACGCTTCGGGTTGTCCAGCGCGGAATTGGAGGTGGCTGCGGCGGATGCATCCATCATCATCGGCCAGCAGGAAAACCTGGCGGGCTACCGGGTGACACCGCAGTTTTTTGACGCCTGGTCCATGAAGGCCGGTACGGGGAGCCTGTTCACCGATAGCGACCTGGCAGGCACCCAGTCGATTGTCGTGTTGGGGTACCAAGCGGCCGCGCTCCTGGCGGGGGAAGACAACGATCCCGCCACCCTGGTGGGCAAGAAGATCCTGGCCCGGCAGGGTTACCAGACGGTGGTGGGCATTCTGCAGGACACCGGCAAGGCAGTCTACGACGAGGCCTATTTCACACCCTACCGCAGCGGTACGGCCGGGTTTGGGGGTGGGCCGCCCATGCGATCCATGAACACCCAATTGCGCTTTTCCGTGGCCGATCCGGAAGCGCTGACTGAAACCGCAGCCCGCCTGACGGAATGGTTCGACAGCCAGTACGGGGAAGGCAGGATCGTGGTGTCCAACCCCCGCGCGGAAACCGAACGGCTCATGGC
>CAXNJE010000251.1:0-4190 GCA_964202565.1 Breznakiellaceae bacterium | reverse complement strand
GGGCGCGGGGGTCATGGGAATTCTCCACGTACTTCTGGCCAAGCTCAGGGGTGCGCGGGTGATCGTGAGCGAGGTCGACGCTGGAAGACGGCAACGTGCGCTCGAATTTGGCGCGGATTGGGTCGTCAATCCCCTGGAAGAAAAGGTATCCGCTTTTGTAAAAAGCCTTACCTCCGGAAGGGGCGCCGAGACGGTGTTCTTCACCGCCGGAGGCAAGGCCGCGATACTGGACGGCATGGCTTCACTCGTGAAAAACGGCAAGCTGATCATCTACGGCGCGACCAAAAGCTCGGATATATTCGAACTGGATCCCAAGGTTTTTCATTACGACGAGATCTACATCACCGGGGTGACCAAACATACAAAGGACACCTTCCGCCGGGCGGCCGAATTGATCTCTTCCGGAAAGCTTCCCCTCGACCGCCTGATCTCGCGTCGTTTCCCCTTCGCGGAAATTTCGGACGCATTTGGCGTGGCTGGAAGCCTTGACACATACCGGGTGGCTGTACTGATGTGAAACACCGCGAGAACCGGACCGGGCTGGAGGCACTCCTATAATGAGGGAATTGGTAATCGGGCTGGATATAGGTTCCAGCTCCACCAAAGGCATACTCGTCGACAGGGCTGGCAAGCTATTGGCTTCCGGGTCAAGGAACCATGAGACCACGCGGCTCCACCCCGGTTGGCAGGAGCAGGATGCGCTCTCACTTTGGTGGGAAGAATGCATTGGCTTGATACGCGAGTTGCAGGTGAAGGCCGGGACGAAGCCGGCCGAGATTCGGCGCATTGGCGTCACCGGATTCGTGCCGGGGCTCTGCCTGCCGGATGCGCAGGGAAATCCCGTCCGACCCGGCATCCTGCACACCGACACCAGGGCTGAGGAAGAGCTTGCATCAATCCGTCGGCTCTATCCTGAAGTCCATCATGGACTTTTACTGCCCAAACTTTTATGGGTCAAGAACCACGAGAGCGAACGTTTCCGTTCAGCGGTATCAGCCCTCGTACCCCACTCGTTCATCGTGTTCAAGCTCACCGGAAAGACCAGCTGCGATCACGATAGCGCCAGCATCTACGGCGCCCTCTTTGACGAGAAAAAGCTGCGCTGGGATTCAGCTGCATGCGCGGAGTTCGGCATACCAGAGAAACTGTTGCCGGAACCTCTTCCCGCGACCTCCAAGGTGGGTCAACTAACCACCACTGCGGCAGGGTTGACCGGTCTTGCCACCAGCACCGAAGTAATAGTCGGTACGGGCGACTCCTTCGCAAGCCTGCTCGGTACGGGTATCCGCGACGCCCACGAACTGATGCTCTATTGGGGCACCTCCGGTACCCGAATCTACACGAGGGACAGTCCGGCGCGGTATCTGGATGGCCCCTACTTCAACGGCGGAAAGGCCGAGTTCACCGGCACCATCTTCTCATGCGGTGAGAGCCTGAACCTCGTTAAAAACCTCTTGGGGGATATTCCCTGGAAGGTGTTGGATGCCCAGGCTGAAGCGATACAACCGGGAGCGGAAAACCTCTTTTACTTTCCCCACCTCAAACAACAAGCATCCTCCGTTTCACTGGTTTCTGCGGACCATATCATCGGCCTTCGCGACAAACACGGCGCAGGCCATCTCCATAGGGCGCTACTTGAAGGCATCGCCTATACCAGCGTGATGGAACTCTCCGCCCTCGAACGGATTGATAAAATCCATGTATGCGGTGGTGCCGCCTCCTGCAAGGAACTGCGGACCATACTGGCGACGCTCATGCAAAAGCCAGTCCATTACAGCCCGGATTCTTCCGCTGCCCTTGGCATCGCCTTGCTGGCTTCCCTCTCGCTGCAGGATAGTGCTTCATTTTCACAGGTTTCGCAGGATTGGTTCCAAAAAGAACACCGCAGCGTTTCTACGATACAGGAACCTCGCGAAGAATGGATTGAGGTGTACAAACAAAAAATGGAAGCCTTTTCTTCGCTCAAAAAGGGATTGCTTTCCATTCAGGCACACGCCACCCAGTCGCAAGCAGACTGATTTCACAACAGCACGTGAAACAACATAGGAGGACAGGATGAAACGATTTACAGATCAGGTAGTGATGATAACGGGAGTCGCCACGGGTATCGGCGCGGCTACAGCCCTCAGGTTCGCCAAGGAAGGCGCGCATGTCGTCGGGATCGATATGGCTGAAGAAGCCTTGAACGAAACGCTGGCTGCCTGCGCCGGCTTCGGTGTCAAAACCCTGGGCATCCTCAATGATGTACGCGAGGCTGACGGCGCCAAGAAGGCTGTAGAAAAAGCGCTTGAGAAATTCGGACGCCTGGACGTACTGGTCTGTTCGGCGGGACTCTACGCCGGGGCGCCACTAGCCGAGGTAACCCTTGCTGGCTGGCAGGATATCCTCGACATCAACCTGACCGGTACTTTCCTGTACAACCAGGCCGTCGTTCCCGTCCTGATGAAACGGAAGGGTGGCAGCATCATCAATATCTCGTCCATGGCCGGAAAGACCAGCTGGCCGGCCTCCGCGCAGTATTCCTCCTCCAAGAGCGGAGTGATAGGCCTGACCCGCTCGGTAGCCATGGAACTTGCACCCTTCGGCGCGACAGCCAACGCCCTTTGCCCCGGAAACACCCTTACCGCGATGGTCAGAAGCGTGGCGGAGAAAGTGGGCGCCATGGACGGCATGACCGGGAAGGAATGGCTTGCCATGCGCGCCCAGGACTGCCCCATGAAGCGCCTGGCCCAACCAGAGGAAATGGCCGGCATCATCGCCTTCCTGGCCTCCGAGGACTCCAGATACATTACCGGCCAGTCCATATCCGCAGATGGCGGCATGGTCCTGTACTGATAGCCGGAAACAAAGCAGATTCAAGGCAGAAACATGGAATTCACCGGTTACATGGATTTTTGGTTCACAGAGGTTCCCCTGCTCCAGCGGGTTGAGAAATTCGCGGAACTGGGAATCCGACGTCTGGATGTGTGGTGCTGGCGGGGTGTTGATATGCCCGAACTGGCGGCGGAATGCAAGAAGTACGGGTGCACCATAAACTCAACCTTCGACGAGGACATGGGCTCCTTGGCAGACCCGGGAGACAATGAAAAGACTCTCCGTAGCTGGAACCAAAGCCTGGAAATGGCGGAAAGATTCGGTGTCGAACATCTTTTCATCTTCTCCAACCAAGTGGATTTCATCGACGGCAAGGAAGTGACCAGGCGGCTCTCACGGAACGCAAGCACTGCCGAACAATATGCGAACCTGCTCTCCCAGACCGAAAAAATCATGAAACTGGTAGAGCAGACCAAGGTTGAATTGTGGGTGGAGGGTCTGAACGAATTCCATATCCAGGGTGGTGTGTTGGTCAATGACCAAGCGCTGGCAGTGGATTGGATACGCCGGATAAACCATCCCCAATTCCGCCTGGCCTTCGATTGTTACCACCAGCAACGATCGGCCGGAAACCTGTTATGGGGCATGGAAGAATATTGGGGCTTGTATCCCACTTTCCATATAGGTGACGTCCCCACTCGCCAGGAACCGGGAACCGGCGAAATCAATTTCACTAATCTGGCGGCAAAACTGCATGAACTGGGGTTTGACGGCCTGATAGGGATGGAATTCCGGCCTTCCACGAACGAGAAGGAAGCCTATACCAAAGTCCGGGAAATTTTTATTTGATGTGTTTATGTGTTTTGCGGTTTGGGAAACAGAAGGGCCATTTCCACAGTGAATCCAGGAAGCATCGAAACCGGCACCGTATCCTCGCCACTGAAGGCCCCGACGCGCTCGTACCTTGAACCGTTGTGGCGGTAAATTTCCAGAACCTGCCCGTCCGGGTCGAGTATCCAGTACTCACCCACGCGGTAGCGTTCGTAAAGGTCAAATTTAACTTTCCGGTCCCTTACTCCGGATTTCGGCGACAGGATCTCCACCACCAGGTCCGGCGCGCCCTGCATTCCCCAATCCTTCAGTTTTGACGGGTCGCAGCAGAGCACCAAGTCCGGCTGGAACACAGTGGGATCATCCTCATCCGACGCTTCCTCTGAAAGCTTCACATCAAAGGGAGCCACAAAAACCTGACACTCGGCACCAAGCAGAAAATTGGCAAACTGGCGGAATAGTTCTCCCGCCAATTTTTGGTGTGACCTGTTGGGAGCGGGGCTCATTGCCCAGGCCATGCCGTTAAAAAGCTCCCAGCGTTCATC
>CAXNJE010000250.1:0-4200 GCA_964202565.1 Breznakiellaceae bacterium | reverse complement strand
CGTTGCCAGTACGATGAGTACCGCGCTTGCCGCGATGGCGCGAACCACTCGATTGCTTGCCTTAAAGCTTGCCATAAAGAGGAAGGATCGACAAAAATCTTACATAGTGTCAAGCACAGAAAGCGAATCTGTCGATAAGGAAGGGTTTTCTATCATAAACAAGTCCCGGTGGAGTGATTTATTCGGACCGGGACTATCGACAGGACCTTCGCGGCGATCGCGTCACCGGCGTTCCTGAGCAAACTCGCCTTTCTTCGCGTAAAGGACGGCGGGCTTACAAGGCAATGGCTACGGACCTCCACCGGGGTGAAGCGCGTAGCCGAGGGAAATCGGAACGAGCGGCTTTTCGGATCGGATTTTACTGCTTCCGATTTTCTGGACGCCGCGAGCGACGCGCGGTCGGCCGCCTATGAGCCGGTCGGTGATAATCTGGTCGTGGTGCGGGCCAGTACTGCCGATGGAGATCGCTTGGTGTCCTTTGGTATGGCGGACCGCCTGGTGCGCTCCGTCGACTATTTTGACAAGGACGGCAGGCTCGTCAAACGCTACCGTGTTCTGGAACTTGAAACGCGCAACGGCAAGCCGTATCCCAGGACGGCTGTCATGGAAAACCTGCGTACCGGGGGGACGACGAACGTGGTTGTGGATTCTGTCGACGACGGGACCGCTGTCCCTGACCGGATTTTCAACCCGGCATCGCTATGAAAACATGTCTGGCCCCCGGCCGTGGGCTCGGCTTTGTGCTGGGCTTTGCACTGGCAGCGGCGCTCCCTGTGAGGTCGGCCGACCTTGTGGGTTCGTTGGCCTTGCCCGAAGTCGCTTTCGGGGGACAGATTGCCTCTTGGCTGGAGTTGCCGGCGCCGCAGCCAGACGGAATGCCCGATGACCTCGAACCGGTGTCGGGCCGGGAACGGGCTTCAGCGCGCCTGACCTTGGATTGGGAGGCAGTATCCTTCTCGCTCGGGGCGTCCGCATCGCTAAGACGGGAAGGTGGCCGGCCGGAGTTGGGTGTCGACGAGGCCCTGCTGACCGCCGCTCCCGCTGATTTCCTGGCCTTCAGGCTTGGACGTTTCCGCCTGGACGAATCCGCAGCGCTTCTGCTCGGTGTCGCTGATTTCCTCTGCCCCCAGGACGTAGAAACCCTGCTTTCAGGCGATGCGGAAGAAGCGTCCATGCCGGAGGACCTCGTTTCGGCGACTCTGTTGGCTGGCGACTTATCGCTTCGCCTCGTTTACGCTCCCTTTGTACCGCCCTCTGTCGTGCCCGATCCCGGTTCACCCTGGTTTCCCGACGGGATCCTTCCCCGGAGCCTCCGGATCATAGGGAATACACACACAATACGGGACGTGACCGTCGCGGAACCGGATGAAGGCCCGTTTTCCCTGGACCCCGCGTATCTGGTGTCCTTGGACTATTCCGGCGACCGTGGGGACCTGGGAGCATCGTTCTTTACAGGACCAGACCGGGCTGCGCCGTGGTCGTCTTCCGTACTCCTTGAGTCCCTGATCCTGCCTGGGGATTACGATGCCGAACTGTTTCAGCGGGTCAGTCGCATCTGGGCTGCGGCGCTTTCGGGCAGCCTGATTCTCGGTGATTGGCGTTTCGCGGCGGAATCCGCGTACGCGAACGGAAAAGTCGCCGATACGACGGAGTTGGACGAGGAAGGTTCCGTATACCAGTGGCGCTACCTGACCGACGAATTGGACGGGCTTTCGGGGGTCCTTTCCGTATCCTGGTCGCCCTCCGGGCTCCCGGTCCGCGCGGTCGCCGAACTTCGGCACGCCCGGTATTTCCACGCCGCAACCGGCTCCCACCTGCCGGAACTCGGAAACGCCGCCGCGTCCGCGTTCTCCTGGTCCATGCCGTTCGCGGACGCATTGCTCGAGGCCCTTGTCCTCGCGTCGCTCCAGGACGGCAGCGTGGCCGCGACCCTCCGCGGGATACTGCCGTTCGGTTCCGACGCCGAGCTATCGGTCCTGGTTCCCTTGTTCTTCGGCGACGAAGAGAGCGAATTGGGCCGCTACGGGCAACGACCCGTGGCCACGGTAACGCTCAAGGCCAGATTCTAAGCCCCCGCACCGGTTCCGGAAAATGGCCCAAGGTTTCTGCACTGTCTTCCAGGCCTTGGCCCAATCGGTCTCAAGCCTCAGCACGATTACGATCTCGGAATAGCGTTCATCCTATGCCGGGGTCCCGATTCACAAATTCTTCCAGCAAGGCCTTTGTTATCCTTTGGTTATTCTGAAAAAAGTCGTTGGTTTCATATAGAACAGAACCTGGAATGGTACCGCTCATGGTTGCATCGGATTGCTTGGCAAGCAATTTGATCAATGCTTTTTCTGCCAGTTCAAGCCCGTAAGGTTCCTTGGAAAGATGGACCGTATTATCTTGCATGCTTTTTAAAATAAATCATCAGTGTCAGGCTGTCAATTTTTTCCCTTTCGCAGGTCCTCTCAAAGCCGTGGTGAATCCAGGGAAGCTTGTTCGATGGATGCCGGAAAATATACGGATGCAGGTTGACACATTCAGGCCGGGATGGCTTATGCTTTTCAAATGAGCCCTTCGTTACGCCACCTGGTTCTCCTAGGCGCATTCCTCGGCATGGGTGCGTTTGCCTTGGCCCAGGAGAATGGCTGGCAGCTTGAATATTTCCGGAACACGGAACTGGGCGGAGAGCCGGTGGCGCGTACAAGCTATCCGGGGAGCGATATCGATCTGGAATGGGGCAGAAAGTCTCCGGTACCCGGTCTGCAAGCGGTGAATTATTCGTCGCGCCTGAGCCGCCTTCTGAGTTTGGGCGAGCCTTCCATCTGCACCTTCATCCTGGAAGCCGATGATGGGGCGCGCTTCTTCGTCGACGATAAGACTGGCATCGAGTGGTGGGGGGCGGCATTCAGAACCGACACACGTTCCTACACCACGACCCTGGCGGCGGGGGAGCATACGCTTGTGGTGGAACACTACCAGCTCGCCGGCACTTCCCACCTTCGCCTGAAGATGTGGATCCGCCCCCTTTCCCAAAGCCATGCCGGGCGTGTGCCGCCACCGGCGACAAAGGCACGTAGCTGGTACAAGGGCGATCTTCATGCCCATTCCACTGTCAGCGACGGAAATGCAAGTGTCGCAGACATGGTCAAAAACGCAGAGGATCACAACCTCGATTTCTTCGTCCTCTCCGACCACAACACCGAAAGGCAATGGGTGGACCCGGCCTACGTCTCTGACAAGCTTACCCTCCTTTATGGGTTTGAGTGGACGGTCAACCAAGGCATGAGCGGGACGGGGCACGCCAATATCTGGTCCAACCTTCCTTTCGAATACCCGCTTTTTGCTGCGACCCTTGGTTCGCCTTCCCTGGAAGAACGGAATTCATCGGATGTCCCCAGCGCTGTCTCGCTTGTCAGGTCCCTGGCCAAGGCGGATCAGGAAATTCTCTTTTCCATCAACCATCCCCTATCCACACCCTATGATTGGAAATATCCCCTGGCCCTGAGTCATGAGGCGGACTGCATCGAGGTGTGGAACGGCAACAGACAGGCCGATGACGATTACGTGTCCACCCAGGATTTTTACAAGGAATTCGCCGCCATGGGCAGGCGCCCCACCATGGTGAGCGGTACTGATGTCCACGATCTTGCCCCGGGTGACAGCCGCGCCGTCACCTGGGTCTATGCCGAATCCAAAAGCGGCCTGGATATCCTGCGGGCCCTCAAACGCGGCCATGCCTTCATCAGCCATTCTTCCAAGGGGCCGCGTATCATCCTTGGCGCGCGGCAGGGCAAGCGCGAGTATCTCATGGGAGACAGCGTCGATCCCCAAGACCTTCGTGCTCCCCTTTCCTTCACGGTAAGCGTCAACGACTCCGACCCTAAAGCCCTTGATAAGGAGGGCGCCTACATCGCCGTTTTCAAGAACGCCGAACTTTTCAGGATTGAGGAATTTACCGGGCCTGACTGTGATTTCAGCTTTACCGACCAAGCCCGGCCCGGTGACTTTTACCGCGCGGAACTCCGCTATCTTAACGGCGATCAGGACCCGGCAGTATCGGCACTCAAGGCGGGAGCCCTTGCTCTTACCAACCCAATCTTCTGCCCGCCGGAGCGCTTTGCGCCACTGGGCCTGGAAACACAGCGGAATCATAGCCGGCTTGAGGGTCGGGTTTCCCTGCCGGCCGGCTATCCTGAACTTACCGAAGATTTG
>CAXNJE010000249.1:0-4276 GCA_964202565.1 Breznakiellaceae bacterium | reverse complement strand
TGAGGATATTGTAGTTTCCCACTTCGCCGGTGGCAGGTTCCAGGTACATGCCCGTGCGGCCGTGGAGGTAGAAAATATCGCCCTGGCTGTTGACGAGGGCGCTGGAAGGGGCCAGCTTTTTAAGCAGCGTCTGCTCGGCAAGCTCACGCAATGGCAACTTGCTGTCTGTCTTTCCTTTTTTTCCGGTGCCATGCGGAACCGGTCTGCCCGGTGTAGTCATCGTGGGGAGGAACCCGCCCAAGGCCATGCGCACGGCCCCCGTCGCAACCTTCTTGCCCTGGTATAGCTTAGCCTTGCGGTCCACGACGGCAAAAAGGTCCACAAACTCGCCGACGGTTTCTGAAGTCCCCAAAAAGAGCACCCCCCCCGGGTTCAGCGCATAGTGGAAAAGTGGCAGGAGCTTCTTCTGCAGATTAGCGCCCAGGTAGATCATCAGGTTGCGGCAACTGATGAGGTCCAGCTTGGAGAAGGGTGGATCCTTGATCACGTTCTGTTCGGAGAAAATCAGCGCATCCCGTATATTCTTGTTGATACGATACGATTGCGGAAGGCCATCTTCCCGTGAAGGTTCCACGGTGAAAAAGCGGGCCAGCCGTTCAGGCGTGATGTCCACGGCAATGCTCGCAGGATAGACGCCCGAGCGGGCTATGGCGATCGCGTGTGGATCGATGTCGGTGGCGAACACCTGCAGGACAAAGCTCTGCTTCAATTTTTCCACATATTCCACAAGCAGCATGGTGATGGAATAGGCTTCCTCGCCGGTGGAACACCCGGGTACCCACACCCGGATGAGAGAATCCGGACTCTTGCCTTCGAAAAGTTTGGGCAATATCATTTTCTCCAGGGCGGTAAAAGCCTCGGCATCCCTGAAAAAGCTGGTCACTCCTATCAGCATATCCCGGAACAGCGCCTGCACCTCGGCGGGCATGCCTTGCAGGTACTTGACGTACGCATCTATCCGGTCGATCTGGTGGACAGCCATGCGCCGGTCGATGCGCCGTATGATGGTGCTGGGCTTGTACTGCGAAAAATCGTGGCCGGTCTGGTCCCGGAGCAGGATGAATATCTTCTTGAGGGAATTGGCCTTTTCCGTGGGCAGGATGGATTCGGGCGGCGCCTTTCCGAAGGCGCGTCCGGCATAGGCGATAAGGGATGCCGCCATCTCGGCGGGGGGCAATTCATAGTCGACCATGCCGGTGGCGATGGCGTTGCGGGGCATACCGTCATACTCGGAACTCTCCGGGGTCTGGGCCATAACCATGCCAGCCTCGCCCTTGATGGCACGTATGCCAAGACTGCCGTCACTGCCCGTTCCGGAGAGTACTATGGCGATGGACCGATCCCGTTGGTCCTGAGCCAACGAGCGGAAGAAGAAATCTATAGGAAGGCGCTGGCCGCGGGGGGACGAAGGTTCAAGCAACTGGAGGCAACCGTTCAAAAAAGCCATATCGTAGCCTGGCGGTATGATATAGGCGCAGTTAATCTGCACTTTCATGCCGTCCTCGACCTCGAAAACCTGCATGCGGGTATAGCGCCTGATAAGGTCGGTCAAGAGGCTCTTATGGTCCGGCGCAAGGTGCTGCACCAGGACAAAGGCCATGTTCGGGTCGGTGTCGGCGGGCATGCCGGAAAAGAACGCCTCGAAGGCGGCAAGCCCACCGGCGGAAGCGCCGATGCCCACAACGGGAAACCCGGTATCGAGGGGAACAGCAGAATCGGCAGGTTCCACTGTTTCTTCGGCCACAACGAGTTTCGTCTTTTTCACTGCTTGTCTCCCTGTCGGCTTTCTGCAGGCCCATCCAGCTCCCGTTCCACCACTGCCAGGCGGCAGACATCCTCGCCCGTCTCGGCCTGGGCGATGACGGCTTTCAGGTAGGCTGAAAAAGCGCTGCCATCCTGCCGCCGCATACGCAGACTGCAGTGCTGCAATACCCCCGTCTCAAGGAGCTTCTTGCGGTATTGGTAGTAGCCATCCCCATCCTCTTCGGTGATGAAGTCACCAAAACGTCTTCCTTCAAGATGGCTCCGGTTCAGGCCCAGCATAGCACAAGCGGTCAGGTTGGCTTCCTTTATCAGCCCGGATGCTGTCAGGGTAAAGTATGCCACCGTCGCCATGTCGTACAGGTTGAAATGCCGCAGACGCAAGGCATCCATATCCGCCTGTGCGTCGCGTAGTTCGTCATTCTGCAGCTGCAGTTCGATCTGATGGGTTTGGAGATCTTCCTGTGTTTGTTTCAGGATGGTAATATCCCGGGACACGCCGATGACGCTGTTCACCAAACCTTTGGCGTTGAACTCCGGAGAAAACTGCAGTTGCAGGATGGCTCGACCTTTTGCCAGATCGGTTTCAAATTCTATCGTCTTGGAAAGTCCCGTTCTGAATACATCCTCGATCGTGTTCACCAGGAGTAGACACTGGTCTTCAGGAAAACCCAGGTCGCGGTGAGTCTTGCCCGTGAAGATATCCAGTGTAAACCCCAAAGCCGCAAGGGACGCTGGGTTACCGTACAGATGCCTGCCGTGCCTGTCGTAGCGCATGATATAGTCAGCGCTGTTTTCGACTATCGCCCTGAACTGTTCCGCCACCTGTGCGGCGCTGGTCTTGGCCTCGAACAGCTTGAACGCCATCTTGATGGACGCGTCAAGGACGGTAATCGACGAATCCTTGACCACATAGCCGTAGGAAGTGATTGATTCTGTCTTTTCAACAATTTCCTGCTCGGTATGGCTCGACAGGAAAACAATAGGAACATCAAGGATGTCCAGTATTGATTGGGCAGCTTCCGGACCACCCATACCTTTGCCCAGGTCGATATCCATGAGGATAAGATCTATCCTTTGGATGTCGCCTTCGCGCGCATGAAGGGACTTGATCAGTTCAACCGCTTTTTCTCCGGTATTCCTGGTGATTACCGCATACCCATACTGCTCCAGGTCCTTCTTTTCAGCCATGGCGATGAGCGCCTCATCTTCCACCAGAAGGAGTGTTTTCTTTTGTTTATCAGCCATGGATTTTAGCCACGAGTGTCAACCATCGATCAAGTCCAATCGGTGAGGTGAGGTGAGGTGAGGTGAGGTGAGGTGAATTGTACCATTTATCCAATAAATATAGTAGTAGTTTCATAGGTGAAGCTTAGGTTTTTTTATGCCACTTGTCCAGCTTGGGCGCTTGGAAAGTGAAGGCCCATAAAGCTAAGTACGGATAATCACTGTCGGAAAGGATCGGTGATCGTGAGCCCCCGTATGTTGCGAACGATGTTCATTGGCTGCTCGTTTACGTGCCTGCTCAATCAGTTTATCATCCGCTGACAGGGTAATATTACTTATCATTCGGCATTTCCTCACACTGTTAAAGTGTACACCATAATATTGTTTTTTACAAGAATTCCGTTCTTTCGATCGCTTACGCCTCCTCCCAGCTCGTCACGTTCCGTGCCACCTCGTCGAAGATGATGCCTATCTGCCTGATGGGCAGCGCCTGCCCATCGGCTTTCAGGCGGCCCCGGTACTTGGCGGCGTAGTCCTTGCGCAGTATCTGGGCTAGGGGCGCCTCGTCGCCGCTTTTGTCCAGGCCTTTTACCTTGAACTCGAAGATCCAGATGCCCTTGGGGCCTATCACGGCAAGGTCGATGCGGCCGCGATTCAACACGTCTTCGGGGATTACCGTCAGGCCAAGGCTGGCAAAGTAGGCGTAGACCACGGTGGCATAAAAGCCTTCGTAATGGGAGATGTTGTTCTTGCGGTAATTGTCCGGTGGAATGGAGGCAAAGAAAGCGGTGAACAGCTGGTGCAGGGCGTCGCCGTCGCCTGCCTCAAGCACATCCCACAAACGATTCCGGTTGGTATTTGAGTTGCCGGAATCGGTAATGGTGGTTTCAAGACACAAGCGCGAAAAGGAAGAACGCACTTCCAGATTTGGAAAGCCCAAACGGTAATGCTCACCCCTGAATGGATCGCTGAAACGTTCCTTTATGGTCAGATAGCCTGTCTGGAACAACATGACCGGCAGGCTCATGCTTTCTGGTTCAAAGCTGTCGGAAAGCTCGGCACCAATCAGCAGGGTGTCGAGTTCGGGGAGGGAACGGGGTTGCTCCTTCATCATCTTGATCAAAAAAGTGGGGGTGCCCGTCTCGAACCACCAGGGACGCAGTTCCTGTTTGTCGCACAGGAGCAGGATATCAAAGGGATTGTAAACGCTTTCAGGGCCCCAGTTGTATCCGTTGTACCAGGAGCGGACAGTCTCTGGTGCATATTTGGTTACCATCGGCGCAAACCA
>CAXNJE010000248.1:0-4291 GCA_964202565.1 Breznakiellaceae bacterium | reverse complement strand
TTTCCCTGTTGGCCACCAGCTCGTCCTCGTAATTGACGCCCACTATTTTCCAGCCAGTGGTTCCCATGGTCCGCACGCTGTACAGCTTGTCGCCGTCCGCATCCTTTATGGACAGGTACTCGTCGCGGCTCGCGATTATCTGCTGGATGTTTTCCGTCTTGAGCCCGCCGTAGATGAGCTGCTGACGGGGGTGGTAGACGATGTTGCCCTCGCCGTCGACGATGAAGATGTAGCCCCGCTTCCCTAAGGATACGGACCCGCAGATACGGTCGATGACCTCGAAGTTCAGGTCCACCAACAACACCCCTGCGCCCTGGTTTGTAGTCTGGTCTATTACTTCCCGCGAAAGCGATATAACCCAGCGGTAGCTGTCCTGCACCACGTTCTGTACGTGGGATGATGAGATGGCGGGCTTGCCCCCGTTGGCCCGCGCCTGGATGAACCAGCCCAGCCTGGCGGGGTCGGCGTTGGGGTTTTTCAGGACTGCGGGATCGTGGGCGAGGAAGGACCCGTCGTAGCCAAAGACGGAAACCAGCGATATATCCTTGCGGCTGCGGACTATGGCACCCAGGGCTTTTTCGGCCCTTTGGGCGATGGCCGTCCTTGCCTCACTGTCCCGTTCGCGCAGGAACGCCTGGACGTCCAAATTCGACTGGACGAAGGCGGACACGCTGTCCATGTACTCGATGTAGGATTCGATATTGCCCGCTATCTGCACCACCAATTGTTGCGTATAGCGGCGGGAACTGGAACGCGCGGCTTCCTCGGTTACCGAGTAGGAGATGAGGACAGCGCCTACTATCATGACGACCGATAGTACCGAGTACGCAAAGGCCATGGCCACCTGGATGCTGCGGAAGCGGGGCAGCCTGTCACTCCTCTTCATCGTTGCTCCCATCGTCGTTGCCGTTGCCGGTGTCGATTCCACTCCGGTAGGCGGTGGGCGTGGTCCCGGTGATCTTTCGGAAACTTACACTGAAGTAATGGGCGTCCCGATACCCTACCAGCTCCGCGATCTCATAGCTTTTCATGGCGCTGGTACGCAACAGTTCCATGGCCTTGCGGATGCGCAGGTCCGTCAGGTATTCGACAAAGGTCATATCCTGCAGCTTCCGGAATACGGCGCTGAAGTAGCTTGCGCTGATGTACAGGTCCTTGCAGAGGCCAGGTAGGGACAGATCCGGGTCGGTGTAGTTCCTTTCCATATATTCACAGGCCTCGCGTACCTTGGAGGCCGCAAATTTTTCCTGCCTGGAAGAAAGCGATTGGATGAAGGAAACGACTATTCCGGAAAACCAAAGCCGGGCGCTCTCCGGACTCGTAAGCTCCAGTATGCGCATGAAGGGGTCTTCCCCGCCTGGAAATAAGTCGGTAGCCGCAATCCCCAACTCATCGGCGGCCTGCAACACCGACGCGAGGGCCAATTGCAGGGTCAGCCGGTATTCCCCAACCCCGAAGGCACCCGATTTGAAGGCGTCCGCCATCCCGTTGATGGCCATAACCGCGTCCTCGGCGGATGCTGTTTTTAGTGCGGTGGAAATGGACTTCACCCAGGCAGCCCGCGACAGGGCAGCGTCCGCGCCGGATGCAGTACTGCCTCCCAGCGACTCCCTGTACGCGACTATACCCCGGCTGCCGCGCATCCTGCCCCAAGCCAGGGCGCCCAGCGCGTCCTGGTAGGACCTGTGTACGCGGGTGATCCCCTCCACCGCCTCTCCCAGGCTGATGAGCACCCCCGACCCTCCGGCTCGGGCAATGCGTTCCCGTAACTGCTCGGAGGCCTTCAGGCTTTCGTGGTAGAGCCGTCCGGTTCCCTCACCCCAAGCCAGGATTATCACCCGCCCTTCCCGGTCCTGAAAGATCATATGGGGATAGCTGTCGTCCAGGGTCCGTTGTATCAGATTCCGCTCGGCAAGAAGTTCCAGCTCATCGGTCTGGTTGTTGCCGCTCCTTTCATAATCGACGGCCATGACCTGCCAGGCGCGGGCGTGGCAGGGGAGGGAAAGGCCCAGGTAGGCCATACGTTCACCAGGATCGGAACCGGTTCCTTCATCCCACAACAGGCTGTTCAGGAAGCGTTCCTTGAGCAGGGGCAGGCTCTCCCCAAGCTGCTTTTTGAGCAGTTCCAGGTCCCGCGATTCCGCCCGTTCGGCATCGAGCTTTTCCTTCAGCTTCGTCAGGGTCGCCTTGAATTCCGAAGGGGTCACTGGTTTGAGTATGAAGTCGTCGACGTGCAGCCTCAGGGCGGTCCTGGCATAGCCGAAATCGTCGTAGCCGGTCAGGATCAGGACCTTGGTGGAGGGTGCCGTTTCGAGCAGGCGTTCGCTCAGGGCCAGTCCGTCCATAAAAGGCATGTTTATGTCTGTCATCAGCACGTCGGGGGCTTCGCGGCTGCAGGCTTCCAGGGCTTCAACCCCGTTGGACCAGGCCCCGGCAAAACGGAAGCCGAAATCTTCCCAGCGTATATTGTCCCGGATACCCTCGCGGATTTCCGGCTCGTCGTCCACGATGACGAAGGAATACAGGTCTTTTCCCATGCAGTACATTGTAGCATGAAGGGCAGGGCTTGCGAATGTAAAACAGGGGCATCCGAAAGACTTGCGCCCGGTCGGGACCGGGATTACAGTTGTTGCAGGGAGACCCGAACCATGAACAAACTACGCCTCGCCGCAGTGATCTATATAGTCGCCGTAGTCCTTACCCTGCCCCTTGTGGATTACCTGTTCCTTCCCGCCTGGACCCCGGCCTCATTTGCCACGTGGATCATCGTTGCCCTGTACGTATCACTGATAGGAACGGGCTTGTCTTTGGCCTTGGGCAAGAAGATGGGGCGTGTCCCCGGAATGTTCCTCGGGTTGGTGCCATTGGCACTGGCCTTTGTACTTCTCGCCCTCTCCTGGCTGGTAATTCCGGGCAACGACGTCCGCTACTATTCGCGCCTGAAAGTGGATGAGCGCTCCGAGGGGGATTTTTCCCGGGATTTCCCAGGTGAGGGTGTTTCTTCCGGGATCGATGAGCTGCTCCTGCTGCCAGCCTTGGACAAGGAATTGTCCCGAACCATAGCCCAGGGAAAGCTGGGCAACTACGGTGCCCAATTCCAGATGGACGACGAGGTATTCACCTCCATTTCCGTCGTACGGGAGGGGGTGCCTGCCATAATCCGCGTTGCTCCGCTGGATTATTCGGGAATCGCCGTGGCGCTCTCCGCAGGCGACAAGGGGACGGTCGGCTATATCGAGGTGGATCAGGAAAGCGGCATTTCCCGCCTGGTGGAGGTGCCCGGAGGCATGAAGTATACGCCGTTGGCCATTTTTGGTCATAGGCTGGCCAGGCATATCCGTTTCGCCTATCGCGACAAGCTTTTTGGTCCATGGAGTTTCGAGATCGACGATGAGGGAAAACCCTACTGGGCGGTTCCCACCTACAGGAACTCGGTTGGCCTTTTTGGTGGACCTGTCCGGGAGGGCGTCGTCCTCGTGGACGCTATCAACGGCAGCCTTTCCTTCCACCGTCCGGGTGAGGAACCCGCCTGGCTGGACCGGAGCATCCCGGTCGACTTGGTAATGGGTCAGGCCAACGACTACCTCAGTCTGAAAAATGGCTGGATGAACCTGCTGATGGGTCCAAAAAAGGACGTGTTCCAGCTATCCGACAGCTACGCCTACGTCGCCTCGAACCAATCCGGGAGCAGCCGCACCTGGTTTGTCTCCGGCATCACGTCCCCCAACGAGGCGGACCAGACCCTGACGGGCATGATGATGGTGGACCTTAAATCCGGCGAGGCCCGGCGCTATCCTTTCGCCGGCATCACCGAGATGCGGGCCATGGAAATCGCCATGAACGATGAACGCGTACGCGCCCAGGCCCTGCAGGCGTCGTGGCCCTTCCTGGTGGACGTCGACGGAACCGCAGCCTTCACCATGATACTCAAGAACGACGTGCAGCGTCAGCGTTTCGCCTACGTGGATATTGCCACCGGCCAGAAAGTCGCCATGAGCGATACCCGCGATTCAGCCCGGGCCCAGTTCGTGGGACTTACGGGCGGAACGGCGGCTGAGGCCCCGTCGATCAGGTTTTCCGGCGTCGTCCTGCGGGTTAAGGATCGCCCAACCGAGGACACGGTACTTTTCATGCTGGCCGGCGATCCCCGCTCGCTGTACACGGTGAGTGCCCGCAGTACCCTGGGATCATTTTTCCTGGCTCCGGGGGACCGTATCGAATTTTCCTACCGCGAATCGGCCTCTGTCGAAGGCATGCGTTTCGTCACGGAGATCCGCAATCTGACGGTGGG
>CAXNJE010000247.1:0-4332 GCA_964202565.1 Breznakiellaceae bacterium | reverse complement strand
ATATCGGGAAGGATACGAGCAGCCCATACCGACCCAAGCTGGCATCTGGAGATACTTGCAAGGGTATGCCGCTATTCCGGCATCCTCCTGGACTGCTACTGGAACCCGGGGGACAACAACGGACACCCGGACCTGTTCCAGCCCGTGTTCAGGATAGACCCCTTCCTTCATGCCTACGACGTGGAGGAGAAAACCCATGACAACACCAGCCTGGTTTCGTTGTACGGCCTCCGGCCCTTTGCCTCCCTGAAGGAAGTCGAGGATACCCTGAGGACAAAAATAAGCGAGCGGAAGGCGGCAGGCTGCGTCGGCCTAAAATCGGCCATAGCCTACGAGCGGGACGTCGCGTTTCGGCAGGTGGACGATTCCGCTGCCGGGAAAGCCCTACGCAAGGGCGCCGCGGCGAGCGCCCAGGAAAAACATGACTTCCAGGATTGGGTCTTTTTCACCTGCTGCCGGATTGCCGCCGAGGAAGGCCTGCCCTTCCAGGTCCACACGGGCCTGGGCCAACTCGAAGGAACCCGCGCCATGGGTCTGCGCGAAGCCATAGTCGCAAACCCTTCCACCCGCTTCGTCCTGTTCCACTGTTCCTTCCCCTGGACCGACGACGTCCTCGCCCTGCTCCACAACCAGCCCAACGTCTACCCCGACCTCTGCTGGCTGCCCCTGCTCTCCACCAGCACGGCGGTACGTACCCTCCGCGCCCTCATCGACACGGGCACCGCCGACAAGGTCTGCTGGGGCTGCGACACCTGGACCGGCGAGGAAAGCTACGGTGCCCTGCTGGCCGCCCGCCACGTCATCACCCAAACCCTCGCCGACCTGGTCGAAGACGACTGGCTCGACATGGAAGCCGCGAAACACCTGGGCAAAAACATCCTGCACGACAATGCGGAAAAGCTTTACGGCGTAGGATGAAAAGCAGGAGCGCTGGAGAAAACCTTGGGCGGTATCTTGGTGAAAACTGGTATCAGAGTCCCGAACTTTAAGCTTCGAAGGGATTCAGGGTGCGGATGCCGCAGTAGAATTGGCCCGTATTGAAGTCTTCAGATAGCAGGCGGTCGCAACCGGCGGATTCGGCTGCGGCCAGTATCAGGCTGTCCCAATAATCCAGACCGTACATACTTCTGATCTCCAGCCCCCTGCGGACAAGGTTTGGATTGATGGTTACCACGTGTAGCGATTCGATCAAGTGCAGTTGATGCATGACCACCGGAATCGCCTGCTTCAATTTCCGTATCCCGTTGACCGCGTATTCCTGCATCACCTGCGTCGATACGACACCGGTACCGTCACGGATATGCGTGTATACGCAATCGAGGGCGACTTCCTGCTTTCGGAGATCCGCTGCGTCGTTCGCATATACAAGGATGTTGGTATCCAGGAAATCCCTCATTATTCGGCGTCCCCGAAGCGTTCACCCTTGTAGAGGTCCTCACGTCTGAATGATGCCCCAGGCTCTGAACGGCCGGCTCCCTGACGCGCATTCTCCACAAATTGCCGTGCGGCTTCCTCCCGTTCAAGCCTGGAAGCAAACGAGGCAAGATAATCCCTGACCAATGCATTCAAGCTGGTTCCGTGGGCCTTGGCCCAAGCCCTGGCATCCTCGATCACCCTCGACTCCGCAGAAAGGGTCAGATTCATGGGGGCACTCCTAGCTGAACAACAAGGCTGTGCGCTATTCACACAGTACTATGTGTAATATAAGGCAATAGGACTTTGGATGCAAGTATTCCGGATGCACCTGCGGGATTGTGAAAGGAAGCCATTCCATGGCTGAATGCACCATGGTGTACCGTGAGTTGCAGAGACGCATTGATTCCCTGCCTGTGGCCTTCCCCCAAACCGAATCGGGGGTGGAGCTGCGTCTTCTGAAACATCTGTTCAATGAGCGGGAAGCCTGGATCGCCTGTCACATGAGCGCCTTGGCGGAACCGACCGGGACTATCCTGAAACGTCTGCGAGGACGGCGATCAAGGAATATGAAAGAAGACACCCTTCAGCCTGATCACCTTCCCACCGAAGGGAAGCTTGGTCAGATCCTGGAAGGACTGGTAAAAAAGGGAGCGGTAACCTCCGCTCTGGTCCACAGGGGTGGTACAAAGACAGTCGGGTATTCCCTGATGCCCATCGCCGTCGGGATGTTTGAAATGCAGGTGGACCGGCTTACTTTGGAGTATGCGGAGGATTTCGATACCTACATGGATGAGAGCCTGCGGGAGGCCATTTTCCCAGCCACGGGCAGGCAGCCTAGCACGGGTCAGATGAGGACCGTACCTGTGGGCCGGGCGGTACCTTCCGACAAGGTCGTCGGCCGTTACGACGATATCCGGTCCTACGTGGCCGGGATCCCCGGTCCCTTCGCCGTCATGAACTGTGTGTGCCGCCAAGCAAACGACCTGAAGGGATCCTCATGCGACCATGGGGATATCCGTGAAACCTGCCTGATGATAGGGGAAAACGCCATCGGAATGGTCGGCAGGGGAAACGCCAGGGAAGTAGTAAAGGAAGAATTCCTGGGGATGCTCGACCGGGCAGAAGAAAAGGGCTTTGTCATCCAGCCCCGAAATACCCAGGACCCCACCTATATATGCTGCTGTTGCGGCGACTGTTGTGAAATCCTGCTGAATGCCAAGAAATTCCCCAAACCCGCCGAAGTCATGCATTCGAATTTCTTCGCCGTCGTGGATTCCGGAACCTGCACCGGCTGCAGGAAGTGCGAGAGACGCTGCCCCATGGGAGCTGTCTCGGTCCAGAATAAAAAAGCCCTTGTCAACCTCGACCGCTGCATCGGTTGCGGGGTATGCGTGCCAAGCTGCAAGCCGGAATCGATCAGGCTGCAAGCCAAGAAAACCAGCTATGTCCCCCCCAGAAATGCGACCCTGATGTTCCTGAATATGTACCGCGAACGCTTCGGCCTGCTCGGCGTCGCGAAGGTGATCGGTAAAGTTCTCTTGAGGATGCAGGTCTAGTGCCCGAATTTCTCACACCTTGTCGCACCTGAATGTGAAAATATTTTACTTCTTGACCATGCCATATATCCAGTCGGCCAGAGCTTCCAGACCTGCGCCTGTACGACAGGAAACCTCAAAAAAGGGAGCCGCTGGATTGAGAATTCGGACGTTGCCCCAGAACCGGTCGGTATTGAAATCCTCCCGGTCCAGGTAATCGGTCTTGCCCAGTATGACTGCATCTACCATGCGAAAGATCAACGGGTATTTCAGCGGTTTGTCATCCCCTTCGGGCACGCTCAGAATCACCAGATTCAGGTGAGCCCCGCAATCGCTTTCCGCCGGACAGACCAGGTTGCCCACATTCTCCAGGAAGATCAGATCGAGCCGCGCCGGATCCAGGTGCTCCAGGGCTTTTTCGGTCATGGCGGCGCTGGTGTGGCAGAAGCCTCCCGTCTCGAGCTGGACAGCCGGGTATCCGGCGGCATGGATCTTATCGGCGTCCACGGTCGAGTCCAGGTCGGATTCGATCACGGCGATTTTCAGTTTCTGGCCAAGCCTTGAGAGCAGGGCAAGGATCAGGCTGGTTTTTCCGCTGCCCGGTGAGCCCATCACGTTGACCAGGCTTGTGTGGGTGCGCGCCAAATCCGAACGGATTTCAGTGGCCAGGTTCCTGTTTTCCGAGAGGAGTTCCTGTTTGATTTTGACGAGTCTGACTTCCGACATCCCTCACACCCCTTCTATATCCTTGATGAAATAACCAGAGCCGCCTTCTACACGGCAGTCGGTTCCGTGGCAGTCAGGGCATTCAAGCCGGCTGACTTTCTGTATTTCGATTGCATATTCCTTCCGGCAGGTTTTGCAGAATAGCCGGACCGGCCGGGTTACCACGCTTACTTCGGCGTGCTCGGCAATCGTACCGCGGCTCAGGCGATCGAAATACCGTTGTATCCATTCCCGCTTCAAATCATTCAACACCCCGATCTCCAGGTGAATCTTCATGATCTGCCCAAGACCGTTCTCCTCCGCGGCGGCCAGACAGATTCTCAGGATATCCTCGGTAACGGAAAGTTCATGCATTCGTTTTCTTCAGGCAGGGGGGATTACCCCCCATACCCCAGCTCGTTCCTCAGCCATTTCTCGGTGACCGAAAGGTCCTCCCCCCGGCGGGCGGCGAAGTCCTGGGCCTGGTCCAGGGCGATCTTGCCGACGGCGAAGTAGCGGGCTTCGGTGTGGCTGAAGTACCAGCCGGAGACGGAGGCGGCGGGGATCATCATGAAGGATTCGGTGAGGATCATGCCGGTGCGGACGGTGGCGTCCAGGAGTTCGAAAATGAGTCCCTTCTCGCGGTGGTCCGGGCAGGGCGGGTAGCCGGGGGCGG
>CAXNJE010000246.1:0-4332 GCA_964202565.1 Breznakiellaceae bacterium | reverse complement strand
CAGGCTGAAAATGCGCGGATCGACGTGGGTGACTGGCAGTCATGAGCAGGATCCTGATCGATACCAACGCTTATTCAGCCCTCATGGGAGGCGACGGGCGCATCGCGGACATCCTGGCCAGGCATGAAGCGGTATTGCTGTCGCCGGTGGTTATTGGCGAATTGTATGATGGCTTTCTGAACGGTACGCGGAATGCCGAAAACCGCGAAATACTGAACCATTTTCGCGAAAAACCCCGAACGGTCTGCGTTCCGATTAGTGACAGTACCGCTGAATGGTATGCCGAGATCAAACGGATACTCCGGAAAAAAGGCCGCCCGATACCAATTAATGATGTCTGGATAGCTGCCAGCTGCATGGAACACGGTGCCGCCCTTTTGACCCTCGACACGCACTTTGCCGAGATAGATGGTTTGCTGAGGGTTTAAAAAGGATCGGGTACGAAGCACTGAAGCCCTTATTGCAGATACGCTTTCCTGATGACGTTCCCCTTCGAATCCGCGATCCAGAGCGAACCCTGCCCGTCCACCTGTACCACCACGGGCTCCTGCAGGTAGGCACCGTTCGCAGGTCCGCCGTCACCGGTATTCCCGCCATCGCGGCCAAGCACTCCGACGACGGTCTCGATCAGGCCGTCGACGATCACGCGGCGGATGCAGGCATTGCGCGAGTCAGCTATGAAAACGCGGCCTGCGGCGTCGACAGCGAGCCCCTTTGGACCGTTCAGCTGGGCCTTGATCGCTTCTCCGTCGTCCCCGGCGGTACCTCGGTCGCCTGTTCCCACGATCGTCCTGATCCTGCCCTTGGCGCCGACTACCTCTTCCATTATCGATTCGGTCACGGGAACGATTACCGAAGAGTCGATACCCTTCGGGGAGCTTAGGTCGAGCACCGCAACAGTGGGGAGGGACCAGGCTAGAAGCGGAAGAAAACCTGACAAGAAAATCGGGAGACAGCCGCGCATTTTCATAATTCTGCCCCTTGGCTTTTTATTACTGGCGAAGCATATAGCGCCTGATTCCGGAAAGCCACCGGAATCGAGGTTCAATGTATGGATAGGAACGGTCATTTCTGGACATTGGTGATTATTCGCCGAAATACCGGTTTGGCTTTGAAATCCGGCAATTATCGCTACCTGACCGACAGCTCCTGCCGAGGTTCCCGGCAACGCCGGATTGGATAAAGTGTAGTACCCGGGAGTTTCACCGTCAAGAATGGAATTTCGGTGATTAGCATGGGTGAACTTCTTTCCCCATTGGATCTGCTGATCGCGAGTCACGCGCTCAGCCTCCACCTGACGCTGGTTACCAATGATGGCGCATTTTCCATGTTGCCAGGGCTTGCGGTCGAAGACTGGAGCAGGGACGTTCCGGGCTGATAGGACGGTGGAGTCAGTCGACCTTGAAGCGTGCGACCTGACCCTCAAGGGTCTGGACCGATTGACGGTTCCTCACGCTCAGCTCGGTCACGTGGGCGATGGAGTCTGAAATCTCTTTCGCGCCTCCTGCCATTTCATTGACACTCTGATTGATCGCCTGTGTGATAGTCGTGAGGCGGTTCATCTCGTCCAGGATGGTCCGGCTGCCGACGAGGATCTCGGCCGAGCCACCGTGGATCTGGCTCGTGATCTGGTTGATGCCGACGATGGCCTCCAGTACCTGCCCGCCGCCGATGCTCTGCTCCATCATCGCGTTCTTTATCTCCCGCTCCTGGTCGCTGACCGTCCGTACCTGCGCGAGCATGCCGTCGAAGCTTGCATCGGCTTCGCGGGAATACGCGACCGCCTCATCGATAGAACCCTTTATGTCTGCCAGCACTTTGGAGATGGACTTGGCTTGCTCGTTCGAATTCTCGGAGAGCTTGCGGATCTCGTCGGCTACCACCGCGAAGCCACGCCCGGCGTCTCCCGCGTGGGCGGCCTCGATCGCGGCGTTCATGGACAGGAGGTTGGTCTGCGAGGCGATGCTCTCTATCACGGAGCTTGCCTCGAGCATGCCCTCGGCGGCGGTGCCGATGCGCCGGATGATGTCGGCAACCGCAGAGATCTTTTCCTTGCCGTCGACCGAAGAATCCAGGAGCGACTGGATGTTGGCTGTATTGCCCTCCAGCGTGTTCGACACCGAACGGATGGAAGCGACAAGCTCCTCGATGGAGGCGGATGCCTCGGTCACGTTTGCGGCCTGGTCGTCGATGCGCTCCTTGAAGGATTCGATGTTCCGCGTGATCTGCTCGACCGTCGCGAGGGTCTCATTGACGCCCGCCGCCTGCTCGGTCACCTGGTCCTTCACAGACTCGATAGTGCCCGCGATCTGGATGATGGAGGCGGAGGTCTCCTCCATGTTCGCCGAGAGGTCGGCTCCCACTTCTCCGAGGGACTCCGCGGACGCGCGGATCTTGGTGACCATGCCCCGGAGGGTTTCCACAAAGGCGTTGAAATTGCGCGCGAGGGTTCCGATCTCGTCGGAAGTGCGGGCCTGGAGCGAGCGGGTTAGGTCACCGTCGCCCTTCGTTATGTCGGCCAGGAGGGAGGATGTCTCGACAATGGACCGGGAGACTGTCCGGCCGATGAGGAGTGCCACGGCAATGCCGATTGCGATGCAGAGGAGGGCTGCGACCAGAAATATGACGCTTAGCCGGTCAATCCCCGTGCGGTATTCGCTCCGCTCGGAGGCGATCGCAAGGGAGAAGGCGGTGCCTTCCACTGGAGCCCAACCACAGACGATATCCTTGCCGTTGTAGAAATACTCGGCACGGCCAGATCCGCCCTTGATGATCAACTCGAAGGCCTTCGCGAGACTGGCAAGACCGGGATCCTCCTTGGCAGCCTCGATGGGGGCGAACTGCTTGAGGACGAGTTCCGAATTGGGGTGGGCTACCACCATGCCCTTGCTGTTGACCATATACGTATAACCGGATTTGCCGAAGGCGAGGGTACCCAGATAGGTTCCGAGGCTCTCAGCACCGCTGCGTGCTATGAGGGCACCGCGGACTATCCCTCCCACGAAGATCGGGACTGCGTACATTACCACAGGTTTTCCGGTGACCCGGCTGATCAGGACGTCGGAGACGGCTCTGGTACCTGCGAGGGCACTCTTTACGTAGTCCCGGTCGCCAAGCTGGGCCTCGGTCGATTCCAGCACGTAACGGGCTTTCCCGTCCGGCGTGACGATCGCGAAATCCAAGTAGCCATGCCGATCGACGTCGGGAGAGAGGCTGGTCTTTTGGGTCTCCCAATCCATCGTACGCGTACGCGCGCGGTCGGCGATTTCCTGCAGGATGGCCAAGCGGGAAGAAACGCTGTTGGACACTATGGTCGCGCCGAGCCTCGCCTGGGTCTGAAGGTTGGATTCGACCTGGTCCTCGACGATCATGGACCCCATCACAATCGCGAAGGAACCGAGCACCATCGAAACCAAAAGGACGAGTGTACCTACCGATACGGCAATTTTGGTTGAAACCTTCATGGGAGCTCCTTGAAACGGGCAGCCTGAGGTCCGTGCCCTGTTTTTATTCAGGGTCAGTATAATACCAATATCTCATAAATGTCAAAAGTAAGGGTCCGACTCTTGTTCTGCATGAAGAAGAGTTCGATCACGATTCATGAACTGGACTTCCATGATGCATTTCAAGCGGAAGACGCATGTGATTTTGGTCACTGCAAAATTTCCCTACAACAAGTCGCTGATCCTGCGAACCGCCGAACAAACAATCATCGCGCGGCCCCCTTTCCCGTTAGATCCCTGATCAGGGCGATGAGCCCGGCGATTCCAGCCTCGGGTAGGACCCCTGCGAAGCGCCAGACAATCCTGCCTTCGGGGCTCAAAAGGAAAATGTTGCTGTCGCCACGCAGGACCCCATAGTCACGGGCCATGTCTCCCCGCCAATCCCCGTAAATGGTGGTGTTTGACTCACGGGACACAGCCACAAGGGCCAACTCGACGATGGAGCGGAACAGGCGGGGGTAGGGCTCGCAGTCGGCAACAGCGACAATCCTGAAAGCCGGTGAGTTTCCCTCGTTCGCGGCCAGTCCGGTAGCCTCCAGGTGGCGCTTCAGTGCCAGGTTGGCATTCTTGCTTTCTTGGGTTTCATGGAAAATGAGGGCCACCGCGCCCTTGAGGTCGGAGAGTCTCAGTTCGGAGCCCCCTCCGGACCTGAGCAGGAAATCCGGCGCAATTGTCCCCAGGGACGTTGGGGACGCTGGTGCCCGGGCCGGAGTTGCCATGAAAAGGAGGGCCACCAAGGCGAGGCATGCGGGATGGCTCGCGAAGTGATAAAAAACCCATCGGTCCAGTTCCTTTTTCACTGCGCGCTCCCGCTTATAAGCCGATATTA
>CAXNJE010000245.1:0-4337 GCA_964202565.1 Breznakiellaceae bacterium | reverse complement strand
CTGTCCCCGGCCCGAGCCCGGCGATGTATTGGGCGGCCAGACTCGTCTTCCCGAAACCTGCAGGAGCCGAAATGAGCACCAAAGGATGCGATAGGGCTTCTCCAAGTCGGCCTGACAGCATAGGCCGTGGTATAAGACCCTTTTGTGGTTTGGGAATGCGGGTCTTTGAAAGCAAAAGGGGAAATCCCATAAGATGCCAGTATACATGAGCAGTGCCGGGTATTCCAGAAAAGCCCTTATAATTCGAAGGACACGGTCATGGATGAGAACAGTTCCAGCGCCGTGTCGATGCCTTCAAGTCCGGGGCGGATCTCACCATCGGCGCCGTCCATTGAGCCTGTACCGATGGGATTGAATCGGACTTCGGTCCGCTCCGCACCAATGGTGAGTTCGGCTTTGTATATGAGCGAGGGTTGGCCGGAGACTCCGGCATTTTCCTTGGAGTACCTGCCATTCCAGTCGTAGGAGCGGTTCGTTTCAAGCTTGACCACATAGGTGCCTGCGGGAAGGCGGGCAGCGATTCCATTCCCGTAGGTCACGCTTTCGGCAGTCGTGGTTGCCGAGGATACGGCGTCGGCGCTCCCCTGTTTCAGATGAGTCCAGACGGGCAGGGCTTCGGGGCGGCCTTCCTTGGGTGCCATCCGCCAATTTCCCTTCTCCGATCGGGCCGTGACGTATACCGTATCAAGATATTTCCCCTCCTCGTTTTCAAGCCAGACAGCGACCTGTGGTTGAACGGTATAGCGGGCCGGAAAGGTTCCCACGGTCTTGGCGTAGTGAGGCCCCGGTTCCAGATTCAGGACGAGGCGAGGGCCTTCCTGCGTACCTGCCGAAGGTTGGGGAGCGCCCGCGCAAGAAGCCAGCAGGCATGCGGCCATTACCGCGCTGATTGTCATCATCGATCTTACTTTCATATCCTGATCCTCCTGTTGTATAATGCCATTGATTGTTGGCACTTCCTACATTATACTCATTTATGTTGGCACCGACAACATAAACTTGGAGGCTGGATTGAAAACGGCTGATACCTATCACCACGGACATCTGCGCGCCGAGCTTATCCGTCGTGGACTCGAAGCTCTTGAGGTGGAGGGAGCGGACAGTCTGAGCCTGAGGTTGCTCGCGGAACAGGCCGGAGTCTCGAAGACCGCGCCCTACCGCCATTTCAGGGATAGGGACGAATTTCTCGGCGCCCTGGCCGACGAAGGATTCAGGTTGCTGCACCTCGGACTCGAGGGTTTCGCAAAGGACGGTCCCCCCGGCGTTGCGGCAATGGGCAGGGCCTACATGGGGTTCGCCGTCGCCCATCCTGCGCTCTACCGCCTGATGAACTCGCCCTTGGTATGCGCCATGCCCGAAGGAAGCATGCCCTGGGCACGCCGTTCGTTGCTCCTTCTTGGCCAAACCCTTGCCGGTGGATCCACTGCCGATCCTGCCGTCACCGATACCGCCGGGGATGGAGGGTTTGATACCAACGCGGCTGCGGCAACCTGGGCCTATATACACGGTCTTGTACTATTGAGGATCGACGGGCTATTTCCTTCGGACCTTCCCGCCCCCGATTGGGATTTGCTCGCGTCCACGGTACCGCGTCTGGATTAAGAGTCCTGGCTGATAAGAATGAATAAATGTGCCAATCGCACGAAACGTCAAATTCACCTCTTCGCAGGTTTTTATTTTCGAACGCGTCGTCAAGCGCGCGCTTGCCAATCCGTTATAGGCTGTCTTCAGATCAGCAGAAACGGAGGTTGATATGGACGAAAAGATGGAGCTAAGGCGGATCGGGACGGTGCGGCGCGATGGTAAGGGTGTGAAAATTGAGATCGAACCGCCGTTCCGCGATGGTCTGGAGGGGCTGGAGGAATTCAGCCATTGTCATGTACTGTGGTGGTCAGGCTCGGATTTCGGCATGGGTTTCGACACCAGGGCCGTACTGAAAGGGGACCTTCCCTACGCACCGGGGCATTCGTCGGGGGTGTTCGCCAACAGGAGCCCATTCAGGCCAAACCTGGTCGCGATGACCGTGTGTCCCATAGTCCGCCTGGACGCCGCCACGGGCATCCTGGAACCGGCGGACATTGACGCCCTGGATGGAACCGCCGTACTGGACATAAAACCATACTATGGATGCTGCGACCGCGTCCGCGAACCGCGGACCCCGTCCTGGTTGCCGCCCTGGGGCGAATGGATCCCGGACGGTGGACTGGGTCTGGAAGACTGAGCCTGGGGAGGCTGCCATGACGAACGGCGAGATAGTTCGGGCGGTTGCGCTCTGGATGGAGGGGCGGTGGGCGGAGGACCTTTCGGTTCCAACCCTGGCGGCCAAGGCGGGCTACTCGCTCCACCACTTCTCCCGGCTCTTTTCGGGGGTGGTCGGTATGCCGCCCAAGGAGTATGTGCTCCGCCGCCGCCTGTCCGAGGCGGCCCGTGACCTTTCCGGGGGGAGGCGCCGCGTCACGGATGTCGCCTTCGACTACGGTTTCAGGGATCTCGAAACCTTTACACGAGCCTTCAGCCGGGTATTGGGGAGTACCCCGAGCGCCGTCCGTCGTGGCAGCACCGTCGCGCATTTTGCCGGTCTGTCGGACGGTGCCGCCACGGCGGTGGAAGCCGGCAACCCGTTGCCGGGCGTTTCCTCCTCGATCCCGCTACTCGAACCTTCGCCTGCCTTCCTGCTGGCGGGGTGGATGTTGCGCGTTTCGGAGGATCCCTCGCTTGTTGGCCGGCTCTGGGCGCGCTTCATCGGCCGGGCTCCGTCCATTCCCCACAGGCTGGAGCCTATTCGCTTCCGCCAGCTCGCAACCTGGGCGGAGGATGCGGAGGACTGGGTGGACATCATGACGGGGGTCGAAATGGAAACCCTGGACTCGCTGGAGATCGACCTGGTGGGAAAGGCTGTACCGGCCTGCGATTGCCTGGTTTTCGAGCACCGCGGTTCGGCCGCCCATGTGGCGGAAAGCTATCGCGCCATCTATGCGGAGATCCTTCCCGCCATGGACCGCAAGCCGATCCTGCCCTTCAACTTCGAGACCTACTACCCGGACGCAGGTGACCCCTATGCCTCGGACTACCATTTCCGCATTTGTGTGCCCCTGGCCTGATCACCCAGACCGCAGGCATGATCCTCCTCCGCATAACCAATAGGGCGGAACCAGTGGAAGCTTTCCTGGCTTAAAGGTAAAATACGCCCGAACGGAGGACATCCATGAAAATAATGATCGCTGTCGCGTGTGCCCTGCTTGTTACCGTCGGTATTGGTGCGGAGACGAATGGTGGCAAGGTGTTGTTGGTGTACGATGAGGTAAACGTGAATTCGGACCCCTACGTTGCCCACTTCAGGGAAGCTCTCGCCGCTGAAGGGCTGAGCTTCGAGGAATCCGTTGCAGCGAACATGGCGGGCAAGGATCTGGCCGCCTACGACACGGTCCTCATCTATGGTATGGTCCAGGCTTTCAACATGAAGTCCCCCATACGGGACTGGCTGAAAACCAAACCTGGGCTTGAGAACAAGAAGGTATCCCTTTTCGTCACCGCGAACCGCTGGTTCCTTAAAAACCTGTTTGTTCAATTGACGAAGTTGCTGGATAAGCAAAAGGCCGAGGTTGTGGACGCCGTCTCCATGGCAACGAAGGACCTGGATGCCAGCGCCAAGGTTGCCGCCGTAAAAGCCCAGGTCCTGCGGCTAAAATAAGCGCCATTAGTACCTGTTATAGCTCCGCATGCTATCAAGTGGTTTTCGGTTCTTCTCACGGATTGGAGTGTCATTTGCCGGATAGCCGATAGTCACCACGAGGGCGATGCGATTTCGGCGGGGAATTCCCAGCAAGCGCCGTATCCTGCCCTCGTCGAACCAGCCGAGCATGCAGGTGCCCAGTCCCAGTTCGGTGGCGTGCAGGCAAAGCTGGGCGGCGGCTATGCCGGTGTCGATGAGGGGAAAATCGCGCCGTTTCAGGATCGAACCCGTTTTTGTCAGCAGGGGTGGTTCCTCCACCACCAGGACGGCAAAGGCGGGGGCTCCCAAGGCGAATCTGTTGAAGTTGATCACCTTGCTGAAGGTGGCGCGGGCGACACTTTCCTTCAGAACGGGATCATCCACCAGAACCAGGTGCCAGGGTTGCGAGTTGCTCGCCGAAGGCGCAATCCGTACCGCCTCCGCCAGGGCTTCGAGTTTTTCCCTCTCCACTGTTTGACTGGAATATGCGCGGACACTCCGGCGTTCCCTGAAAGTATCCATAAGGCCCATTAGTGTCCCCCCGGATTACAAGATACCAAATTATGCACTTTATTGCCCGAATTCCATTGCCCGAATTCCATTGCCCGAATTCCACCTGCCTTTT
>CAXNJE010000244.1:0-4354 GCA_964202565.1 Breznakiellaceae bacterium | reverse complement strand
GGCTCGGGCAGGCGAAGGGAGATGCTCCTCAGCGTAGGTCGTAGTTTCGGCAGGGCAACGGTTTGCGCCCCGCTCCAGTCCAGGTAATCAGTCGAATCGTTCTTCTGCCAGAAATCCGCCTCGTCCCCCTCGGTGGCGAAGACCGGAATGTCAGCTTTCTTTGTTCTCATATATCGCCCGCTCCTTCCTGCTCATATCCCGAACGGAAATCACCCGAATCTTGCTTCCCCGAAGCGTGAAGACCGCCAGCATCTTCCTGCCGGAATCGCTGGCGCCCATGGCGTGGAATCTCGGTTCCATACCCGAATGCTTCCTGTCCTCGACTACGAGCAAAGGCTGATTGAAGAATAATTCCTCACATTCACCCGGTTCGACGCCATGTGCATCCTGGTTTTTCTTAGAGTTGTATTCATCCCATTCAAAACCTGTCGCTTCCGAAAGAACGGAGAGTGTCATCTCAATAGTATATGTCTATAATATACATTTTCAAGTAGTCAGATTGAGGGTTCAGACTCAGCAGCACTCTAAGGTCTGACTCTCCCGCTCCAGTGGGGCGCAAACAGGCCTATCGTGTCGGCCCGGATCACCCAATGATATAAGACCCTAGCTGATTTCTAATTATTTCCATTGTTTTTTGGGGGACTGCGCCTATCGTTCCGGAAATAGCCTTTGCCGGGACAGCCGCAAGAAAGCTCAACCTTACAATCATCGTCCTCTTGAGTCCACAGTCAACAAATTCGGCATTTTCCAGGTCGATATAAAAATCCCAGTCGTTCACCATTTGTCTTAGCTGCCAGGAAAAGGCTCCGCTCACGGGGGGCTGCCGCCCCATGAGTGTCTGACCTCTCTGGATCATCCACCCATATCGCGCCCTAAGGGTCAGATGCCCCCATCCTGAATCTGCCTCCAAACGAGGCTTGTCATAAAAAAGAAAAGGAGACGCGGAACCATCGGGTAAGTGGTTCGTAGTACGTATGTGCGCGAAAAGGGGTGCCAAGTAAATGGTAACCATTGTAGGTTTTCCAGACCTTGTCACTCTTGTTTAAAGTGGTAACATGACATCGCCACTCCCGTTTTGCGTCGACGGGTTACGGGCTAGGCTGCCTCGCGGCAGATGTGCGCTTGTTCCCCTGTCTCCTAAAAAGATCATGTCAATGCGTTCCTCAGGTAACGCTCTCATCCTTGAATTTTACGGGAACCATCTGATTCTGCGCATGGATCAGGTTATTGAGTTCCCTGAGTTCTTCAAGACGTTCGCGGTATTCGTTCCAGGTTTCATTGAAGTTCTGCCTGGGCCGGTACACGATATCCCGTTCCTCCTTATGGACGATTTCCTTGAAAGCAGACTTTGCGCAACGGCCGGAGATGGCTTCGATGTCGGCCATCAAGGCCTTGCGCAGTTCCAGGGCCTCGGCCAGGCTGACAGTCTCCCCGCGGTACGGAAAGCTAGTGCTGAAATTGCATAGCTGTATTGCCTGGTTAAGCTTGACCCGTTTTGTCTCCAGTGTCTTGAGCATCTTGACGCTACTACGGCCGTACTCCTAACTTGATTTTGAAAGGGAGGCGACAGAATGGCTGGAATGCGGGTTGTCATCACCGGAGGGGCGCGTGGGATAGGGTACGGACTTGCCCGTGCTTTTCTGGAACGGGGGGCATCGGTTGTCATTAGCGGGCGTAGACCGGAAACCATAGAAAAGGCCGTACGGGACTTGGCGGCAGAATCCGATTCCGGCCGGATCGGCGGCGAACGGTGTGACGTTACCAGCCTTGCCCAAGTCCAGGGACTCTGGGACTACGCGGTGGAACGCATGGGCGGGGTCGACATCTGGATCAACAACGCGGGGATCGGCCAGGGTGTGAGCGACCTCGATGCGATGGACGGAGAGTTCATCGCCTCCATCGTGGACACCAACTGCAGGGGGGCCCTCTTTGGCTGCAAGGTTGCGCTTTCCGGTATGAAACGGCAGGGTCAAGGCGCGATCTACAATGTGGAGGGCCTCGGTTCGAAGGGCCCGATCATACGCGGCATGACCGTATACGCGGCAACCAAGCGGGCACTTTCATACATCACCGATTCCGTCGCCCTGGAAACCCGGGGCACGGGGGTCCTCGTGGGCGCGCTCCTGCCGGGAATGACCGTAACCGACCTGATCACCGCGCAATACGAAGGGAAGCCACAGGAATGGGCCAGAGTTCGAGGCATATTCAACATCCTTTCAGACCGGGTCGAAACTGTGTGTCCCTGGCTGGTCGAACGGATGCTCGCCAACCGTAAGAACGGCGTCCGCTTCAACTGGCTGGGAACAAGCCGGACCCTGGGCCGCTTCCTGTCCGCGCCCTTCGTCAAGCGCTCCGTCTACCCAGCTTCCCTGGATGGATGACCCCATGGCATGAGGACGGATCAGGAAGGTTTGGTCGCCAATCAACAGCTGAATTGACTTCTATTAAAGTCCGTATTGTAATCCTTTTAAGGATTGTCTTGAAATCCTTTAAGGAGTCCTTTATGAGTAGCACGCTTTTTGCATCGAATATCCTCCCTCTCGCCCGTTTCAAGGCATCCGCATCCGAAGTCCTTAACGGAATGAAACGTGACAGGCGCCCCGTAGTAATAACCCAGAATGGAGAAGCCGCCGCGGTTCTGCTGCCCCCGGAAGAATACGACCGTTTGGCTTATCGTTCTTCCTTCCTCTCCGCGATAGAGAAGGGTTACAAGGATTCCGAGGAGGGCAGGACGGTGGGTCAGGCCGAATTGGCCGCCGAATTGGCAAGCCGCTATGGTGCGAAGCCCGACTGAAATCATTGACTTGCTGTTTTCGCAGGTCATTAGTTATTGGCATTTGAATTCTGCAAGCGAATTGTTGATGTCAAGCTGATCTGGAAATTATTCGCCGAAGTGTGGTAACAAGTCATCATGGATTGGAGGAGTGCGGACTTTTATCACTTAAAGGATGGAGCTTGATAACGCAATAAGCTGTTATTCTGCCGCCGTCGCTATTCTATCTGCTTAAAGCCCTTATGATGGCCCTGGCCAAGTGTTCGTTGATCTCCCGGTGTCGTGGAACTGCTTGCATTTCGCCGTTTTTATGATTGGCATACCAATCGTGTTTGCCGCCATGACGGACCAGCGTGCAACCCAATTCGTTGAGCTTCTTGATCAAGTCGTCGCGTTTCACGCGGTGATCACCAATTCATCAACTTTTTTCACATAGGGTAATTCTCCGGAAGATAGATCGCGATATAGGTCGATCAAATGCTCTTTCAAGTTTTCTTGGGAGGTGCCCTGGGTCATGTAATCGGGATAATCCATTAGGTAGCCGAGGAAATCGAGGCCGTCCTGCCAATGCACATAGCGCAAAGTCATAATTACCTCCAGATTAGATGATACTACACTCAACGGTAGCCGCCAAGTGGATTCAAGCTTCACCCAGAGGGTCAGACCCCACTGGACTCCCGCAGAGGGGGTAGCGCAGAAACGTCCGGCGTACCCGCCGGACTTTCGTAGCGAGGGTGGAGCCGTATCAGAGGGTGCATCACAACCTCAGCAATCGCCTGGAAACGCGCGCCTGAAAAGGCGGTGAGGGGTGTCTGGGAAAAGCCCGGGCGCTGCTCTTGGCAGCGTCTGGACTTTCCCCTGACAGGACCCCCAGCATACGCTTCCTGGTGCGCGTTTCCAGGATATGCCGGCAAACGTGCTCCCTCTGCTACTTCTTCCCGATAACCTCGAACCCACAATATGGCACGAGGGCTTTCGGCAGCTTCACGGTACCATCGGCCTGTTGGAAGTTTTCCAGGACGGCGATGATGCCGCGGGAGATGGCGATGGCGGTGCCGTTGAGCATGTGGAGGTACTTGTTCTTGCCGTCGTCGTCCTTGTACTTGATGTTGAGGCGGCGGGCCTGGAAGTCGGTGCAGTTGGATGTGGAGGTGACTTCGCCCCATTCGCCGCCGTTGCGGCCGGGCATCCAGGCTTCAAGGTCCCACTTGCGGTAGGCGGGGGCACCCAGGTCGCCGGTGCAGGTATCCACCACGCGGAAGGGGATGTCGAGGCCTGAGAAGATTTCCTCCTCCACGGCGCGGAGTTCCTCGTGGAGCTTGCCGGAATCCTCAGGTAGACAGTAGGCGAACATTTCCAGCTTGGTGAACTGGTGGACGCGGTACAGGCCCTTGGAGAACTGGCCGGCGGCGCCCGCCTCGCGGCGGAAGCAGTGGGACAGGCCAGCCATGCGCAGGGGCAGTTTGTCCCGGGGGATGATGGTGTCGGAATAATAGCCGCCCAGGGTTATCTCGGCTGTGCCCACCAGGCAGGAGGCCTCGCCTTCCACGGTGTAGACGTTGGACTCGGCGCCCCGGGGAT
>CAXNJE010000243.1:0-4401 GCA_964202565.1 Breznakiellaceae bacterium | reverse complement strand
CATCCCCGCCCTGCTCGTGCTGGACGCGGAACTGGTGCTACGGGACACGAAGGGAACCGAAAGGATCCTGCCCATCCGCGACTTTTTCCCCAGCGCCAAGAAGACGGCGATTCGGCACGACGAACTGCTGATCTCCATCCGCTACGCTTCACTCGACGACAGCGGTTGGAAGGGCTCGTACTACAAATTGATCCGCCGCGCCGCCGTGGCAAAATCCCGGCTCAACTTCGCCACCCTCGTGCGGCTCTCGTCCAAGGGACTCATCGAGGAAGCGCGCATTTCCATCGGTTCCACCATCCCCGCCCCCGGCCGCTTTGGCCCCGCGGAGGAAGTGCTCTGCGGCAAGAAACCCTCCACCGGACTCGTGGACGAGGCAGCCACTGCCTGCGTCGATTTCATCATCAAGAAGGCCGGCAAGCGCTGGAGTTCGGAATACAAGGAACCGGTGGTCAGGAACGTCATGAAACGGGAACTCGGAAAGGTTCTTGGACTGGAGGGAAACCATGCCGAATAAGACAGCCGCCGCTGAAACCACAACCGTAACCCTGGAAGTGAACGGCCGGGAATACAGCGCCGCCATCCGGCCCGACGAGCGCCTGGTGGACCTGTTGCGGGACAGGCTGAGTCTGATGGGCACCAAGGAAGGTTGCGGCATAGGCGAGTGCGGCGCCTGCACGGTCATCATGAACGGCAAGACAGTCAATTCCTGCATGGTTCCGGCGGGCTCGGCCCAGGGCGCCAAAATCCTCACCATCGAGGGTGTCGAAAGCCCAAGCGGCGAACTGCACCCCATCCAGCAGTCCTACATCGACGCCGGCGCCGTCCAGTGCGGCTTCTGCACCCCCGGCATGATCATGAGCACCTACGCCCTTCTGGCGGAACACAAGAAACCGACAGACGGGCAGATCAAGGAAGCCCTGAGCGGGAACCTGTGCCGCTGCACCGGCTACGCGCAGATTATCGAGGCGGTGCACCTGGCCGCCGAAAAACTCGGAACAGCAAAAGCCTAAGCTTGAGCACAAAGAAAACAAGGAACGCAACATGAGTCTGGATACGAACAAGGCAGCAGTCGCCATCAACGCCTGGATGAAGGCACACCAGGATGAGCTGGTTCAATTCGTGCGCGACCTGGTGCGCATAGACAGCAGGACCTATCAGGAAGGCGCCGCCGTTGCCTGGCTGGCGGGCAAGATGCGGGATTTCAAGTTTGACGAGGTCCGGGTGGACCCGGCCGGAAACTGCCTTGGACGCATAGGCAGCGGGAAGGCCGTCATCCTCGCCGACGCCCATATCGACACCGTGGACCCGGGCGACGCCGCCGAGTGGGGCTTCGACCCGCTGGAAGGCAAGGTGGAAAACGGCTTCATCAAGGGCCGGGGCGTCATCGACGATAAGGGTTGCCTTTCGGCCATGGTCTTCGCGGGCCGGGCCATCAAGGAACTAGGTTACGGCGGCGAGATCACCTTCTGGGTCTCGGGCTCGATCTCCGAGGAGGACGTCGAGGGCAGTTGCGTCCGCGCCATGATGGAGCACAACCCCGATATCAAGCCCAAGCTGATACTCGTGGGCGAGGCCAGCGAGATGATGGTAATCCGCGGCCACAAGGGCCGGGCGCTCATAAAGATGGTGGTGAAGGGCAAGGCAGCCCACGCCTCCGCAGCCTGGAAGGGCGAGAACGCGCTGATAAAGGCCCTCCCCCTGATCAGCGCGATCGACAAGAAAAACGACTACGCCGAGGATCCCTTCCTGGGGAAGGGTACCATCGAGGTGACGAAGGTCATCTGCGACACCCCCAGCCTGAACACCATCCCCGGCAAGGTGACGATCATCGCCGACCGCCGCATATCCCTGGGTGAGACGAAGGAAGAATTGCTCGCGGAACTCAAGCCCCTTCTGGCTCTAAGCGACGCGACGGCGACCATAGATACCGAGGAAGTCAAAACCTACACCGGCTACGAGATCGTGCAGGAAGACTACTTCCCCAGCTGGGCGCTGGAGGAAAACCACCCCATGATCCAGGCCGCCGCCAAGGCCTACACCTCCATAACGGGCAAGCCCGCCAAGATTGGCAAGTGGGATTTCTGCACCAACGCCACCTACCTGTGCGGCGTCACCGGCATCCCCAGCGTCGGCTTCGGGCCGGGGGACGAAAGCCTGTGCCATTCTTCGGAGGAACAACTCTCCATCGAAGAGTTGGTCGTATCGGCGGGCGTGTACGCCCTGATTCCCATCCTTTCGGCGTAGCGCCATGGCCAGGATAGTCGCGGCTCAATACCTTATCGCACCTGGCCAGGAAATACGGGAAAACTTCGGCGTCGTGTACGAAGGCGCCGATATCCTGCTGGTTGCGCCCGTGGAAGAATGCGTCCTGGCGTATCCCGGGGCCGAAATTGAAAGGCTGACGGATTGCGTGCTCTCGCCGGGTTTCGTGAACGCCCACATGCACCTGTACGGCGTGCTTGCCCACGGCATCACCCCGCCGGTACCCATCGTATCCTTCAAGGGTTTCCTGGAAGACTACTGGTGGCCCCTGGTGGAAAATCTGCTGGACAGCGAAATGATTGCCGCCGCCGCCCGGGCCAACGCGCTGGAACTGATAGATTCCGGCGTCACCTCCCTTTGCGACGTGCTGGAAGCTCCGCTGGCCATGCCCGGCGGACTCGCCGCAGAAGCCGCCGTCCTGGACGAACTGGGCCTTCGCGCCCTGGTGAGCACCGAAGCCTGCGAGCGCATTTCCGCCGAAACCGGCCTGCAGGGTCTGGAAGAAAACGCCGCTCTCATCAAAGCCTACAAGGGCCATGAACGCATCGGCGGCCTGATGTGTACCCACACGGCCTTCACCTGTTCCGAAGCCTTCATGCGGGCCGCCGTGAAGCGCACCGCCGAACTGGGCACAAGCCTCCAGTTCCACCTGAACGAAAGCCGCTACGAACCCGACTGGTGCCTGGAGCGCTACGGCATGCGCAGCGCCGAATGGTACGAGGGCGTAGGCGTGCTCGGCGAAAAGGTGCTGGCGGCTCAGGGCGTCCAGGTGTCGGAGCGTGAGATTGAACTGCTGGCCAAAAACCATGTGCGCATGGTCCACGTCCCCTTAAGCAACTGCGAGGTGGGCGGCGGCGTCTCGCCGGTACCGGAACTGCTGGCGGCGGGCATCACCGTCGGCCTGGGCACGGACGGCTACATCAACGACTTCTTCGAACTACTGCGCGGAGCCTTCCTCATCCATAAAGGCCACCGCGAGAACCCGGCGCTCATGGACGCCCACACGGTCTGGAAGCTGGCCACCGAGGGAGGCGCCGACGCGGTGTACCCCGGCCGCAAGCTTGGACGCCTGCGGGCAGGCTCGCCCGCCGACTTCATTACCATCGACATCTCCGACCTGCCCACCCCCGCCAACTGCGGGAACCTGCTGGACCAGCTCATACTCTTCCGCAAGGGCCTCCACGTCCGGGACGTCGTCGTCGCGGGCGCTCACATCAAACGCGGGGGCACCCTGCTGACGGGGAACATGAAACAGGCCCGCACGGAATCGAAGAGGCAGGCGGCCAGGCTCTGGGAAGCCGGCAAGGCGCTGGCGGCGAAAAAGGAAAAATCAAAATGAAAAGTTACGACCTCATCGTTATAGGCGCCGGCCCCGGCGGGTACATTGCCGCAGCCGAAGCTGGAAAGCGCGGGAAGTCGGTGCTTCTGATAGAGGAAGGCAAGCTGGGCGGCGTGTGCCTGAACGCCGGCTGCATTCCCACCAAGACGCTCCTGAACACCAGCAAGCACTACCTGCACGTCCGTAAGGGCGACGTGAAGGGCCTGGCACCCCACCAGCCGGACCTGGACTGGGAAGCTGCCCTGGCCTGGAAGGACAAGGTGGTTGCCACCTACCAAAAAGGCATCGAGTCCCTGATGAAGGCTTCCAAGGTCGAGGTGCTGAACGCCCGCGCCGTCTTTCTGGACCGATCCACCGTGGAGGCGGGGGGCGAAACCTTCAAGGCCGAGGCGATACTTATAGCCACCGGGTCCCGGCCCGCGCTCCCCCCCATACCGGGCCTCGTGGATTCCCCGGCGGTGGTCACCAGCACCCAATTGCTGGAAATGAAGCGCATACCCAAAAGCCTGGCCGTCATCGGCGGCGGCGTCATCGGCCTGGAGTTCGGCGCTATGTACTCCCAACTGGGCGCCAAGGTCGACGTGGTGGAAATGCTGGGCGAGATCGTCCCCTTCATGGAACCCGAACTGCGCAAGGGCCTGATGCGCGCCCTCCAGCCCATGGATTTCCACTTGGATTCGAAAGTGCAGGCCATCGAACGGATCAGCGATACCGAGAGCGCCGTGGTGTTCTCGAAGATGGGATCCGAGGCCGGTGGCGAGAAACATCGCATCGTAGCCGACACCATTCTGGTGGCGACG
>CAXNJE010000242.1:0-4429 GCA_964202565.1 Breznakiellaceae bacterium | reverse complement strand
AAAGCCCGGAGGGTTGCCTTTGCCAGTGCCAGCCTTGTCGCCGCCAGATCCTGATCGGAGGCGTTCAGGATGGGGCAATCGTGGTAAAAGCGGCTGAAAGCCTTGGAAAGGTCGTACAGATAGGTGGATAGCGTAGATGGATCCAGGCGCTCGGCAGCCAGGGCTACGATTTCCGGACAGGCCGCGACGGTTTTTGCAAGGTCCCACTCGGCGTCACCGGTGAGCAGCTCAGGGCGTACGGAACCCGAAGCAGCGGCGCTACCCTCGGCCTTGGAAAGGATGGAATGTATGCGGGCGCCCATATATTGCAGGTACGGACCGGTATTCCCGGTAAACGAGAGGGATTCCTTGGGGTCAAAAAGCATGTCCTTGGTGGCGGTGACCTGCAGGAGGAAATAGTGCAGGGCCCCGAGCGCGATGAGCTCCGCTATGGCCTCGGGATCGCCGACAGCCTCTTCACGCCCTTTTTCCCGGATTTCTTCCAAGGCGAGTTCCCGGAGCCTGTCGATAAGGTCATCCGCGTCTACCACCGTCCCCTCGCGGCTTTTCATCTTGCCCTCTGGCAGGTTGACCATGCCGTAGGAAAGGTGGAACAGGGCGGAAGCCCAAGGGAAGCCTAATTTTTCAAGAACCCTGAAAAGCACCTTGAAGTGGTACTGCTGTTCGGAACCGACAACGTACACCAATTGGTCGAAGGGCCAATCGCGGTGGCGATAGATGGCGGTGCCGATATCCTGGGTCATGTACAGGGCAGTTCCGTCCTTGCGTAGCAGGACTTTCTTGTCCAGTCCCTCGCTTGTCAGGTCTATCCAGACAGAACCGTCTTCCTCCCGGTAAAAGACACCCTTTTCCAGCCCCTTGATGACCTCGTCCTTGCCTTTCAGGTAGGTTTCGCTTTCAAAATAGTAGGTGTCGAAGGAGACACCAGTGCGCACATAGGTCTTTTTCATGCCGGCGACAGCCCACTCGTTCATGCGCTTCCACAAGGCAACGGTCTCCGCGTCCCCGGCTTCCCATTTAAGGAGGAGGTCCTGGGCCTGGGCCTCCGCGGTCGGGTCTTCCTTGGACCATTGGTGAAAACGTACGTAGCAATCCCCGACGAAGCGGTCGCTTTTCATACCCTCCGACTCGGGGGTCTTGCCGTTGAAGAATTTTGCATATGCGAGCATGGACTTGCAGATATGCACGCCCCGGTCATTGATGATGCAGACCTTCCTTACCTCGGCGCCGCAGGCGGCCAGGATGCGCGACAGGCTCTCGCCCAGGACATCGTTCCTCAGATGGCCCAGATGCAGGGGCTTGTTCGTGTTTGGGCTAGAAAATTCCACCATGATGCGCTTGCCGGCCATGCTGGAGGGGCGTCCGAAAGACGAGGCGGGATCGAGAGCTTCTTTCAGCAATCCTTTGATGACGGAGCTTTTCGCAATCCGCACATTCACATAGGGGCCTTCGGCGGCAGCCGTACCCATCCCTTTCGTGGCAGGATCCAGCGCCAGCCTGGCGGCTATGGCCTGCGCGATCGCGGGAGGCGCCTTGCGGAAGGTTTTCGCGAAGGGGAACATGGGAAAACCATAGTCTCCCAGCTCCGGATTCGGTGGAATCTCGACCACCACCTTTTCTGCATCGGGCTGCTCGGCAAGCCCGTATTCGGCGGCCACAGTTGCCAAGGCAGCGGCGATCCGTGCCCTCCAGGCTTCTTTTATATCGATCATCATATCATTCATGCGTTTTTCTCCTTGGCCGCAGGCCCGACCACAGCAACCATGCGGGTAAAATGTTCGGCCCCTTCCCTGCGGAAGGATCCGAGCCGTTCGTCGGTATAGGTACACGCAGCGCAGACCGCGAGGTTGCGGACGCCGTATTTTTCCAGAATAAGGGCATTCGCCGCCTGTAAATCGATATGAGCTCCGTCCGCGTCCCGATGGACCGGAAAGCCCAAGGGACCCCTCAACCCTTCTTTCGATCCGAATTCGGCCTCGAACAGGTTGGCCCTGTCGACAGGGACCGCATAGCTGCACCGGCTTATACAGGGCCCGAAAACCGCGAGCAATTCTTCTGGCCGTACCTGCCAACGTTCCTGCATCAGGTTTATGGCTACGGCGAGGATTCCCGTTCCTTTCCAGCCGGAGTGAACTACAGCGAAGGCTCCGCTTTCAGGATCGGCCAGAAAGACGGGCAGGCAATCGGCGACGGTGACGCTCAGCTGTATGGAAGCATCCACGCTCGCCATGCCGTCGCCCGACGGCAGGGATGACAGACAGCATCCATCCACCACGATTACATCCCGCGAATGGGTCTGGGGTCTCGAGGCCACACGGGAGGGATCCAGGCTGAGGGATTCAAAAAAACGGTCCCGGTTGGGATTTTTACCGGTCGGATTAAAGGATTGGTCACCAGCAGGACGCAAGGAGAGGGCGCAGGAGAATGGCGAAAAAATCTCCCCCTCCCGGATAAAAGGGAATCGCACAAAAGGCGCATCGATAGAATCTGGAAGCTTGAGGGTATACACGCGCATACTCAGCGGACAGACTCCACACCTTCGATTTCGCCAAGCAGTTGTATCGCTTTGTCGATTTTTTGTAAAGCATTCCTTAAGGATACCATAAAGGACCCATTGGCTTTGTTGGCCATAATGCCCATATTGGATAACGAATCGTACTTTCCTCCGGCCTCGCCGTGAAGTATGCCGCCGAGGAGAAGCGCAAGCGAATGGATGGCGCGTGAGGTGCGATCGATGATACCCGCCGACTCGGTGTCCGCATCCTGGACGATGGTCATCATTTTCTTCCTACGCACGGCCAGGGAAGTCATTTCCTTCCGTGCGAAATCATAGCGTTTCCCCAAATCGCCCACTTCGGAGATACGGAAGTCCAAGGCGCGCAGCGCATCACCCAGTTTCAACAATTCATTGTATGCATCGGTGAATTCCACCCGATTGTCTTTCTTATAGAACTCACCTTCCAGCAACAGGAGCTTGAGGGCACGGTTGATCTCGTCCGCGAACACATGCTGGTAGAATCCGCTAAGGAACATGAGGGTGAATGCGCCCTTTAGAGGAATACCGTTGGGGTTCGCGGCGCTACGTGCATGGACCAGCAACTGCCCTGTTTTCCTGTTGAAGAAACCCGAAAGTGCCTCCCCCAGCTGCTCCCTGCGCCGATTCTTGATAAATTCATCGAAGCGTTCTTCGAGACGCTTTCTCCAGAAGTCGCGGTAAGTGGCAAACCAATCCTCTCCACCGGTAATGGCGGAAGGCACATAGGAAAGATCCCTCGATGAATAACGGATGAGCGCGGTCAGGGGCACCTTCTGATTGAACTGCCTGATTCTGGCTAGAGCAACTTCCGCCCCCGCAAGCTGTTCCTTCGTCGCCGCAATCAGGTCAAAATCCGGCTCACCCAGACGATCCTGGAAAGAAAAGACAAAAATGGATTCAAGCAGCGGCATGGAAGGAGGGAAATCGAGGGAAAAAAGTATATCATTCAGCACCTTCAACTGGTCCTGTACGAGATACGCCGGGCAACCTTTCCCGTCTTCGCTTCCGGAAAAGGACGAAAGGGTACGATCAAAAAGGTATGAGGCAAGTTCCTTAAGGCAAAGAAGGGACCGCACGTTCCGGTACATTATCCTTCGCTGATCCTCATCAATATCCTGGAGTATCTCCTCCAGTGAATGATTCAATGCGATGCGAATATCCGATTCGGTGGCTTGCGAGTTGGTTGAGGCGTATTGGTACGGATCCGTCTCTGTCAGCAGACGCGTATGGACGGAATTGATTTCCATCGAGGCCAAGAATGCAAAAAAAGCGACCTTGTCCCTGACAACGCTTTCGTCCAGGGTGTTATAAAAGAAGCGCGAACTTTCCTTCAATGAGATGAGTTCACGGAAAAATCCATTCCCCAGCACCCCCCTACGATAATCGAACTGGGCAGGAAACCGGTTTTCGATAGCGGCGCCTATCCTATTCAGAAGCCTTTCCTCGTACAATTTTGTAGGCGGTTTACCCTTGAAAAAACTCAGGACACCCAGATATACCTTCAGTATCAGGGATTCAGCCTGAAACCTGCGTTCTATCTGTACCCTTTCAGGAACCTCATCCGCCCTGAACAAGGGGGCCGTAGATACCGCTGCCTGGGTATCGAGCCTGCTGAGCAGTTCACGGCGTTCGCCAATTGATAGCTCTGTGACGAGACGATCGAAAGTATCCACAGCATCCATGCCTGAACTATACGTGAGTGCTTGCCTGCGGTCAACGAGGGTAGTGTCATGAAGATTACTGATTTTGATGAACATAGAAGCAGGAACGGGATTCTTTCCGTACTGGGGATATCGCATCCGCCAAGGAGGTCCCCATGTTCACCCCTCCCTTCTGCCCCCGCGCATCCTGCACACACCACACCAAGCCGCCCGCCGGCCGCTGGTGGTTCCG
>CAXNJE010000241.1:0-4442 GCA_964202565.1 Breznakiellaceae bacterium | reverse complement strand
TTGGGAACCGCCCACCAGTAGGCGCAGATGCCGGGGAAGTAGGGTTTCGGGCTTTCGGTGGTGACTTGTATGGTGCGGGCATCCAGGGACTTTACGCCCAACTGGTCCACGCCCATCTCGCCTTTTTCGACAGCACCCCAATTCTTGATGCCGCCGGCCCAGCTCCAGTACCAGGCGAAGTCGTAACCGCCCTTGGCCGCCCTTTGCAGGCCGAACACGAAATCGTTGGCTGTCAGGGGGACGCCGTCGGACCATACGAGCCCATCGATGAGTTTGATGGTCCATACCAGACCGTCGGCGGATACCGACCAGCTCTCGGCGGCGACCGGGTGGAGGTCAAAATTCTTGTCGTACGCGGAAATCGGGATCTGGATAAGATCAGGCATTCCGGCGCGGTTGTAGATGGTCTTCATCATGTCCATATAGGTTCCGCCAAAACCGGCGGACATCTTTATGACTTTCTCCTTGGGGGCGGCAGGGGCAGGGGCAGGGGCGGCAGCGGCGCCTGCGGATGTTTTCTTGTCCCCCTGTCCTCCCGCGAATACCAGCACCGTGGATAACGCGAGCAGGAACGCGATGGATGTCTTCTTCATTTCTAAGCCTCCTTGAACATTCTTGGGGTAATTACAGGTAAGCTCGTTGCGCATGCAACATGGTTACCCGGGTAACCTCATATATCAAGGCTTATCACGGTTCTTTTCCTTTGTCAAATTATATTTTCCGATTTTCAATTTCCGGAATCAATTTTTCGAGATTGTCACCGTCAGGATATGGGTATCGTTGGGACCACATGCTGAACTTCCATACCATCCTTCCACCGAATTTCAAGTTCCACAGGTACTGTCGATGACGCTGTGACGCGGGGATGTTCCTGTTGGTCTTTACGCCCTTCACAGATCAGATCGACTGAACCCGACGCACCAAAAGGATATTTGCGTACACCGTGACGTTCGAGACGGTTGATGTTCCATATTATTCGGTTTGCCTGCCGGTCCGGACGCAGGCCGAAAACATACTCAAACAGTATCGCCACTGGTCCCAAACCGCTCCAGCCTACGTTATCCGGTTTGGAAAGGCTGCTCTGCCGTGGTCCGGATGGGGAGTAATTTTCCCAAACCGTCCCCGTTTCCCTGAAGCATTCCACAACATTCTCATAATGATTCAACGCGATCCTGTTGGCGAGTTCCGCCTTCCCGACCGAATCAAGTCCGCGTAGGACCATATAATTGGTGGGTGGCCAGACGCCGCCGTTCCAGTAATCCCCGTCCATGCTGAAATCGGGATCGTCGCGGGAGATTGCCGGTACTCGGTGGGGAGTCGCGAAGCCATTCGGGTCGTCGAGGTGCGCGGTAAAGGCATCAACCCGTTCAGGACGGACGACACCTGCCAAAAGGGTCCAGTAGGCCACAACTGTCTTGAGAGAGGACAGGGTACCATCCGCCTTGCGGTCATGAAAAAACTGCGTTTCAGGATTCCACATGTTGACATCAATATATTCCGAGAGGGTACGCTCCTCATCCATAAGGAACTGCCTTCCTTCTGACTCGCCCGTAATGCCTGCGATCCTGAGGAGCAGGCGCGCGGATAACAATTGCTGACAACAGCTTTCTATCCAGGAAAGATGGCCATTCATGAACCAGCGCCTTTCGGTCTCCTCCTGGGGTGACCGCGTTTCCAGCCAGGGGATATCGTGGCGCCGCTGATTGTCCACGCCTCCACCCCAGCCAGAGCTCCAGTAGGATCCATCGGGCCAGCTACGGTACAGGCGCAGCCATTGGTGGTACGCCAGCAGTACCGGGTACACTTTCCGCAGGCGTCCGGTATCGCTAACCGCCAACCAATGGTCCCACTCGGACCAGGCGAAAAGGTTGGGTCCTGTCGAACAGGGATCAAAACGATGAAAGCAATCTTCCCCGGTATCCTCGGTCAGCTCCCGACATATAAATCCGTCCTTGTGTTGTTTTTTATAAAAAGTATCCAAGGTCTTCTGGAAATCGAAAGCCAGCCGGCCATACCGGCAGAAATCAAGGGCAAAAACAGAGTCCCACAAAAAAAGGTGCCCATTGAAGTGGGTGTCCAGAAAACCGGCTGCGTAGCCGTTCATTACCGTTGCCGGATGGGTATGGGCGAAAGCGAGTTCCCAGCTTTTCCAGTAGCAGGCCAGTTCCGTGGCGTGACCTTCCCAAACTGGTTCGGGCAGGAGGTGCCGCACTTCATCGTAGGCCGGAGGCGGACTCAAGTCCGGCGCGGCATCCCGGAAGGGGTTCCGGTCGGCTGCGTGGATGGTCAGTTGGGTGATGGGGTCGTAGGGGTACATGGCCATTTCTCCTTGCATTGATAATTCTTTCCATCTGAGTATATCATAAACGCGCGTTTATTTTCATCTTGTTTTTTTCCAAGCTATTGTCCTATACTACCCCCAGGTAGCAGAGAATGATCAATGCGGAAGATATTGCCCGGCTTGCCGGTGTTTCCCGAAGCACCGTATCCCGGGTCGTCAACAATTATACGAACGTCCCGGACGAAACACGCAGGAAGATTCTGCGTGTCATTGAGGAAAACGGTTATGTGCCCCATGCCTCCGCACGCCTGCTCGCCGGCCTGGCAAATAAGGTGATAGGACTCTACATCGACAACCGGTCAAACTACTACAACTACAAAATTTCCAACAGCTCCTTCTTCGCACCCTTCACTACGGCCGTAATCGATAGTGCGAACAAACTCGGCTATGACGTCCTGGTCAGCCAACACGTAGACAACGCTTCCTTCGTACGCTTCCGCGAACTCTTCTCCAGCAGGGCTGTCTCGGCTGGCATCATCATCGGAACCAGGAATGATGACCCCAGGATTGCTACGCTTATAGAGATGGATTTTCTTATTGGAGTTATAGACCAAGCGCCAAAGGCCAGGAAATCACCACTTTCAGATGCAATAATTGCCAATTTCGAGAATGCGGAAGGTGCCGGACTAGCCGTGCGCCTGCTATATGGGCTTGGACATCGCAGTATCGCGCACATTCGGGGAAATAAAAGCATTTTTTCTGGCAGGATGCGCCTGGAAGGCTATCTGGATGCGATGAACGGCTTGGGGTTGCCCTGCGGTGAGGAAATGGTATGCGATGGCGATTTTTCCGAAATCGGAGGTCATGATGCCGCGTTGTCCCTTTTAGGAAGGAAAGACCGTCCAAGCGCCATCTTCGCCGCCAATGACGAATCAGCGCTGGGAGCCCTCAAGGCCGCCGAAGAGCTGGGAATCCGTGTACCCGAACAACTTTCGGTCATTGGTTTTGATAACATAGATGCAGCACGGTACGTCCGGCCGGCACTCACCACGATTAATACCGACAAGCACGAATTGGCGGCACACCTCACCGAAAACCTTCTGGCTGCGTTGGAGGGGAAACGAACGGTGAACAGGAATATTGAAATCCCGATCAGCATCGTCGAACGGGACAGTTGCGCGAAAGTGCCGGACGGCTTCAACAGCGATATGTGAAGCGGAAACTCAGGCAGGCAAGTGCGTCGCTGACTGGTTATCATTCTGGTATAAGCACGTTTCTCAATGAACGCGTGTTTACATTTCGATGAGAAGCAATTAGCATTCTTCAGCGAACGCGTCGAGAGATCCATGATCGCCGGTGCGGTCCTGAAATAATCGAGAAACCTGGAGCCTTGTATGTCCTACATCAACCCCGTACTAAGCGGGTGGAATCCTGATCCTTCGATATGTCGCGCCGGAGAATATTTCTACTTGGCCACGAGTACCTTCATGTACTTTCCCGCAGTTCCCATCTATCGTTCGAAAAATCTGGTGAATTGGGAACTTATAGGTCATGCACTCGATAGGACGAGTCAGCTTGATTTCTTGCGTTGGAAAAATAAAAACGAGATTTTCGCCGCGACACTACGTTTCCATGACGGTGTTTTCTATCTGATTACGACCGACGTCGGGGGGATAGGAAATTTTTTTGTCACCGCAACGGATCCGGCAGGCCCCTGGTCTGACCCGGTAATCGTAGAATCGGGCCTGTTCGACCCTTCACTCTTTTTTGACGACGACGGCAAGGTATATTATACGCGAAGGGGAAGATCCGGCATCGTCCAGGCGCAAATCGACGTGAAAAGCGGAAGGCTGCTTGAACCCTTGCGGGAAATCGCGCGGGGATTTGTTTCCACCGATACGGAAGGACCCCATCTATATAAAATCCGCGGACTCTATTACTTACTGGCTGGTGAAGGTGGTTCGCGTTATGGCCATATGGCCACTATCGGAAGAAGCACCTGTCCTTGGGGACCCTTCGAATCCTGCCCTCACAATCCGATCCTTACCCAACGACAGGTGACTTTCAGTCCCATCCGCGATACCGGCCATGCCGAACTGGTGGAGGACGCGACGGGCAAATGGTGGTTGTTCTTTCTTGGAACCAGGAACTGGACCTACTC
>CAXNJE010000240.1:0-4449 GCA_964202565.1 Breznakiellaceae bacterium | reverse complement strand
GGTTGGAAAGGTCACGGAGCAGGCGGCGAAGCTGGATAGGCCGGGGGAAGCCCACCGCCACCCGGATCGGGTAGAGGGAACGGGGTTCCTCGTTCAGCTTGAGGCTGAAGTCCACGTCCCCGTTCGCCCGTATAGCGCTGATCGTACCCAATCCGCGCAAACCCTCCACGACACCGGCATCGAAGCTGTCACCCACGCCCTTGTGCAGGACCTTCACCAGATGGATGGCCCTTTCGTCGCGTTTGGGCAGGGGACGGCCAAGCTCGTCGGGCTCGAACAATAGGAGATTCATGGTGGTTCACTATACTACACTGGACCCGGCCCTGTCCCCGGCAGGGATGCCTTGACCGCCTCCGTAGCGGTAGCCATACTTTTCACTTGGAGTTCAACCACCATGAGTTCAAGCACACAACAGCATACACCCTTTTTCTCCGACACAGAGCCGACACGGGTTCCCGGCCTGGACGAGGCGGCCAGAATAGCCATCCAGGATTCCCTGCGGGTTCGTTCAGGCGAAAAGGTACTCATCGTCACCAACCCCGACCACGATGTTTCGGCCATTTCCCGTGCCCTCTACGACGCCGCGGCAGCCGTTGGAGCCAAACCAGCCCTGATCTACCAGAGCGTCAAGACCCAGATGGACTTTGCCGACGACCTGGTCATCGCAGCCTTCCATGGACGGCCGGACGTCTTCATCTCCATGAGCGCCGAAAAGCTGGGCAAGGATCGGGAGGGAATCGCAAAACCCTACGAGCTGGACGGCCACCGCTGGGACCACATCTTCCATTACCAGCTGTACGGCTCCAAGACCTGCCGGGCGTTCTGGTCACCCAGCGTGAAACTGGAATCCTTCGTGCGTACCGTGCCCATAGATTATGCCCTGTTAAAAAAGCGCTGTGCCCGGATCAAGGACTTGTTGACCGAGGCGGTGGAGGTGCGTGTACGGGCCCCGGGCGGGACCGATATACGCATTGGGTTGCGCGGAAGGACGGCCAAAAGCGATGACGGCGATTTCTCCTCCCCAGGCCGCGGCGGCAATCTGCCCGCCGGAGAAACCTTCATCAGCCCGGAAAATGGTACCGCCACCGGCATCATCGCCTTCGATGCTTCCATAAGCCTCCACGATGGCGACATCCTCATCACGGAACCCATCGTGTGCACGGTCAAAGACGGCTTCATCACCGAAATTTCGGGTGGGACCGAAGCGGCAGCCCTGCGCGGGACGGTGCTTCTGGCCGAGCGCAACGCGATGGATTACGAAAAAACGGGCAAGCTGCCTTCGGGCTCGGGTTCGCTGTACGCCGGGAACGCCCGGAACATAGGCGAGCTGGGCATAGGCCTGAACCCCCTCGCCGGCATCAGCGGAAACATGCTGGAAGATGAGAAGGCCTTCCGCACCTGCCACTTCGCGGTGGGCCACAACTACGACGAGGACGCCCCCGCGCTCATCCACCTGGACGGCCTGGTAAAAAGCCCCACCATCACCGCCATCATGGAAGGTGGCCGTGAGGTAGAGATTGAACGGGAGGGGGAACTGTCGGCGCTGATTGAATAGACTGATTGTAAAGGTAGTGCCACGAAGCTTAGGGATGGGCAGGAAAGTGGAGACCCGGGCCGCCGTTTCCGACAACCGGGTCCCGGTGATTCTTACTGGAACAGAGCGGCGACTTCCTTGGAGTAAATCTCCACGACCTTGTGGCGCATGATTTCCTGCTTGTGGGAAAGTTCCACGCCCAGCTCGAAGGGCTTCACGAGCAGCTTGAACTTGAAGACCCGTTCGAAGGGCTTGAAGTTGTTCTGGGGGCTCACCAGGTCGGTTACCTCGCTGGAGATGAGTTCGTTTATTTCCGGCTGCTGCAGGAGCGATTCATAATCGGCGCCGGGGATGTTGTTCTCCTTGGCAAAACCCATGATGGCGTCCTGGGTAGGAACGATGAGGGCTGCAAGGTACTTCTGGTCCTGACCCACGACCATGCACTGGGAAATGTAGTCGCTCTCCCGAATCTTTTCCTCGATCGGCGCGGGTTCCACATTCTCGCCACCCCGCAACACGATGGTATCCTTGGCGCGTCCGGTGATCTTTATCTCGTTGTCGTGGGTAAGCATGCCCAGATCGCCGGTGGAGAGCCAGCCGTCCGCCGACAGGACCTTCGCTGTCAGATCGGGCTTCTTGTAATAGCCGCTCATGACCTGGCCGCCCTTGACGAGGATGTTTCCCTTCGAACCGAGGGGCAGCTCCTTACCCTCGTCGTCCACGATCTTGACAAAGGTATCCAGGACGATCTCGCCCACGCAACCTGGTCTGGCCTTGCTTTGCTTGCGGACCGCGATGACCGGTGCGGTTTCGGTAAGTCCGTAGCCTTCCAGGAGGGATACGCCCACCGCGCTGAAAAAGGCGTCTACCTGCGCGGGAAGCGCGCCGCCGCCAGAAATGCCCGCCTTGAAACGGCCACCGAGCTTTGCCTTGATCTTCTTGAACACCAGCACGTTGCCCAGTGCCTTGAGCGGAAGCAGCAATATCCAGGGGATAAAGCCGATGACGGCGTCCACAACCCGGTTGCGCCCGTGGAAATTGGGCACCAGGCCAAAAACCATATTCCGCATCGCAGCATAGGCGGCACCGATCATGACGAAGAAATTGAACAGGACCTTCTTGACCCCGCCGGTCTGCTTGATATTGCGGTAGATGCCGTCCCGCACCGATTCCCAGATGCGGGGAACGCTGGCCATCCACTGGGGACGGACGACAGCCAGGTCGGCCAGCATGATGGCGCCGATGGGCTTGGAGTAGGCCATGCCACTGCCACGGTCGGGGGCGACATACTGCATGATGCGCTCGAAACTGTGCCATACAGGAAGAACCGAAAGCCATACATCGCCGCTCTTGATGTCGATGATGCCTGGCAAGCTGGGAAGCTGGTGCAGGAAATTGCCGTGGGACAGCATGACACCCTTGGGCTCTCCGGTGGTTCCGGAGGTGAAGATGATGGTGGCCAGGTCGTTGCGCTGCCCCTTATCAATCTCGGCATCGATTTCCGTGGGTTTTGAGGCACGGCGGGGAGCGCCCAGGGCCAATACCTCGGCAAAGTCCAGCACCCGCACACCGGCAGCCTTTCCGGCAGCACGCTGGTCGTCATCGGCCGCATCGTAGGTAATGATGGTTTCCAGCACGGGCATGTCGCTTTTTCTGCCCAGGATCTTTTCAAGTTGCTTCCGGTTCTCCGCGATGGTCACCCGGCAATCGGAGAAACCCAGGATATAGGCGATTTCCCGTTCGTTGGAATCGCAGCCACGCGGAACATCCGCAGCGCCCAGTGAAAGGACCGCGATATCGGTAAGCAGCCACTCACGGCGGTTGTCGGAAATGATGCCCACATGGTCACCGCGCTTGACGCCCAATTCCAGCAAGCCCGCAGCGAAAGTGCGCACCTCGTCATAGAATTGTTTGAAGGTGGTGGGCTGGAATGCACCGCTGCCGTCCTTGGAGTACTGGAGGGCGATCTCCGGAAAAGAAGCCGCGCGGGCGCGGATCATCAGGGGTAAGGTTTGTTCCATGGCAAAAAACTCCTTGCCGAATAAGATGGACGACTCACTCTGGTGGGAGGCGAGACCGACTTCGATCCAGTATAACAGAATTCCGGAATATGTCAAAATAGAGTGAAGTTTAATTACCGGTGATCTCAAAACCGACCCGTTCTATATGTTCAGCCAGCGCACCGTCTGGGGGAGGAAGGATGACATCAAAACTCCAAGGGAAAAAGCGCTCCTCGAGGAGTTCCCTCGCATGTTCGGTGTCGGCGGGCGTCCATGCCGACCCTTCAACGGCGAGGTCCACATCGGAACCTTCACGGAAGTTCCCCTTGGCGCGGGAACCGAATACCAAGATACGATCGATGGGAGCCACGGATGCGACGGTCAAGGCGATCTCACTCCATCGTTCATTGGAGAAGCCACCAATGGTCATTGGTCTTTGATTCCTTCAAGTCGTGCCCGTAATTGTTGGAAAGCCGAAAGATACTTGGCCTTGATTTCACCTTCAAGCAGAATAGCCCGCTCCAGATCGTAGGTATGGGCGGCGAGGTTCCGCGCTTCATGGAGCTGGCCCCACAAGTCGCCGTCTGAGATCAGACCATCCAGGAAAGCCTGACGGATTGCTGGCTTGGGACCAGCGATCCCATCATACCCGCGTTCCCGTAAAACATCCTGGAGGGTCTTCCATGCAAGTTCATGGCAGAGCTCAAAGCCCTTTATTAAACCTTGACGCTCCAGATCGTTATATGAATCCTGGATAGCAGCTTTTTCGAGATTCTCCAATGCCCGGCGGAAATTGGTAAAACGTTGCCACCAACGAACATCCTGATCCATAATGGAATTATAGACGAGTGTGGTGTTTTTGGCTATTGGAGGCTACGCCTTATTAAGGCGCTCGATACATACGGGATTGAAAGA
>CAXNJE010000239.1:0-4454 GCA_964202565.1 Breznakiellaceae bacterium | reverse complement strand
CATCAAACTCGCCTTGTATACACTCTGTTTCCATAAGGGCTTTCCTTTTTTTGGTCATTTTGTTTCCAGCAAAACAATTATAACCGGAGAGGAAAGCCCTTTTCAACTACTGTGAGAAATGCGGGCTAGTGAAGATCTATCACTATTTAAAACCCCAGCAAGCTCCTGGTCGCAGGGTTGTGGAACGCTTTCCTGGTTATCGATTCCCTATGATAATCGAGACCGCCACCGCAACCGGGGCAATTATTGCTTCCCGGGGTACAGTCGGGACAAAACAGGATCTTCGTATCCCCGCAACGACTACAGTGATAATGCTTGTCATGAACAAGATCGATGGCCGCGTTACATTTATTGCAATAACCACTCATCGTACTCTACCTCCATTATTGTGTAAGTCGAATTATCTGTCGCACCGTGGCACTGGATCAAGCTCTAGTCCGGGCCTTTTCCCGGGAAATAGTTTCACTTGCCCATTACGCGCCAGTATCTCCCCGGTTGTTGGGCTGTCGTCTCAATCATCATCGGAGGCCCTGCTGCGGCCGGACAGTCCGCAGAATTCCGTGATGTCGAAGCGCAGCGAATGTTCCGAGCCGTCCGCCAGTTCGATGTCTATGACGTCCATCCATCCGTTGGGCTCCAAACGCATTAGGCGTTGACGGACGAAACGCCAGTCTCGGCCACTTTTTCCGAAACGCGCTTCGATCCAGTCATACTCAGCTGCGACGCCGGAAGCCGAATCGCTGGCATGGATTGGGATAGGGGCTTCAAGCTCCTGGGCGTCTGTTTCTGGTGACTCGATCATTTCACGAATCCTTCCGGGAATTCGTCCCAGGTCCGGCCGTCGAGTTCGCGAAGCGAAACCTTATGGCTCGCCCCGAGCTGCTTGATGAAAAATGGTATACCGCGCGCCTTGGCCTGGTCGCGGATGGGCCTTACCCAGAGTGGGTTCAGCGGCCGGGCGCCAGTGCCTGTCTCCGAACCGACTATGACCCACTCGGCAGGAAGATGGTGGGAGAGGTCAACGGGGTTAAGGAGAGGTTCGAGCATGATGATACGGGTACCCTTCATCCTGGCGAGCTGGGGTAATCGCTCGTCCGCGGTAGCCTGGTCTTCGGCAGAAACGGAGACGGCGAGGTAGTCAGGAAGCCCTGCCGGATAGCGGCGTTCCAGGAAGTCAGCCATCCGTTTGGCGCGTTTCGTCCACAGGATGTACTTGGGCGTCCGCCGCTTTGCAATCGCCACGCGGTCCACGATGGAAAGGACCTGGGTGATGATGCTGTCCGGAACCTGGTCCCAAAAAAGGTCGCCATGCTGTACTACACTCACCATGCCATTCTTTGGCTTGAGAGCATCCTCGGTCAAACGCTTCGCGAAGACATGGTGTTCGTTCCGGCCAATTCCTGCGGGGATATTCCCTAGCCGTTGCTGCCAGGGGAAGATCCCGTCCAGATACCAGCACCGGGCACAGCCGGCCGAGTATTTCTCACAGCCAATAACCGGATTCCAGTCGCAGGTCAGTATATCGCCCGGATTGTTTTTTGCCATATACTCTCCTCTTATTTCCTTAGGTTTAGTTGAATCATTTTTAGAACCCGTTATAGTATAGCGTACGGAGTTCCTGCAGCATGGCTGTTAAAGAAAAATGTCTGACCATACGCTTGACCCGCCTCCCGGACATCCATAGCGAACAGGCCGTTGCCTCCCATGGCCTCCTCAGGTACGGGCGTTTTGCCGTCACCCGTGGAGGTGGATTCTGGTTTGCCCAAACAATCTCTTCCCACCCAACAAACACCCAGGTGGGCTGGTATTGGGCTGTGAACGCGGCAGGCGAGCTGCTTGTTTCGGCAAGGGGCGCCGGTATCGATGGAGAGGCCCTATTCTCCACACACAAGCCTGTCTTGGCACAGCTTGTCGACCACCTGGTAAAACTCCGCTGCATTGATAAGCCCAGGGCGATACGGGTTGTTACATAAAATAGAACAAGGCAAACCTCCTTATGCTTCCGCGGAATAGGCCCGCAGGTCGAGGTAGCACGGAATGACTTCGCCCTTTAGGCCTTGGAGGAGGCCCTTCCAAAGGGAGTCGGATACGGATCGGGCGAAGGGGTCTTGGAAGAAGGCCGCCGGGGTGCGTTCCAGGCCGTAAGCGGGCGGCTCTATGTGGGCTCCGCTCCGGATAAGGCTTGGCAGGAAGGCCTGCGGATCATTCCCCATGTGCCGCCATTCTCCATACCCAGGTGTACCCAGCCGTTCAGCTTCCAGGAACAGGGCTGTATCGATCGGTCCTACGAGATCCGCATGCGTATTGGATATCAGCCAAGAGCGGGCAAGCGCATTGGCCGCAGCTTCTTCCAGCCGGTTAAAGCCCGAGGTGCTACTGCTTTCTGAATACTGCTGCCAGGCATCCCCCAGGGCTTGCTCGATGAAGGCATGGAACCATTCATGCACTGCGACGGTCATCACCAGGTTTTCTGGATCGCAGCCGCACGTCGATATACAGTCCACCAGATTGCGGGCGCAAAAGTATACGCCGAAGGTTTCTTTTCCATCCGCCAGACCCCGGGAATGGTAATAGGCCAACCGATCAGGGTTCCAGGTATCCATCTGATCGGCGCAAGCGGATTCGATCTGCACGATGCCCCCTTCGGAGCGGCTTGCTTCGTATATCGATGCGAATAAACCGGGTACTGGTTGGAGCCCGCCCGCGAATACTCCGGCGATTGCGTTTCTTTGTCCTTCGCTGTATTCCTTCGTGTAGCGTTTATCGATGAGGGCGGCCAGGGATTTCCGCTGTTGCCCTGCAGCTTCCCGCTTGTTCTCGGCCTGCGCTATGGCGGCGACCGCCTTGGCCAGCTCCGGGACGGGAAGTGGCCCGACAATCGGCGAATCCTTAAGGGTTTTCCGTTCCAGTCCTGTACGGGCCATGGATGTTCCTTTGATTGGGATGGCAACCTTCGATGCGGGGTCGTTGAGCTGGGACACCACAACGTTCACCGTCCGGTACGCGGATAAGAATTGCAGCAGTTCCTTGTCGCCCTTGTTCTTGGCGTATTCCAAAAGAAGGGTCGCTGCCCGCCACGCAGTGTCGGGCCGGATGACAAGTTCCGCAAGAAAAGTAAGCTTGTCCAGGGACATAAAATCCTGGTCATCCTGGTCCGGTTCAATAAAGCACTGGACATGGGGGACACAAAGGAAATTCACCGCGTCGGGGGTTCCCAGGTCGCCGCCCTTGGCTTTCATGAAGCCTTCCGTACTAGGCGAATCCGCCAGGACTGTCTTTAGGGCGGGAACGCAGAAGGAGAGGTCATGGCCGGCCCGGAACAACCCAAGCGCCACGTCAACCCCCAGGGCCTTCAGCATGCCCGGCGTGGAACCGAGCAGGCGGACAACCAGATCGAGGGACGGACGGTCAACCCGTTTTTCCGAAATCAGTCGCAAGGCCCGGGGGAGAATTTTCCGGTGCAGATCCTCTACGGTAGATGGCCGCAATTCCCCCGTAGCCTCCGCATCCACTGCGGCTTGGAGCAATTCGCGGTAGGCTCCGCCGAAGTCTCCGGACCTTCGGAGCAGTTCCGCCTGGGCAAAGTGCGCTGCGGTGCATTCCAGCGTAAAGGGGGCGCGGCAGGCGGAAACCGCTTCCAGGATACGCTCATCTACCCTGCCTTCAGTGTCTTTTTCCGCATGGCGGCCTAGCCATCCAAGCAGGAGGATGCGGTTGCGCCGTTCTTGAGCGGCATAGCGCTGGGAAAACTCCTGGGGTGAAAGCGGAAAATCGAAACCCCCATCTACATAGCCCTGGAAGATCCAATCCACAGATTTGGCCGGGATAGTTCCCCGGACGGCCGCATCTATCAAGGCCGGCAGACTGGAGCGGTATCCCTCCGCCAGGGGAAGAGCCCCTTTGAAGAGCAGGGATTGCCGTTCCAGGATAGCGGCCAGTCCCGCCCAGTCGTTCCGCTCCGCCAGCTCGGGCCAACTATGCATGATTTCAAGAAAGCGCCAGGTCCCGTTCCAGCCGCCAAGGAATGCGGCGACCCGTTCCCAAAGGTAGGGGGAACCCTCGGCTTCCCGCAATTCACGTACCAGAGCAGCCGCGGCTTGGTCCTCGCCGTCACGGCTTAATAGTTCAAGCCGTATCCACGCCAGCCGGGCACGGACTTTTTCCGCAACCTCGTCCTTCCACCGGGATGTAAGGCTATTCATCCAGCGGCGAAGATGCCGGTTGCCCTCCGGATTGGGCAAACCGGCCCGGACATAATACCAAAGCGCCAGAAGGGATCGCTCCCTCAGCTGCTCTAGGGTGTCCTCGTCTCTGCCGGACAGTAGGTCTCCCGCTCCAAGGTAGATGGCCGCGATGACTTCGGCGTCAAGCCCGGCTGGAAAATCGCCCTTCCTGAATGATTCCATCCCAGCGTCAAGGATGGCTGACCAAGCATCGGGTTGGGCTACAAAGGC
>CAXNJE010000238.1:0-4504 GCA_964202565.1 Breznakiellaceae bacterium | reverse complement strand
AACGAGACCCTGGTTCCGTAGATTATGCGTGAATAGAGGTCCCGGCCAACATTATCCACACCGAACCAATGGGTCGAAGAGGGAAAGGCCAGCGCGTCGTTCAGGAAGGATTGGGCTTCGTAGGAGGCGGGCGTGATCAGCGGGGCGCAGAGGGCGGCGAACGCCAGCAACAGGATGAAGACCCCCGCTACGAGGGAAGCCTTGTTGCCCAAAAAGCGTTTCCACGCGTAGTAGAGCGGGCTCCGGATTGTAGTTGATGCGGCCATGGTTTACTCCGTACCCTTCACCCGCGTCCGCGGATTAAGGAAATAGTAGGCAAGGTCGGTGATGATGTACGCGACGCCGACCATCAGGGTAAGCAGGAGGATGAGCGCCATCTCCAGTGGATAGTCGCGCTTCTGTATGCTGGTGACGAAATAGCTGCCCAGTCCTGGAACCCGGAACATCTGCTCCACGAAGATGGACCCCGTCGTTATGCCAATGAGCACGGGGAAGAAGACCGTGATCATGGGGATGGCCGCATTCCTCAGGATGTGCTTGAACAGGATAATGCGGAAGGGCAAGCCCTTTGCGTACAGGACGGTCACAAAAGGTTTATTCAGGGTGTCCAGCACCGCCGAACGGGTATAACGCGCGAAGATTGCCAGCGGCGTCACCGCGTAGGCTGTAACCGGCAGGATCCAGTTTACCGGCGTCCCCCACCCGCTGGTGGGCAGCCACTTGAGCCAGACCCCGAACACCAGCATGAGCATCAGGCTGATGACGTACACGGGCACGGTCATGCCCAGCGTGGACAGGCCCGACGCGAAATAGTCTATGGGCTTGTTCCGCCGCAAGGCCGCCAGGATCCCCAGCAGCATGCCCAGGGGCGTTCCTATGAGCATGCCCAGACCTCCCAGGATAAGGCTGGGCGGCCAGGCCCGGGCGAGCAGTTGGACCACGGTCTCGCCGGGACTCTGGTAGGGTATGCCAAAGTCGAAGCGCAGGGCACTGGCCATGTAGCGCAGGTATTGGATGGCGGGGGGCTTGTCCAGCCCGTACTGGGCCATGATTTTGGCCTTGGCCGCAGGAGACAGGGGCATCTTGTCCTCGTCGAAGGGCCCGCCGGGTATTACCCGCATGAGCGAGAATATGATCAACGAAACGACGATGAAGGTCACCAGGAGGGAAACGACACGCTTCAGGATGTATCCGAGCATCAGAAGGCCTCCTTCGTATCCGGGTAGAGGCAGGCGCAGCTGTGGCCTGGTCCCAATTCGGCCAGGGGCGGCCGTTGGCTGTCGCAGCCTGGGCCCTTCTTGGGACAGCGGGGCAGGAACGGGCAGGCTTCGGCCAGGGCATCCTTGAGGGAGGCCTCGCCGCGGATGCGCTTGCGTTCACGTATGCGGGAGGGATCGGGCAGCGGAATGGCGTCCAGGAGCGCCCGCGTATACGGGTGCCTCGGTCGGGCAAAAATTTCCTTGGAGGGTCCCTCCTCCATCACACGTCCCAGGTACATGACCACGATGCGGTCGCTCACGTGGCGAACCACACCCAGGTCGTGGGAAACGAAGATCATGGACAGTCCGCGCTTGTCCCGGATGTCCCGGAGCAGGTTGATGATCTGGGCCTTGACCGACACGTCCAGCGCGCTGGTGGGTTCGTCGGCTATCAGGATTTCGGGATCCAGGGCAAGGGCCCGCGCGATGGCCACCCGTTGCCGCTGGCCTCCCGAAAGCTCGTGGGGGTAACGCTTCGCATAGTCCCCTTCCAGACCTACCAGGGCGAGCAGCTTTTCGGCCTCCACCCGCCTTTCCTTGGTGCCGTACAGGCCGTGTATATCCCAGGGCTCCGCGACTACGGCGCCCAGGGTCATCATGGGGTCCAGCGAGGCGTAGGGGTCCTGGAAAATCATCTGCATCTTCTTGCGTACCGGAGCGAGTTCGTTTTCCGGCATACCCGCCAATTCGGTGCCCCGATACAGGATCGAGCCGGAGGTAGGGTCCAGCAGGCGCACCAGCAGCGAGCCGGTAGTGGACTTGCCACAGCCGGATTCGCCCACCAAGCCCAGGGTCTCGTTCTCGCCCAGGTCAAAGGAGACCCCATCCACGGCCTTGACCGTCCGGATTTTGGGCTTCCAGAAAGGTCCGGAACGGCTGATAAAATATTTCTTCAGTTCCCGCACTGAAAGCACCGCGTTCATGAAAGCCTCCAGCAACGGGCCATACGGTTCCCGCCCGTTATCGTTTTTCCCGGCAAGTCGGAGGCACAGCGGGCGTCGGCCAGCTCACAACGGGGATGGAAGGGGCAGCCCGAAGGCGGATTCACGGGGTTGGGCGAGGCGCCCGGGATGGCGTACAGGCGTTTGGCCGGATCCGCGTCCGGACGCGGAATGCTGGCAAGCAGCGCCTTGGTATAGGGATGAAGGGGATTCGCGAACAGGTCGCGGACCCCCGCAGTTTCCATTATGAGGCCGCCGTACATTACGGCGACACGGTCGGTAGTTTCGGCAATGACGCCCATGTCATGGGTGATCATCACCAGGGCCATGCCGTTTTCCTTTTGCAGGTCCTTTATCAGTTCCAGAACTTGCGCCTGAATGGTCACGTCCAGCGCGGTCGTGGGCTCGTCGGCAATCAGCAGTTTTGGCTTGCAGGAAATGGCCATGGCTATCATGACACGCTGGCGCATGCCCCCTGAAAGTTGGTGGGGATAGCTTCCCATCACGCCGGCGGGGTCGGGTATTTCAACCCTGGCCAGCAATTCGGCGGAACGGGTGTCAGCCTGTCTCCTCGACATGCCCAAATGGAGCATCAGGGGTTCTGCCAGCTGGTTGCCCACGGTAAAGACAGGGTCCAGGCTGGTCATGGGTTCCTGGAAAACCATCGCCATGCCCTTTCCGCGCAGGGCCTGCAGGACCCTCTTCGAAGCGCGGGCAAGGTCGATTCCATCGTACTTCAGGGAGGCGGCTTCGATCTCGGCAGGTGGCGATTGGAGCAGCCCCATCAGGGCCAGGGAGGTCACGCTTTTTCCCGAACCGGATTCACCCACCAGTCCCAAACTCTCGCCTTCATCCACGTACAAGTCCACACCGCGGACGGCAAGGGCATCCCCCTCCTTGTGGCGAAACGAGACACGCAGGTCTTCCGCCTCCAAAAGCCTTGTCATGGGTCCTCCGAAATCGTGGGGGTTTGAAAGGCCTTCCGCGAACGGAAGGCTGGCCTTCCGCGAACGGAAGGCTGGCCTTCCGCGAACGGAAGGCCTTGGGAGCCTTGAAGCCTCTTTCAAAACGAGTTTTGAAAGAGGACCCCAATCATTCTTTTATATCAAGATTGCAAACGGTCCAAGGGAACATCAGCGGATAGTTGCCGTATTTGTTGGCCTCTACGCCCTCGCCTATCAGCTTGGCCTTGAACATGGTGTTTTCCTTGGCGTGGACCAGGTAGGTGACGGTCGCCTCGTCCACCAGGATCTGTTCGGCCTGCCTGTACAGGGGAGCCCGTTCTTCCCACTTGGAAATGGAATCGGCTTTCTTGACCAGCTCGTCGTACTTGGCGCTGGACCAGTTGTGCCTGCCGCCGGAGAGGAAGATATCGTAGAAGTTTGAGGCATCGATGTAGTCGTACATATAGGGGGAGATGAACAGCTTGCCTTCGCGCTTGGTCAGGGAATCCATCCAGGTCTTGAGTTCCAGTCCCTTTACCTCAAGCTCTATGCCAAGGACTTCCTTGATCTGGGCCTGGATATATTCGGCCATGGGCTTGACGATGGGGGCGTGGTAGCCGCCCTCGATACGCCACAGCAGCTGGATCTTGGGGAAACCCTTGCCACCGGGGAAACCGGCTTTTGCCAGGAAATCCCGGGCCTTGGCGGCATCGAAGCCGGTCTGGGCCTTGGTTTCGGTGTTGTAGCCGGAGAAGCCGGGGGTAACCAGGGTATATGCCGGAGCGGCGATATCCTTGAGGATGGTGGAGGTGGCCTTCTCGCGGTCAAAGGCGTACATGAAAGCCTTGCGTACGTTCACGTCGTTGAAAGGCGCGGTCGCGTAATCAAAAGCCATGTAATAGATCTGGAACAGGGCGTTCGGCTTGATCTCCGTGGGGAGCTTCTGGCGGGCGTAGGACAGCTGGCCGACGTTCACACCGGTTACGTCCAGGTCGTTGGCCAGGTAGGCCGGGAAGCCGACTTCGGGGTTGCCCAGCTGGGGATACAGGATGACCTTGTCGATCTTGGGAACCCAGGGTCCCTTGTAGGTGGGGTTCTTGATGAGTTCGATGCTTTCGTTGAGGGTCCACTTGGAAATCTTGAAAGGACCGGAAGACGGCATGGTCTCCGCCTTGGTGGCGTACTCGTCGCCGTACTTGTCCACCGCATGCTTGGGAACCGCCCACCAGTAGGCGCAGATGCCGGGGAAGTAGGGTTTCGGGCTTTCGGTGGTGACTTGTATGGTGCGGGCATCCAGGGACTTTACGCCCAACTGGTCCACGCCCATCTCGCCTTTTTCGACAGCACCCCAATTCTTGAT
>CAXNJE010000237.1:0-4536 GCA_964202565.1 Breznakiellaceae bacterium | reverse complement strand
CGCGCATAATCGGCCTCCATGAGTTCCCTGAACTGGTTCAGAAGAAAAAACGTTTGCCGTCGGTAAAGTTCGAGAAACTCTTCCATGGTCGCCGGTTCTTTCGAGGATGCATCCCTTATTCCGTAATAAGGACCAGTCATCAGACCGATCAGGCGGTCAACCAGGGAATAATTGTCCGAAGGTGATCCATTGCTGCCACCGGCCGGCCTGCCGTTAAACAGCGCCAACTCCAAGGGCCAAGCGAGGTTGAACCAGAGTTGCCGGAGCCCACCCTCCTTCCCTGGAATGAGGGGATCGTTGCAGCCATAAAATCCGTAGGAATAGGCATCCTGTTTTTCGACCCCATAAGATTGCAAAGCCGGTAACATGGTATCGTCGTTGTAGACGACGATGGTAGCGTTATCGCGCAAAGCAGAGCACACGTTTTTCCAGAATAACCCGTCAATACCCTCATGCCAACGAACCACCAAAAAAGGATTTCTTAGCCCCAAATCATGGGCCGCCTGCACCAACAGGAAGGAAAGGTCGTTGACACCCGAGTGTTCAGCATCCAGGCGTCCTCCAACGATAAGGTAATTGGGATCATCGTAGGTGACTTCCAGATTATTCCTGGTCGCATCCGTTTCCTGGGACATGTGGTCGGTGGGAGACATGATATCGTTGTTCTTGTTGAAGAATTCAACAATCAGAGTATGGGCGTGTTCCCGGGTAAGGGTACCAGCTGCCAAATCCCGACTGTAATAAGGATACAGGTACTGGTCCATGCGGGAGAAACAAAACACGCCGCATCCGGCGACTTTTTGGGAAATAAGCACTATGAACCAGATGAGCTGAAGCGCTTCATGGAAGGTCCTTGCGGGTTTCGTGGCAATCTGGAAACAAATATCCCGTACGGCCAATAGCCTTTTCCGATCGGAATCGTCGATCGCGGCTGCAGCCAAGATATCCGCGGTTTCACCATATCGCTGGATGAAGGCACTTTGGGCTTCGTAGGCCAAGATTGCACCTTCGAGGAAATCGGTTTTCTGGGGATCACCAGTGAAAGTACCCGATGCCAGCAACCCACGGGCTTTCTCAGCGTACCAACCCAATCCCTTCGTCAGGATGGTTTCCCAGTCGAAAGCCAAGTGCCCCAAGGAGAAGAAGCGGGGATCCCTGCGTTTGATCCAGCCAGGGGAATAATAGAAGAGTATCCTCTGCTGCTTTTCCTCTTCCGAAATACCATCCCACCAATTGGAACTCAATTCCTCCGCACATCTCCGTAATTCCTCGGAAGGGACGATCTCCTCTATTCCTCCGACTATGTGCTCTCCTTCACCGATTACCAGGGTCATGCCGGAGAGGATATACCTAAGGACCTTTCCATATCGCTGGGAAAACGGGAGATCAGCATATTCGTACATCCCTTCTTCCTGTAACTGGATACGCTCATAAAAGGTGGCCCTCGGATTCTTCACGAACCAACGCTCTATGGATTCCCTCACTTGTTTCGTAACCATTTCCGACCTCCTTAAAAAACTACTGCGATACCATGGCTGCGCAAGATCGTGGCCGCCTCAACCATGAAGCTTGCAGGCGGGGGAGCGTATTTTTTTTGAAGTTCAAGAGCGGGATGGAGGGCGGATTTTTCCACCCCGAGGCTATGATACGGAAGCAATTCGACGCGGATAAGATTCTTCCATGTGCACATCAGCTCCGCAGCGCTTTCGACTTCCGCAAGGTTTGTGTTGAGTCCTTCTACAAGAGGCATCCGCACGATAATTCCAGTATCGCATGAAGAAAGCCTTTTCATGTTTTCCCAAATGAGTGAAGGGTCAGTCCCGGTATTTTCCACATGGCATGCACGATCCATACCCTTGATATCCAACAGGAAAAGGTCGGTATACGGCAAGACCATCCGGATGTTGTCCCAAGGAACGCAAAGGGCGGTATCCAATGCCAACAATATACCCCTATCTTTTAGGAGGGACATGACCAGTGACAGGAAATCAGCTTGCAGGAGCGGCTCACCTCCGGAAAAGGTAACACCTCCACCGGAATCCTCATAATAATCCGCATCGCGCAGGAGTTCGGATGTCAATTCCCTGGCGCCCCAATTTTTCCCGATCAGCTCCAGTGCATCCTGAGGACAGGCTGCGGCGCATTTCCCGCAAAGGATGCATTCTTCGGGGTTGTAGGTCCTCCGGCCATTTTTCATGACACTTGCCCCGACAGGACACACAGCGGCGCATGAACCACAATCGGTACACCTGTCCGGAAGGTACTTCAGGATCTTGCCGTTGCCGATCATTTCAGGATTATGGCACCACACGCACCGGAGATTGCACCCTTGCATGAACACGGTGGTCCTGATTCCAGGGCCGTCTTTCGTGCTGAACCTCTGCACGTGGGAGATTAGTCCTTCCATCATGCAATCCTTCACTGTTTATCGATTTTTCTTGGAGCAACGGAAGCCGATCGTCTTTTACCTGCCGCTCCCGCAATGAAAACTTTTTGCATGGCGATAAAGGCCAGCAGCATGAGTCCGGTAAAGATCTTGATCCAATACACGCTGAATTGGCCATTGAATGAAATGATGGCTTTTATCAAACCCTGGATGAGCGTTCCTATCAGGGTCCCGAAAATGGACCCGTAGCCCCCACTCATAAGCGTGCCGCCAATGACTGCGGCGGAAATTGCCTCCATTTCCAAACCAATGGCTGCGAGTCCGTACCCCGAAAGCGTATAAAAAGTATAGACAAATCCGGCGAGGGAAGCACAAAACCCACTTAGGGTGTACACAATTATTTTAGTCCGGGCTACCGGCAATCCCATAAGAAGCGCGGATTGTTCATTCCCGCCCAAAGCGTAGATATTCCTTCCCAGCCTTGTTTTCCGAGAAAGATACACTCCTGCGAGTATTACCAATAGCAGTGCCATACCCAGAACCGTGAATTTTCCGTTCCCGAAACGAAAGCCGAAAGATGATGCGGTCTTGTAGAAACCATGTGTTATGGGAATGGAATCCAGGCTGAGCACATACCCCAAACCCCGGGCGAAAAATTGACCCGAGAGCGTTACGATGAAGGGCGGTGCCTTGAAAAAATGAATGATTGCGCCCATGGCAAGGCCGAGCAGCGTTCCGAAAAGCAGCGCTGTCAGGATTACCAACGGGTTCGGCAAACCGGCCCTGGCCATGATCGCCACGATCATGGCAGTTGTGGAGACAACCGCCGCAATGGAAAGATCGATACCTCCGGCGAAAATGACAAAGGACATACCTACTGCGGCTATTCCCAATACCGCGTTATCGGTCAGCAGGTTAAAGAACACCCGGGGTGTAAGAAAATTCCTGAAACTCAAACCGCCAATGGCATACAGAAGAATGAACACCAGAAAGGTTGCCATGAGGGGAAGGTTTTTCTTGTTCAGACCGAATCGGGATGTGGTCTTCATAGCCCCCCCGGCAAACGTACTGTGCGCACCCTGCGTTGCAGGAGGTCGCGGGTGCGTTGGGACTGGATTATCAGGACTCCCAGAACAACAACAGCCTTTACCAACAACGTGTACTCCGGAGGGACGCCCCGGGTAAGTATGGTAGTCGTGAGGCTTTGTATGATCAGCACACCGACAACCGTACCGCTCAGATTGTATTTTCCGCCGGTCATCGCCGTCCCTCCGATCACTACCGCCAGAATCGCATCGAGTTCGAGATATAGCCCCATGAACCCGGCATCAGCACCGGTGATGTCCGCTGTCATGATGAGTCCGGCGAGCCCTGCACAGAGCCCGGAGAACATATAGACGAAGAAAAGGACCATCCGGGTATTGATTCCGGAATACCGGCTGGCCGTGGCATTTCCACCCGAAGCCTGAATGAACAAGCCCATAGGTGTAAGTCGCGTGATGAGTGTTCCCACCACGATTACCAGAAGACCCAGGATAAAGGGAAAAGGCAGACCGAGAAAATATCCCCTGCCAAGAAACTCGAAACCCGCATGGCGGAAATTGAGTACCTTGCCGCCGGTCAGCAACTGGGCCATACCACGTCCGGCTACCATCAGGATGAGGGTGGCGATGAAAGGTTGAAGCCCGACTACAGCAACCATGAAACCGTTGAACGCCCCAAGAACCATGGATGCCAGCAATGGGATGACGATTATGAGAGCCACTGACGCGTAGACTGCCTTGTCGTCTCCGGCAAGGTAATTTGTGCTGCCACCCCAAACGATGAGCGCCGCGATGGATCCGGATATCGCCAGGATGGAACCGATCGAAATATCGATCCCCGAGGTGGCGATGACGTAGGTCATGGCTACCGCCATGATCAGCGTAGGTGCAGAACGTCTAAGGATATCTATGAGACTACCGAAAAGGTGTCCATCCCGTACTGTTATGCTGAAAAATCCTTTAGTCAGAAAAAGATTGAAGGCGAGGATACAAGCCAATGCCACCAATGGCCAGATAATCCTGGGTATCTGCTTTATAGTCCTTGTTCCCATTACTATTTTCCCTTCGCCGCGATGAGATGGATGATCTTTTGCTCATCTATCTCTT
>CAXNJE010000236.1:0-4622 GCA_964202565.1 Breznakiellaceae bacterium | reverse complement strand
GCGAGCCAGAGGGTGTACCACACGCTCAGGGCCCTTCCACTATTCAGTTTCTCGCCCACCTGGGTTCCAAAGTCGGTGAAGCATTCCTTGTCGAGCAGGCCTTCTCGGTACAGGCGATTGAAAAACCTGAAGTTTTCCTGGGTATGTTTGTTGAGGAAAAAGTCTTCGAAGCGCTGTTCCGTGTTGTTCCAGCAGGTGGACATGTTATCGCCGGTATCTATGAAATCGCCGCCCTTCTCGAGCATGACGAACAGGCCGGTCATACCCCAGGATTCGGCCAGGGGAACCACCATGCCGATGGTCTTCTGTCCGTTGGTCATCGGATTGTCGGCGATGCCCTTCTTGAGGAAAGCGACATAATCGTCTTCCGAAAGGAGGTTCGGCCAGCCCTGTTGCTCGAGCACGTCGGTGCGTACGCCAATATCGTTGATATCGAGCCCTACCTCGAATTGCTGGGGTTCAAGCCAATCCCAGTTGTATAGTTTGCCGTTTCCGGTGAGTTTCCAGAGAGGAATCTGTTCCTTGAAGCGTTCCTTGAAGTACTTGGAACTGGTCACATAGTCGTCCAGGGGCAGCGCTGCTCCGGCCTTGATATACTTGGACATGATGTCCAGGCCTTCTATGCGGAGGATTTCGGGATAATCGCCAGCGGCGAGCATCATGTTCATCCGTTCCTGGGCATCCGCAGTCATGGAGATGAACTCGAACTCGATGTTGAATTTATCCTTGATCACCTTGCCGATGACCGTTTCCCCACTCTTCTTGACGGTAGCCAAAGCCCCGTTGTAGAGGATGGGAATGGAATACAAACCACCAGCCGCGGGTTTAGCGGCTTTATCCTTGCCGCCAGAAGCGAACGCGTTCGCCCCAAGCAGAACCAAAATCGCCAGAGATACAAGTTTGAAGCGCACCAAATGTAGGGACATGATTCCAAGACCTCCTGTTCCATGAAATAGGGAACAAGTGCATCATAGACTTGTTAAAAAGCTTTTGTCAAGAAAAATGATTGTAAATAACAAATTTTATGATTGAAATAATCATTTCAAGTTTCTTTCATGAATGCCAGTATTCATAATCACAAAATAACGATGTCAAAAGGCGAACCATCGTGATTGACATAATCATTAGCTATTTCTCGAGCAGGCACCTGCCGTTGCCGTTGAAAATGGCCTCCACGCCTGCCCGGTCGATCCCCGTTTTCCGGCAAGCCAATTTGATGGCCTGAATTTCTTCGTAGAGAAAGAAGGATAGTCCGTCCGCCAAGGGAGGGTCCAATTCGGCCATGTTGGGATCGGTGGATACATCGCCGTAGAGTCCCCGGGGTACCAGGTTGACGTAGCGACCCTGAACACAGATGCGCTTCATCCGCATGCGGGTGATGGGCAGGTCGCTGCCGAAAAGGCAGCGGTGGGGGCCAAAAACGTCAAGAAACGCGGCAAACACGCCGGAATTGGTGTTGGCTGAAAAATCAAACACCATATTCCTGCTTTTTCCCAGCACTTCGAGGGCGCCACCCAGATCGGCTTCGCAATAAGCCCTCCCCGCGTGGGCTACGATTAGCCGGACCCTCGGGTAATTTCGCTCAATCTCCATTAACTGCTCGATATTCACCGGGTCGGCGAGTCGCCCCGACCGGGGTATGTGCAGCATGACCAAGGCACCCAAACGATTCAGCTCGTGCAACTGGTGGGGGGGCAAGAAATCGGAAATGCGGATTTCCTCCCGGAGTATCCAGGGTGGGGACAGGTTCAGGTACACCTTCACGCCGATGAATGCGCCGGACCGCAATTTTTCCGTCAATTCGGCACCGGTCCATTCGGGACGGGCGAATAGGAGTGAGGGAAAGCCCTGTTTCGCCCCGACTTCGGCAACATAGCCGTTCATCGTATCGATTGGATCTTCAGGGCCAACTTCGGAAAAGAGCAGAGGTGTCACATGTTTGCCCGGAAAAAGGATTTCGTAGGTTTCCACAAGATCCCCAACCGGATTCTCCTTGGCTACAAGCATGGGCCAGCTGACAACCCGGTCGAATTCACGGGAACCACGGGCCTTATGGACGTCCAACCAGACATGGGTGTGGATGTCCACCATGGTTTCCGGCAGGAAATCCCGGATCTCCTTTTCATAGAAGGATATATCGTGGTCAGTTCGGGTAAATAAGGCTGACATGGAGGCTCCTCTCAAAGCTGCATACGGGTGCTGTCGAGGCTACCCGATGATCCTCACCTTCCAGCCCATCAGCTGGCCAAAGGTTTCCAGACCGGTACGGGCATCACCGTAGGTCAGCGCGATATGATGGGTGCCGCCGGCCAGGCTGTATTCCTGGAGGAATTGTGCTACCGGGAGTCTGGGTTCGAACCAACCGTGGACGCTGTTTTGCATGCGGTCCTCGCCCTGGACAGCGCGCACCGTAACGGGTACCAGGATAAGAACGTACAGGCCGGCTCCGTATGGCGCGAGGTTGGCTATCCACGCGGCACCGGCTTTCAGGCGGCCACAGGCAAGGACCGGGTTTCCGGCACTGGTATAGGTAAAATTCTCTTCCACCAGACGCGGAGGGGCGTCCATCAGGGACAGGTTCATCTCGCCCATGTGGCTCAGAAAGATGGCATTGTGCTCCCAGTCGGGGCAAAACATTTCCGTAAAAGTGGTTTCAGGAAACACCGAAAGGAGGGTTCCCACCAGGGCCGCTGTCAGGGCATCGCCCTCTCCGGCGTAACCGATGCCCCTGGCCATGGCGAGAGAGGCTTCCAGAAAAGGCATGCGCGGCAGGCCCGGTTGCTTGTCGGTGGCCAGGAAATTCACGGTGAAGGCGGTGAGTCGCTGGGTTTGTATCCAGTCCCGCAGGGCAAGACCTGTGCGTACCGATTCGCGAAAAACCTCCGGAACTAAGCCAGCGGTCTCGCAGAAGGCACTTATGCGGCCCATTTCCTCGTCGATGGCCGCCTCGTCCACCGCGCGGATACGCTCCAGCCCCTCGGTAAAATCATAGACGACGATTTGAACACCCATATCGGCATGCAAGCTTTCTGCAGGGATGGCAAAGTCACCCATGCCCTTGAAGGGTCCCCCGACGCTGCCAACACGGGCTTTCCGCATGCGTGCGGCCAACACCGCCCCGGAAACCCTGGCCGTGACCCGATCCAGCACATCGGATTCCAGCCAGTGACCCGCCTCGATGAAGAAGGGCTTACCGTTCCGCCTGAGCAGGTTGCACATATCCTGGACACCGTGGATGCCGTGGTTGAACATGACCTCGTCCATGCTCTGGGTAGGGCCAAAATTGTACGCCGGGGTCGTGTCCAGGACGATAAGCGGCAACTTGGTTCCGGTCAGGGCGCGCACCGATTCCAGCGAAGGCGAATACGCCAGATGAAGGGTGATGATGGCATCCACCCGGCTTTCCTCACTTTGCCGGATGGCCTCGGCAAACTCGATTTCCAGTCGGCATACAGGCAAGCGAAGGAGTTCCAAGCCCCGCTTTTCCAGTTCCAGCGTAATGGTTGCAAGGAAGGATTCACAGCGGGCCCTGGATTGGGGTTCCACCAGGTCGTACAGTTCCAGATACAGCGGCAAGAGCGCGGCTCTGCGTTTTATCATTCAGGGCTCCTATTTACGGGTACGTGGTGCTGGTACACGCCGGACAGCTTATCCCAGCCCTGCAGGTACCTTTCGTATTTTTCACTCTGACGGTCCTGCTCCGCTTGGGTTCCGCGTACCAGCAAGGATCCCCGGTTCAGGCTGAGCGAGGCGCGCTCGTAATCCGGAAACAGGCCCGCGCCCACCCCGGCGATGGCTGCGGCGCCCAGACAGGCCGCATCCTTGCTGGCCATGGCGAAAACGTCGCAAGCCGAGTTGTCGGCTATCAGGCGGGTCCAGTAGGGGCTGTTGAGGGCGCCGCCGTTCACTTTCAGCTTGTTCACGGCATAACCGGCCTTACGGTACTCATCCAAGGCGGTACGCAACTGGAAGACAACCCCTTCCATGACAGCCTCGGCCACCTCATATTTACCGTGTTCCAGGCCCAGACCCACCAAAGTACCCCGGGCGTCCGGGTTGATCCGGGGAAAATATTCACCCGTCAGGTGGGGATAAAAAAACAAGCCATCCCTGTTCCCCGGATGTTCACCCAAGTGGGCTTCGATGCCTGAGTAATCTTCTTCCAAAAAACGGTTCTTGTACCAGTCGAAGGCGGATCCACCCGAGGGCAGGGCGGCGAGGGCGCCCCAAAGACCCGGCACTATATGGGGTCCCGGTGAGATGACCGGGTTGGGAAATAAGGCCTGGGTAGAGACGGCCATAAGGACCCAGGCGGTTCCCGTCGAAAGCATGATCTCACCCGGGCGGACCGCATCCGAACCGACGCACCCGCAGTACTGATCGTGGGCACCATTGAATACCTGCACCTTGCCTTTCAAACCAAGGCTTTCCGCCGCGCTTTTCTGCAGATACCCGATGAAGGCGCCGGTCGGCTCAATTTCTGGAAGAAGCTCCGACGGGGCTCCGGTCGCGTCCACCAGCGTGTCGTCCCAAGCCCGGGTCTTCAGGGACATCAGTTGACGCATCGCAGCGTTTGTGGGGTCGATAAGCGGCCTGCCCACCAAGGCCTGATTGATGTATTC
>CAXNJE010000235.1:0-4633 GCA_964202565.1 Breznakiellaceae bacterium | reverse complement strand
GGTGTTCAAGATGCGGGCAGAGGGCCTGGGCTACATTCCCAAGGATTGGATTGATGCCTACGGCATCACGGGCCCCAACGCCCGCGCGGCGGGAATACCCCGGGACCTCCGCAAGGATCTGGGCTACCTGGCGTACCCCCAGCTGGACTTCGAACCCATAACCTGCACCAAGTCCGACGCCTTCGGCCGCGCCGAGCTGCGCCTGGCCGAGATGTACCAGTCGATCAACCTGATCCGCCAGATGGTGGACAAGATGCCCTCCGGTGCGATCCGCGAAAAACTCCCCAACCCCCTGTACTGGAAAATCCCCGCCGGAGAAACCTACGTAAGCGCCGAATGCACCCGGGGCGAATACGGTTTCTACGTGGTTTCCGACGGTTCCGACAAGCCCCGCCGCGTCGTCGTGCGCGGCCCCAGCTATACCCACGCGGTTTCCGTGATGGAACGCCTGGTGCGGGGAGTCAACATCGCAGACGTGGCCGGCCTCATGGTCAGCCTCCACACCTATCCGCCAGAAGTCGAGAGGTAAGCGCATGGATATCAAGGATTTCATAGCCCCCTTCGCGGTATGGAAACGGGCTTTCGAAAAGCCCTTTACCGTGAAGAAGCCCATAGACGAACGCCCGGGCGCGCCCCGCTACCGGGGCTTCCACATGAACGACGCCGAAAAATGCGTGGGTTGCGGCACCTGCGAGGCCATCTGCATGAACAAGGCCATAGACCTGGTTCCCCTGCAAGGCCGCGATCCCAAGGAAGGCGATTCGGGGCTCCGGCCGCGCATGGACTACGGCCGCTGCTGCTGGTGCGCCCTCTGCGTGGATATCTGCCCCTCCGGCTCCCTCACCATGAGCAACGAGTACCTCTGGATCGACAGCGACCCCGACGTATACCGCTACACACCCGGCGTGGACAGCAAGCCCTGGGACGGGTCCGAGCTGGGCTACCGCCGTGCCGAAGGTTACCGCCTTCTGGACATGGAACGCGCGAAGATGCCCGAACTGGGGCACGCCGAAGCGGTCAAATCCTTCCTGGAACTGGTCAAGGGCTATTCCCGCGAACAGGCCGAGAAGGAAGCGGACCGCTGTGTTTCCTGTGGAGTCTGCATCGCCTCCTGCCCCGCTCACATGGACATTCCCGGTTACATAAAGGCCGTCCGCGAGGGCGACATGGACGCGGGCTTGCGCATCCTGTACGAGACCAACCCCTTCCCGGAAGCCTGCGGACGCATCTGTACCCACCTGTGCGAGGAAGCCTGCTCCATCGGCACCGGGGGAGATCCCGTCGCCATACGCTGGCTCAAGCGCTACATCGCCGACCAGGTCGAACTCTCCGATTACGCCAAGGCCCTGCCCCGCAAGGAAGCCCCCACAGGCAAGAAAGTCGCCATCGTGGGTGCCGGCCCCGGCGGCCTGTCCGCGGCCTACTACCTGGCCTTGCTGGGCCACGACGTGACCGTTTTCGAGAAGGAAGAAGCCGCGGGCGGCATGCTACGCTACGGCATCCCCGAGTACCGCCTGCCCTACCCCGCCCTGGACAAGGATATAGGCTATATCGAAGGTCTGGGCGTCAAGATAAAACGGGGCAAGGCCGTGGACGCGAAGAATACGCTGTCCAAGCTGAACTCGGGCTACGACGCCGTCTTCATCTCCACCGGCCTTCCGCTGGCCTACGGCCTGGAAGTGCCCGGCGACAAACACCCCCGGGTGCTCGACGGTGTCGCGGTGCTTGCGGCAGCCACCAGGGGCGAAGCGCTGGGCCTGGGCAAGCGCGTCGCGGTGGTGGGCGGCGGCAACGTCGCCATGGACGCCACGCGCACAGCCCTGCGGAATGGCGCCAAGGTGGACATACTCTACCGCCGCCGGGAAGAGGACATGCCCGCGGACAAGGAAGAGATCCTCGAAGCCAAGGCCGAAGGCGCCCGGCTCGTGGAAAAGGCGATTCCACTGGAAGTGAAGGATTCTGGCGACGGCGGCGTGATATTTGTATGGAACGAAGCCCGCATGGTAGCCAAGGAAAGCGGCAAGCGCCCCGTCCCGGAGGCCATCCCCGGCGCCATAAAGGAAGAACGCTACGATAGCGTCATTTCCGCCATCGGCCAGGGACCGGACCTCTCCTTCGTGAAGGAAAAGGATGGAATAGAAATCAAACGTTTCAAGCCTGTCGTGGATGCCAGCGGAAAAACCAGCGTGCCCACCATTTTTGCCGGTGGCGACCTGACCAACGAGAAAAAGGACGCCATTTCGGCCATCGCCGACGGGCACCGGGCAGCCAGCGCCATCGACCGCATCCTGAGCGGCAAGGGAGAGTGATATGGACAACACAAGCTTCAACGAAGTCCTGGACCTGGCCATCGGACGGGAACGTTCGGCGGTCCAATTCTACGAAGAACTTTCCCGCATGGCCTCATTCGCCGCGCAGAAATCGGTGTTGGGCGATTTCCGCGCCATGGAGGAAGGCCACGTCACCATGCTGGTGAACATGAAGGGTCGCGGCATCATGAACCTTTCGTCCGTGCCCGCCGTGGACCTTGGCCTGGCCCGCAAACTGGACGCCGCCGAGAAGCCCACAGCAAACATGGACTACCAGGACATTCTCGTGACGGCCATCAAAAAGGAAGCACGCAGCGGCGACCTCTATACCCAGCTGGCATCCTCCATGGGCGACACCGAAGCCAAAGCCGTCTTCCAGCAGCTGGCGGCCGAGGAAACCCGGCACAAGCACTACTTCGAGGAACTCTACGACACCGAGGTGGCCAGGGATAACTGACGGGGTTGCCCGGAATATATTCGGGTCAATCCAGTCTACAACCTTGCCTTCAGTGCGGCCACCCGGGCGGCGAAAGCGGCTGTCTCGGTGGCAGCCATTTTTACAAACGGGTTGGAGTCAACGTCGCCTATGACAGCCCGCTGTTCTTCCTCGTTGCGGTAGTTCATCTTGCGGAAATGATCCCGGTGGTCCTTATCGCGGGTGTTCCTGATCTGGGCTTCGATAAAGGCCCGTATGTCGAGAGCCGCATCGAGTTCGCGGGAAAAATCCCCAGCGGACAGGACGGATGAAGCCGTCTGTCCTTTTCCCGTCGCCGGAACCGAGCTCCCCGGCGCGGCGGCATAGTCGGACCTGAGCAGGTTCAAGACTGCCAACGAGTGCCGGGCCCTGTCCAAGGGGTATTCGTCGTACATTTTCTCGTATTCGCCGTGGATGGCGTTCCAATCCGCCAGGTCCCCATTCCCGATACGCCGCCTCAGTTCGTCTACTTTGTAGGCGGGAACGATCTGCCCTCCCAGATTTATCCAGTCGCAAACGCGCTGTCCGGCGAGACCAGCGATGGCGGTATCGAAATCCTGGGCAGGCTTTAATTCCAGGTACGACATGATGCCGCGTATCGCGTACCAGCGCAGCATGCGCAGGTAGGCACGGTAAGCACGGCGTGGCTTGAGTATGACAGGTTGTTGCTGGCGTCGTTCAAGGCTTTCACCCACCAGTTCGAGAGCTGATACGCGGTCTTCAGTAGCCAGAAGCAGCGCCTGTCCCTTGCGGGTCAACTCCTGGTCGGAAAGCGTGCGCGGATCATGGCCGTCCGCCCTGAGGGCAGCCTTGGCCGTCCACAATTCCAGCAGGGTCAGGGCGCGCAGGATTTCTTCGGCAGTGTCCGGAGCCAGGTAGTCGGACTCGATCTTCTGGACCTTCACGGCCCGTTTGTCCCGGGAACCCGTTTTCCAGGCGTTCCGTTCAAGGGCGTACATATTGTGCATCCAGAAATAGGCCGGCATGAGCTCCAGGCGGTCGCTGGAAAGGTTGTTGTTGAGCAGGGCGAAGGGAAAGGGGATGTCCAGTTCGTGGGGGTAATCACCCTTGGCGATGAGGATGTAGGAAGCAAAGCGGCTGGGGTGTTTCAGGGTAACACACAAACCGGGCCAAAAGCCCCTTCCGGCGCGCAACTCGCCATCGTTGGCGCGGCTGTTGTGGTTGGATCCGACGGTAGCTCCGGCTGCCATGTTGGACAGTCCCTGCACCAGGCTCGCGATCAGGAACGAGTTGTTGTGGTGCTGCTCATGGGCGGGAAAAATCAGGTTGTTCAGCATCTCGCAACAGGAAACGGTGGAATTGTCGCCCAGGACCGAGTGGATCAACCGCGCTCCGTACTTCAGGCTGGAGTTGCGGCCCATGACGAAACGTACCGCCTTGCTGCCATAAAAGATGCGGCAGCCATAATCGATGATGCCATTTACCAGTTCCACGCCCTCGCCAATTTGGGTTGGTTCGGCCTCGCTGGAATTGATCGTCAGATTCTTGAGCTTGTTGGCGCCCTTGATGTACGCGCATTCGCCTACCAGTACATCCTTGACTATGCCGGTACTCTTGATGACCGAGCCGGATCCTACTACACCGTAAGCACCCCTGGCCGAGCCAAAACGTTTCTGGGTAATTTCCGCCAGCTTGCTTACCAAGGCGGTATCGTCCCGCCAGGACGCCCACAGGTAGGCATCCGCCGGGATCATGCCGTCGAAGGGCAGGATGGACCTGCCACCGGCCTCGTTCATCACGTCTATCCACACCCGAACGTCCTCTGCCTCGCCGTCCATCAGGATGCCGTTGCCGAATTTGGCATGGTTTGAGGTGGCCATCTCATCTA
>CAXNJE010000234.1:0-4715 GCA_964202565.1 Breznakiellaceae bacterium | reverse complement strand
GAATTCATCATGATAACGATTGCCTGAATTGCATGCTTATATGTATCGAAGCATGAAATAAAAAATCGGGAAAATGTGAATAAAATGGTAACTATATTGCATAATTACAATTATAATATTTATAATGAAATTGAAATAAATATTGCCGCATTTTTGCATGGGATTGATATATTGCAATCGTTATCATGAAGCTGATACAGACCTGAGTCTTGGCGCTTGGGTTTACGTCTGTTATCCTGACTAAAGGATGGAAAACCAATGGCCGCTTATTTTTTGGGGATAGACAACGGCGGGACCCTTACCAAGGCTGTGCTTTTTGACACCGAGGGCAACGAAATCGAGGGGGCATCCCGCAAGGTTCCCCTGATCCAGGAACAGGCCGGCTTTACCGAGAGGGACATGGAAGTCCTGTGGCAGGCGAATGTCGGGGTAATCGCGGAGACACTGAAAAAGGCCGGTGAGAAGCACGGCATCAAGGCCGAGGAAATCCAGGGCCTTGCCTGCACGGGCCATGGCAAGGGTTTGTACCTGTGGGGCACCGACGGAAAGCCCGCATATAACGGGATAATCTCCACGGACGCCCGTGCCTGGGCTTACGCCGAAGCATGGAACAAGGACGGCACTGCAGACCGCGTCCGGGAGAAAACCTACCAGAGCGTACTGGCTTCCCAACCCGTATCGCTATTGCGTTGGTTCAAGGACCACCAGCCCGAGGTGCTTAAAAAGACGCGCTGGATTTTCGAGGTGAAGGATTATATACGTTTCCGCCTGACTGGCGAGGCTTGGGCGGAGATCACCGATTATTCCGGATCCAGCCTGATGAATATCCGTGATGTCCGTTTCGAGAAGGAACTGCTGGACGAGTTCGGGTTGGGTGACATGCTGGACAAGCTGCCGCCGATCAAATATTCGACCGACAGGTGCGGGGTGATCACTGCGGAAACCGCAGCCGCGACAGGACTTAAAACAGGAACCCCCGTAGCGGGAGGCATGTTCGACATCGACGCCTGCGCGGTGGCCATGGACGTCACCGACGATGAGAAGCTGTGCATCATCGCAGGAACCTGGAGCATCAACGAATACGTTTCGGCCACACCGGTGCTGAACAAATCCATCATGATGAACTCCCTTTTCTGCCTGCCGGGGAAATACCTGGTGGAAGAGTGCAGCCCCACCTCTGCGGGCAACAACGAATGGTTCACGGAATTTTTCCTGGACAGCGAGAAACGCCAGGCTGCAGAGAGGAAGATGAACGTGTACGCCCTGGCCGACGAGATGGCCGCAACCGTGCCGCCGGACGGGCAGAATATCGTCTTTTTACCTTATATCTATGGGTCCAACTACAACCCCCGGGCGAAAGCCTGCTTTATCGGCCTCGACTCCACCCACACGCGCGCGCAACTGATACGGTCGGTTCTGGAGGGCGTCGCCTTCTGCCACAAGGTGCACGTGGACAAGTTGGTGGCGAACCGCGCGTCAACCAAAGTTGCCCGGCTGGCGGGAGGGGCTGCCAATTCCCGCTTGTGGGCGCAGATCTTCGCCGATGTGCTGAATCTGACGGTGGAGCTGATAGAGACGAAGGAACTGGGCACGCTGGGTTGCGCCATGGCTGCCGCGGTAGCCTCGGGTGTTTATCCTGATCTGAAAGCCGCCGCCACACGGATGGTCAAGGTGAAGGCCCGTATCGAACCGAATCCTGCCAATTTCGCTATCTACGCCAAAAAGTTCGGGCGCTACAAGAAGGTGTCCGCCGCGCTGGATGGCCTATGGGGTGAGTTCGCCTGATACCCTGATGGGTTACTCCGTTTTGTAGCTTGCCGGGGCTTGCTATATGGAATGGCCTGTCCCGTAAGGCCCGGATTGTGCTATGCTTACCGTACATCTCCGGTGCGGGAGGAGCGCGTGAAGTTTTTCAATACCGCCGGTCCGGTAAATAGGCCGGATCACTATAAATTAGATCCACTGCATAGATGGGATCTCGATGAAATTTTTGGCCTGATCCATCAGGAAAAATATTTCATCCTCCATGCTCCCCGCCAGACCGGAAAGACCAGCTCGCTTTTGGCCTTGATGGACTATCTGAACGCGGAGGGCCGCTATGTGTGCGTTTATGCCAATATAGAAGCGGCGCAGGTAGCCCGGCACAATGTGGATGCGGGAATCGGCACGGTGATAGGCGAATTGTCCCGGCGGGTCGCAACCTGCGTCAAGGCGCTTCCCGCCGATACCCTTTCACCAGGACTTGTCGATGGGGACGCTTTGGCGGCCCAAATCCTGGCAGCCATGCACAGCTACAAACCCGAGGATGCCTTGAACGCAGCCCTCTCCATCCTCTGCCGGGGGCTCCGGAAACCCCTGGTACTGCTGATCGACGAGATCGATGCGCTGGTGGGAGATACCCTGGTGTCGGTGCTACGCCAGATCCGTGCGGGCTACGACAAGCGCCCCGCAGACGCGCCTTCTACGGTGCTGCTCTGCGGAGTGCGGGACATACAGGATTACCGCATCCACCGGAGCAACGAGGACATCATCACCGGGGGGAGCGCCTTCAACATCAAGTCCAAATCCTTGCGGCTTGGCAACTTCAGTCGGGAAGATATCGAAGCGCTGTATCGTCAACATACCGAGGAAACCGGGCAGGCTTTCGAACCGGCCTGTTTCGATCTGGTCTGGACGTTTACCGGTGGCCAACCCTGGCTCGTGAATGCCCTTGCCTATGAAGTTACCTATGAAATGAAGGAAAATCGCGACCCTTCCGTGACGATCACCCCCGCCAAGTTGGACGCGGCCAAGGAACGGCTCATCCTGTCGCGGGCTACCCACCTGGACCAATTGTCGGATAAGCTGAGCGAGCCCCGGGTACAGCGGGTTATCCTTCCCATACTGAGTGGCGAGAGCGGTCAGGCCCAGGAAGACGATAAGGAATACTGCATCGATCTGGGTCTGATCAAGCGGACACCCCAGGGTGTGGAAATCGCCAACCAGATCTACCGTGAGGTTATTCCCCGGGAATTGACCAAGGAGCATCAGGACAACTTCACTTCCCGATTCCAGCCAGATTGGGTGCGTCCCGACGGCGGGCTCGATGCGGACCGGCTATTTACACTCTTTCAGGATTTCTGGCGGGAGAACGCGGGTATCTGGGCCAGCCATATCAAGGGGTACCAGGAAGCGGCCCCCCAACTGGTCACCCAAGCTTTCCTTCAAAGGGTGGCCAACGGCAATGGTTCCATAGCCCGGGAATACGCACTGCTCCGCAAGCGTACGGACCTTATGCTGAAATGGAAATACCCCGCCGGGGACCCACGGAGTCCGCAGAAAATTGTCATCGAGCTCAAGACCATCCGAAGCAAGGACTCGTATGAAAACCTGAAGGCCGAAGCCCTGCGCCAGACTGCCGAGTACGCCCGTATCTGCGGAACCGACGAAGCCCACCTATTGATCTTTGACAGGGACGAAAGCCGTTCGTGGCGCGACACCCCTTTCCATGACCAAGGCGAACATGACGGTATACGAATACGGATTTGGGGGATGTAGGGAAATGGACCGCATCTCCTCAGAGATGGTCAGGATATCGACCGCTCTGGAGTCTGAATCAGACGCCGCCGGATTCCGCTTTGCGGGCACGGTGATGGGTGGGAGTGCTGCCGTATCTGGCATGGAATAATTTGGAGAAGTAGAACTCGTCCGTAAAGCCGGTGGAATGGGCGACCGCCTTTACCGGCAGGTCGCTGGCGGCGAGCAGTTCTGCCGCTACGGAAAGCCGATAGGCGGTGAGGTATTCCTTGGGGCTTTGCCCGGTGGCGGCCTTGAAGATTTCCGAGAGGTGCTTGCGGCTGATACCCAGGTAGGAAGCCACGTCATCCATGCCGACCGGGCGGGAATGGTTGTTGCGCATGAAGCGGCAGGCGTTCTCGATGCGGTTTACTGCCGGGGTGGTTGCCTTCTGGGTATTCCCCAGGGAAAGCAGGTGGAAGAAGCGGTAGAGCAGACTTTTGGCCATCAGGTCCGCAGCGGCCACCGGGTGCCCCTGGAAAGTTTTGCCGGCACGGATTCCGACAATTTCACCGGTAGCAAGCCGGACTAGATCCATAGCGCATACCTGCGCATCGCATACCTGCGCATCGATTCCAGGCGGATCGCAATTGGACGTTCCCCGCTCCGGTAACGTATTGGTATCCTTGAGTGAGATGATTGGAGTAGCCCGTATAATACCTGCCCGGGCCAGGTGGGTGGCGGCGAGGGACCCTGAAAAGCCTATCCAGCAATACGTCCAGGGATCCTTCCTGTCTGCGATATATTCGGCGGGAACGCCGGGGAAGAGCGTAAAGCCCTGCCCGGACTTAAGCTTGTACTCGATTCCATCAAGCAGGAAGCGTCCTTGGCCCGAAAGGATCAGGTGGATGAGGAAATGGTCGCGCACGCCGTAATGCGAGTGGCTGGGGGAGCAGATTTCCTGGCCTGCGTAAAAGAGCGTCAGTTCCGGTCCAGGGGTTTCCCGATCGTGCAGGTAATTGATCGTTACCGGCTCGTGTAGCCGGTATGGCTGGCGCAATTTGGCTTCGGTACTTCGCATCCGACTTTTCTCCATGTCTTTCCGACAATCCACCATAGCCCGAAAACCGGACCTGAGCTAGCCTGTACACCACGATTCAGCTCGCTGGAGGATTATCGATGAAGAAGATTGCGTTCATTGGCGCCGGAAGTTTCGGTTT
>CAXNJE010000233.1:0-4740 GCA_964202565.1 Breznakiellaceae bacterium | reverse complement strand
GTCTCGGACGGTACCATGGGCGGCTTTTATTTTGAGGGCGAGGAGGCTCCTTTTGCCTGGAACCCCGAAAAATCCTGGTCCGACCTGGCCGACGGCACAAGGTCCGCATTGGACATCAAACGTGCCGGGGACAAGTGGGACATACTATTGGCTCGGGGCAAACGTACTTCCGGCCGCGCCCATTGGGTGCTTTCCTATGGAGCCGACCTGGCTGCCGCCGACTTGGTCGGCCTGACCGATTCGGCCGAGCTTGGGCGCTTGCTGTTTTTTCACTGGGCACCGCCCCGTTGGGACGAGGCTCTGGACCATCGGACCACCATAGTCGTATTGCCGGTAGAAACCGATGCGGGCTCCAGCGGCGATTCCCGTTCGGAATATCTGGCGGGGCTTGGCTTTGCCACGGAAAGTTTCGTGAACGAGGAAAACAGCATCGACTGGTTTGCCGTGGATGGCGGTGACGGTAAACACTATCTGGCGTTGCGCTTCCATCAGGAGCCTGTGGGTGAACTGTCTTCCCAGGAACTGCAGTTCTATTTCTCGGCCGACGCCGTCTCCGCCTGGTTCGGTCCCTTGCTTGTTTCACTGGATGAAGGCGACGTCCGCTCCATGGATGCTGCTGCGACCGTAGAGGAATACGATTCAATTCCCTATGAAGAATATATGCCACCGACCCTGCGGGACTGGATCAAAACACCCTTGCTGGCGTTTTTTATCTTCGGGGGCTTGGTTGCGGTTTCGGCCTTCCTCTACCGCCGAAAGCTCAGGCTTTATTCCGCCGCTGTCTCCAAGGCAGAAGGCATAGCCTGGGCCGGTGACTCCTGGACGCCGCCCCGTATCCAGCAGGGCAGTTACGCCAAGGAAGGCAAAATTGCAGAGGACCTGCACCCCGTAGAAGCCGCTTTGGTATTTGAACTTCCCTTGGCGCGGGTAGCGGCCATCATGATCGAAGCCCTGGAACGGGAGGGCACCATCCGTGTCGTGCAGGAGGCTCCCCTTCGCATCGAGATCCTGAAAGCCGCCGACTCGTTGGCTCCTGGACCTGGATCCCAGCCAGCAGAAACAAGCGCGAAGGCGGCGGTAAGCCAGGTTGACTACGGCGAACTTTTTCTTGCAGCCTTCGATACCGAGGGCTGGGTACTGTCAGGCCTCATGGCAGATTTTTTCGAAACCGCCCTGAAACGCCTGCAGGAAAAGATCTGGGATTGTGACCTGAACGCCACCAAGGCCTTTTACCGCAAAAAGTTGGAGGACGAGACCGCAGCGGGAGACCCCGCCTCCGCAGCGGATCAGGCTGCCGCCCATGGTGGCGCGTATCGTCGGGATAGGCTCCGCATGGACAGGTATTACTGGTATTCCTGGGGTTACCTCCATGCCCATGCGGACAGGCGGAGCACGCTGGGACTGCCCAAGGAGTTTGCGGGTACGTATACGGATTTCATGTCCTCATCCTCCTGCTTCACGGGTTGTTACGCCGCGAAGGGCCTGGAAGGAAGCGTTTCAGCCTGCTATTCGGCCTGCCACAACGCGTGCCATTCGGCCTGCCACAGCGCCTGTCACTCGGCCTGTCATTCCGCGTGCCATAGCGCGTGTCACTCGGCTTGTGTATCGGGCGGAGCCCACTGATGGATCTGGCGTGGGTCGACGAATTCTGGAGCAGGGCCGGAGCGCATGTCTTTGCCAGGGAGGAAGATGGTGTATTGATACTTCCGCCGAACAGGGTCTATAAGGCCAACTCCACAGCGGCTTCCCTGGTCACCTACCTGAAAAAGGGAGGGAAGGCATCGGACCTTATTTTACCCGGCAACGACGCACGTGACGACGTTGCCGCTTTCTTTGGCGACCTGGCTGCCCTGTACCGGGGCGACGAACCCAGGAACGGTACGGTGTCCGCCGCTCCCTACGATTTTGCCTTCACCCGCCTGCCCGTGCTCGCGGAACTGGCGGTGACCTACCGCTGCAACAACGCCTGCCACTTCTGCTATGCGGGCTGCAACGCCGGTTGCGGGGATAGCGCCGGGCACCGGCTTGGGCCCAAGTTGCCATCCCCGGCAGATGACGCCGCTTCCCGGCGTCCTGAACTCTCCACGGCGAGGCTCAAGCGCATAATCGAACTATTCGCCCGCGAGGCGAGGGTGCCTTTCTTTTCCTTCACCGGGGGAGAACCCCTGCTAAGGGATGATCTGGAAGTACTGGTGCGATATGCCCGGCGCTTGGACCTTGCCACCAACCTGGTGACCAACGGGACCCTCCTGACCCCGTCCCGGGCGCGCTCCCTTGCCAAAGCGGGATTGGGAAGCGCCCAGGTTTCCATCGAAGGTCCACGTGCGGATTTGCACGACTCACTGACGGGCAGGCGGGGAGCCTTCGGTGAAACGGTTGCAGGTATCGCTGCCCTCAAGTCGGCGGGCATACCCGTCCAGACAAATACGACCATCACCCGCGAGAATATGGCTGTCGCCGCAGATATGCCCGCCTTCCTGGCAGGTCTCGGCATCGCGCGTTTTGCCATGAACCTGTTCATCCCCACAGTATCCGGCGTCCAAGCGGACAGGCTGTTTGTGTCCTATACCGAAACCGGGGCCATCGTCGATTCAGTGATTGCCGCCGCACGAAAGGCCGGGCTTGTTTTCTACTGGTACAGCCCGACTCCCTTCTGCCATTACAATCCCATCGCCCGGGGCCTGGGCAATAAAAGCTGTGCGGCGGCCGATGGCCTGCTCTCGGTGGCTCCCGACGGTTCGGTCCTGCCCTGTTCGTCCTGGGACGAGCCACTCGGCAAGCTGTTGCGGGATGACTTTAAGGAATTGTGGTTTTCATCGGCCTCCGCTTTCTACAAGCAGAAACGCTTCGCACCCAAGGAATGTGACGGCTGTTCATCCTTCGTGGCCTGCCAGGGCGCCTGTCCCCTGTATTGGCGCTACGCAGGCACGGACGAGTTGGTCACCGATGCCAAGCTTCTCGATTCACTTGACGTTACAAGCAGCCAGACCACCGATCCGACTTTCGCTCCGACCGCAGATCCGGTGGGCGCCATCCCAGAAAGGAGTTTTCCATGATTCCTGTCAGTGTCAATTTTCGTATTCCCGGCTTGGGTTCCGATTCCCGGCTCGTGGTGTTCGCCGGTGCCGCGCTGGTAGGCATTGCGGTACAGATTCTGGTTCCCGGTGCTTTCATCGTCGGCTTGGTGATCACAGCACTTCCCTTGGCGTTGCTGGCGGCGAAGCCTTGGACCAACAAGCCCAAGGACCTGGGTGAGGAGGACTGGCAGCCCGCCGGTATTCCTGAACTGGATCGCCTGGCAGACGCGTTCCGGACGGCACGGAAGATCAAGATACCTTTTTGGTACAAACCCGGCTCAGGTATCCTGCTCACCATCGTCCTCGGCATACTGACCTTTGTCAGTGCGGCTGTGGACGCGCGCGCCTCCCAGGTGTTCCTGAACGCGCTTCTGCTGCTCTGGCCCAGCCTCCATTTCCTGCGCATCCGTATCTGGATTCCGGCAAATCTGCAAATGGCCATGACCTGCATGCAGGACGCCCTTTCTGTGAAACTTCCGGAAGACATCGTGGTGACGCCCTATCTGCGCCTGGACCGGGATGCCCAGGGCTTGCGCATACCCGAAGACGTGCGACTCATGATCGAACCGCGCCGTAAAAAGGATGACCTCGTGGGCATCCAGTTGCAGGCAGCAATAAATTCGGGTCCCAATGGGGCGGTACCCTACATGTACGCCGTGGTAATCACAAACGGGAAGGGGCCGTCATGGCGCATAGCCTCCGCGATACGGGGCAAGGGATACCAGATCGAAGCCGGTGGGGACGACGAGTATGGTACGGTCGTGGTGCGGCAGGAAACGGGCGGAGGTGGTTATCATACCAAGAAGGGTGACTGCATACGCTTGATGGGGATCGTACTGACATTGACCAAGACTTTGAAAGCCTAGGAGTACCGGGCAAATTTAAAAACAGGGATTTTTAAATTTGCCCTTGCAGTATTTTTTCAACCTTATACAAAGTAATGATTTGTAGAAATACTGCGGATTATGTTGCTTTTTCAGAAAGAGTTTTGAAAAAGTTTCTACTCCCCTCAGGGGCCGGCTCTGTGGTAAGGTGTTCGGCATGTCATCAATCGTAAGCATCAGAGCCTGTGAATCCTACGATCCCGCGTTCGTAGCCGAAGCCGTTTCTTCCGCCCTTGTCGCATTGGAGGCGGTTTCCGCTTTTCCGGATGTGAAGGGCAAGACCGTCCTCCTCAAACCAAACATGCTCATAGCCGCGGAAAAAGACCGCGCTGTTTCCACCCACCCCGAAATCCTGCGGTCTGCCATCAGGGAATTCAAAAAACGCGGTGCCGAAGTCTGGGTCGGCGAGTCTCCTGCCGTCCATGGCAGCCTGTTCGCCGCCAAAAAATGCGGATTGTTGCCCGTGGTGGAGGCCGAAGGTGCCCGATGGGTGGATTTTGCCGAGACCGTGATGGTCGAGAATCCCCAAGGAGCACTGGTCAAACGCTTCGAACTGGCCAAAGCGGCGGTGGATGCGGATGTCGTGGTGAGCCTGCCCAAACTGAAAACCCACCAGCTCATGTACTACACGGGGGCCATGAAAAACCTGTTCGGCTGTGTTTCGGGACTGCAAAAAGCTGCCTACCATTTCCGCTTTCCCGATCGGAAGGATTTTGGCGCGATGATTACCGATCTGTGCCTGGCCCTCAAACCCGCTTTTTCCCTTATGGATGCGGTGG
>CAXNJE010000232.1:0-4765 GCA_964202565.1 Breznakiellaceae bacterium | reverse complement strand
CCCCAAGCCTTTGCGACGGTCCAAACTTTATGCTATTGTTCCCCCTGTGGAGGAGGATCGGCATGCAATCACCCAGTAAGGCTAAAACCACTTCATCGTACGCCAGGTCCTTACGAATCAGAGGGCACGTCTGCCTGTTCATGATCCTTGGCTTGATCGCCACACTTTCCTCCTGTTCCCGGCTCCTTGGTTACGGGGTACTTTTATGGTCCGTGGACGAGCCTCCCATTCCGTCCGGGACGGTGTTGCCCGTCTATATACGCTCAAACATAGCCAAGGTATGGGTCGTGGGTGTTCCGGGAACCAAGGATAAGGTTGAATTGCCCCTCTGGAAGCTCGATCTGGCGGGGAACCAAAAAAAAGCCATTGCCCAGGCGGAAGAATTCTCCGCCCTGGCGACCACCTATGCGGAAGCCATCCAGGACGGACTTCCCCTGAGATCCGAACCCGACAACAGCGCCAGGCGTGTCTATCGCCTCAAACTTGGACAGGTCGTCAAGGTCCTTGAAAAGGCCGAGGGCAATCCGGCCATGAGCGGAGAGACTCCGTTGCCAGGCGACTGGTACCTCGTGCTCACCGACGATGGCGAGCGGGGTTATTGTTTCTCCTACAGGCTCAAGCTTTTTGACGCGGCCAAAGGCGCGCCTGCCCAGGTCGACCTGGCCAAAAAGGTGGAGGCCGACCTGAAGCTGGAGACGATGCTCTCCAAGGCCTGGTATCCGGAAGCCTACAAGGACATGGTCAATACCCGTCGCATCGAACTGGAAAGCTTCTCCGACAAATATGGCTTCTACCCCGGCCAGGACACGGGTCTGGTGCGCATCACCCTTCCCGGCCTTTCCTTCGAACAGCCCTATACGGGGATGGTGAGGCTGAGGGACGGGGTCTGGCGCTTCGACGGCACCACCGTTCAGGCCACGCTCCGGTCCCCATCGGTCCTGGGCGTCCAGTACAACGACGCCAATGGCGCCCAGAAATCCTACGTCTTCGTTGCCCTGCCGGCGGAGGCGAAGGACTACATAGCCCAGGAAACCGAGCGGCGAGCGGCCCTGTACGACGCAGTCTACCAACTCGGACCGGCCTTCTCGAGTGAGAATTATGGAAAAGTGACCCTGACGCCTGGGAGTTTCTTTACCTGGACGGGCAACGACCTGCTGATCCCCGGGGTGATACCCTCGAACGCGGGAAGCACCGGAACCGTCGAGTTGCGCATCTTCCTGGATGAGACTTTGGTTAGCGCGTATCAGGGCGTGTTGTCCCTGCATTTCGATGGAATGGAGAAAGACCAGTTCGTGCATTTTCTATATACCCTGACGCCGGATGGGGTGATCCTTGAGTTCCTGCCCCGTTCGTCCCTCGACGGGGCCATCGCCAAACGTCGTTCGGCTGCTCCCCTCGTCATCTCTTTTTTCAGAACGGAGCCCTGAGCATGTCCTTTGTCCAATTTACGAAAGTTTCCCTCGCCTTCGGCGACCGTGACCTACTGAAGGACGTAGGCCTGAATCTGGCGGCCGGCAGCCGGGCAGCCCTCGCAGGCGCCAACGGTAGCGGCAAGTCCACCCTGATGAAGGTCATCGCGGGCAAGATAGCCCCCGACTCGGGAGAGCGGGCTGTGCAGAAGGGCACCCGCGTCGCCTACCTGCCCCAATCGGGCATAGTCCACCAGGGACGCACCCTGCTGGAGGAGGCCGAGACCGCCTTCGACGAAATCGCAGCCCTGATGGAGCGCATGGAAGCGCTGGGCCACGAACTCCAGACCGCCACCTCCGACGACGACCGGACGAAGGCCATGATCGAGGAACATCACACCCTGCATGAGGCGGTGGAAGCCTCCGGCTGGTATGACCGCAAGATGCGCATCGACATGGTCCTGGGCGGTCTCGGTTTTGCCGCGGAGGATCAGGATCGGTCGGTGGATGAATTTTCCGGCGGCTGGCAGATGCGTGTCGCCCTCGCCAAGGTGCTCCTCGGCTCACCCGACATACTCCTTCTGGACGAACCCACGAACTACCTGGACATCGAGGCCCGGGACTGGCTGGAACAATGGCTCCGCGAATTCCGGGGCGGCTACCTGGTCGTCTCCCACGATCGTTATTTCCTTGACGTCACAGTGGACGAAGTGTACGAGTTGTTCCAGGGCACCCTCAAGCGCTATGCGGGCAACTACAGCAACTACGAGCGTATCCGCAAGGTAGAGCTGGAAAGCCTTCTGGTACGCTATGAAGCCCAGCGCGAGGAAATTGCCAGGACCGAGGATTTCATCCGGCGTTTCCGCTACCAGGCCTCCAAGGCGGCGATGGTCCAGGACCGGGTCAAGCGGCTGGAAAAGATCATACCCATCGAGATACCGGAAACCCTCAAGAAAATACACTTCAGTTTTCCCGCGCCCCCACACTCGGGACGCATCGCATTGACCCTGGAGGAACTGGGGAAAAGCTACGGCGACAGGCAGATCCTGGCAGGCCTGAGCCTTACGGTGGAGGCAGGGGAGAAGCTCGTCGTCGTGGGACGCAACGGCGCGGGAAAGACCACCCTGCTGCGCATCCTGTCCAATTCCGACCTGGCCTACGACGGCCGCATTGTATTGGGTTCAGGCATTTCCATAGGATACTTTTCCCAGGACGTCGCCGAAACCATGAAGGGCTCCGTGTCGGTGCTGGAGGCGCTGGAGGCGGACGCTCCCACTCCCCTGATCCCGAAACTGCGGGACCTTGCGGGGGCCTTCCTGTTCCGGGGCGACGACGTGCACAAGTCCGTGTCGGTGCTGTCCGGTGGAGAGAAGAGCCGTCTCGCCCTGCTCAAACTGTTGCTGCACCCGGTGAACCTGCTTATCCTGGACGAGCCCACCAACCACCTGGACCTGCATTCCAAGGACGTACTGCTGGATGCCCTCACCGCGTACCAAGGGACGGTCATTTTCGTCTCCCACGACAGGGCCTTCATCCAGTCCCTGGCCACCAAGACCCTGGAACTCAGCCCGGCGGGGCCGCGCCTGTTCTACGGCGACTACGCCTACTACCTGGATAGGGTGAACAGCGAGAAGGCGCTTGCTTCAGGCCTGGATGGGCATAAGGAAACCCGCGCCGCCGGACTCCAGCCGTTGAACCCCCAAGCATTAATGGCCGCCGCCCCAGCCAACCTGTCCGCCGTCGAGTACCGGGAAGCCGAAAAGAAGCGGATGTCCGCCGTCCGCCGCCTGGAGCGGGAGGAGGCCGAAATCCTTGCCCGCCTGGAGAAGCACGAACAGGAGAAGGCCGCCCTGGAAGAGGAGCTCGCGAAGCCCGAAACCTATTCGGACGGCGCGAAAAGCCGCAAGGTCAAGGCCAGCCTGGACACGGTTGTCGCGGGTGCCGAGGCCGCCGCTGCCGAGTGGGAACGGGTCGCCGGGGAGCTGGAAGCCTTACAGACAGTCGTAAACGTATAGCCTGGCAGCCAGCTGGAACATTGATGACTTTTCTATGGTCATCAAAGAGATTGATAGACTAGTCAATCTCCCTTGATCCAGAAGTGCATTGTTACTTCATTGAAGGCAGCGATTGCGCGAAAAGGCATTGGCAGCCTTCAAAGAGCACATGCCAAATGAGCCACGATGGCCTGATTAGGTAAAAAATAGATAGCAAAAGACTGTCGTGTGTATGTTGAAACTTACCCATCGCGCCATCTGCGACCCCTTCAGAAGGCCCGAATCGCCCGGGCATTCCCATGGAGACCATACGTGGAATCGTAATCCGAGTAGTAGCCCTTGATCACGTGGCCATCGTTGAAATCCCGCGACCAGGCGTGGGTCCAATCATATTGGGATGAGCTCCAATATAAGGTAGCTTCAAAATTTCCCAATCCAGCCACTTTTAGGTTGAGGTACATCTGGTCGAGGTCATCTATCGAAGGCAGATACCAGTCACTGTAGCCTCCTGATACCAAATCTGTGCACGGTGCCGCTGCATAGATCGCACGAATATCCGTCGCCTGATCGCCCGGGGCGGCTTCCAGATAGCGGGAGCCGTTCGAGTAATATCCCTTGTCGTAGAAGACCAGGCCGCCCGCCGGACCTGCATCGCCGATGAAATACTGCTTAACGTACGTCGCCGATACGGCCCCCGATTGGGCAAATCCAGGCGCCACCGCGATGGCTTTAATAGTCGTGGATGGTGTGATGGTCGCTGTGACCGCACTCCCTGTGTATTCCTGGGAAGCCTTGGTCGGAGGATCACCGTTCGTCGTGAAGTATATCTTCGCATTGGGGGTCGTCGTGCTCAGGGTTACATCTGTGCTCGTCGTGTAGGTCCCGGCGGGGGGCGTGAAAGTCGGTGAAGTCGCTGCGGGAAGAGCGGTGGATAAGCTCATCGTTCCGGTGAACGCGCTCCAGATTCCATCCGAATTTCTCGCTGCTACGCGCCAATAGTACGTCACACTGTCGTCGAATTGCGTCGTCTGCGAATACCTCGAAGCCGACAGTGTCTGGTCATCCTTCAGGGTAGTCGTAAAATCGCTCACCGTGGATATCTGGATCCGATACCCCGATGCTCCCGCGATATCGTCCCAGTCGAAGTTCGGCGTCGCGGAGGAGACCGTCGCTCCACTGACTGGAACGGTTGCACCCGCGCCCGGGATTGTCATGCTGAAGGTCGCGAGGCTGGTCGACCAGGCACCCCAGTTCCCGTCCTTATAGGCCTGGACGCGCCAATAGTATGTGACCCCGGCCATGGGATTCACCCAGCCCAGGGGAAGGTATTCGTTCGAGACGGCAGCGAGATTTTCGTGGGCG
>CAXNJE010000231.1:0-4768 GCA_964202565.1 Breznakiellaceae bacterium | reverse complement strand
GGCTGGTCAAAAGAATGTTTATCTTACCTACCCGCAAACGGGACAGGGTATCAACTCTCCATGGTCGACCGAACCTGCCCTCCCCGTCTGGCTCAAGGTCACACGCGCAGGAACCCTCGTCGAGTCCTGGTATTCGATCGATGACCGCGTGACCTGGACCGAAGTCAATCCGATCCGATACGATGAGGTTCTGGAGACCATTGTTTACGACGATATGTTCTTCATCGGGGACGTCGAAATCGGCATGTACGTCATCGGTAATTACTGGAATGCCCAGGTAAGCGCGGTATTCGATAACGTAACCATCACCACGCCCTGATAAAAGGAAGACCATGACGAAAACATTCAGGACTTGCGCCTTCTCGATTATTCTCGTATTCGCGGTTGCCTTGGCGGTTTCAGCGCAGGGCACGACCCTGGACCTGAACGAATATTACCGGTTCCCGCTTTCCTTGGGTATCCAGTACAAGGTTGTGACGCCCCTTTCCGATTACCGGGCAGACTACGACCTGTTCGATCTTTCGGCGGCGTTCCGCTTGCCGTTGGCGGCCTTTGCGGAGTTTCAGCCGACGGTGGAGGGCGGTATCCTGCAATTCGAAGCCCGCGACTCGGTGGATTCCCGCTGGAACCATCGGGATGTATACGCGCTGGCGGGAGCGGTCTATTCGTCGCGCTTGGGCAAGAATTATGAATTGGGCGGCCAGGTTCTGGCGGGCGCATCGTTTTCGGATTTTTCCAAATTCATGCCCGAATCCGGGGTGTCCTACTCGCAGACAAATCTGATTGCCGAGCTGGGTGCCAAGGTCCAGATCATTCCGGCTTTCAATTTTGCCATCGAGCTCAGTCCATCGCTCAGGTATTCCCGGGCGCTGGGTCCCCTGTCGGATTTTGACGGACTCAGCTTCGGGCTCGGGGTAACGGGCCACATACGGCTGGGAGAGGATCCCGACGCACCCCAGGCAGCGCTCCGTAGCCTAAAGCTCGAATTGCCCCGCCTGCCGTCGGTGTTTCCCGCTATGCAGAATTGGTACTCAAAGAATCCGCTAGCCATGATGGGAATCGAAAATACGGAGCGATTCCCTATTGAGAACGTCGAGGTGACGTTCTTCCAGAAGGGCTTCATGGATTCGCCCACACTCTGCGCAAAATTGCCGGCGCTGGCACCGGGGGAAAGTGCCGAGGTGGGTATTCTGGCGGCCTTCAACCAGGAGGTCTTCCGCAACGAGGGCGTCACTCCGCTTTCCGGCGAGGTGGTCATTACCTACAGCGGCAAAGGCCGCGCGGGAGAACAACGAAGCTCGGTATCCTACGATCTTATGGACAAGTCCGCCATCACCTGGGATGACGACCGCAAGATTGCCGCCTTCATCACCCCGGCCGACAGCGCCCTGCGAAACTACGCCAGCTACATCCGCCAGGCAAGCAAGGATAAGGGCGTGGAGGGCTTCAACAGCGCCACCCAGTTCGCCTGCCAGCTGTACTATGCTTTGGCGGAATTGGGCATCCTGTACCAGGTGGATCCGACCCAACCCTTCCAGGCGGTAAAGGGCGACAAACTCTCCATCGATTCCGTCAGTCTTCCCCGGGACACGCTAAGACGCATCACGGGTGATTGCGACGACCTCACCGCCCTGTATACGGGCATCCTGGAGAGCGCCGGTATCGCGACGGCCTTCATCACCGTTCCCGGCCATATCTACGCGGCCTTCAATACCAGGACGGCCCCCAAGGCCTTCGCCGATCTGCACGCGGACCGTTCCATGACCATAGCCATAGGCGATGAACTCTGGGTTCCGGTGGAAATAACCATGATCGGAACCTCAAGTTTCAATGAGGCCTGGCGCAAAGGTGCAGAGCAATGGAAAGCCTGGGCGGATAAGCCCAAAGATCGCAACTTTTTTGAAACTGCCAAGGCACAGGAACTGTTCAAGCCAGTAGGTCTTAAGGAAACCGATTTGGGACTCCAGTATGGAAGGAAGGAACCCATAGTCGCGAACGCCACAAGGGACTTGAACCAGCTCATCGATGGCATTGCCGACCAAGCCCAGGCACAAGCAAAACAGAGCGGTCTCAAGGAAGACTGGAATAAACTTGGCATCAGGTTATCGCGCTTCGGTCGCTTTGAAAAGGCGACGGCCGCTTTCAAGACCGCTTCGGGAATGGACCAGAACTATACCAGCCCCAAGATCAACCTGGGCAATGTCTACTACCTCTCGAAGAGCTATGAGAAGGCTTTGAGCGAGTTCCGCGCCCTGGAAAAACTTCCGGCCCTGGTCAAGGAAAACAAGAACCTGGCGCTGCTTCGCGTCAATATCTCGAAATGCTACCGGGCGCTGGGGGATGGAACAAAGGCGACTGAATACCTGACCCTGGCGACGGCGCTGGAACCCTCACTCGGAACCCAATACGCCTACCTCGCTGATCCCAGTGGAAACACGAAGGCGGCGGAAGCCGTGGACGAATTGAAAGATATCGCTTTCTTTGAATAAGGCGGAATGAGACCATGGATAGATCCTTCATCAACAGCACCATCACCGCAACGGCTGTCGCATTCGGCACCATATTCGCATCCTGTTCCGCAATCCCGCTTGATCATGCCGCACTTGCGCAGGCGAAGGACAAGGTCGCTCCGGTCCTGGCAATCACCTCACCAGTGGATGGTTACGCATGCGCGAATATAGTTGAAGTCCGTGGAACCGTCATGGATGAGACCAACGATGGAGGCAGGGGGAGCGTAAGACAGCTTACGTTTGAAGTTCCCGGCTCCCTCATCTCAGGATCTGCGATACCAAGTGAGGATGGCTCCTTTGTCTTTCAATTCAAGGCTGATAGCTTGGGTACATCTTTCTCCGTGAAAGTTGACGCTGAAGATTGGAATGGAAACAGCACCACCCAAGGAATCAGCCTTATACGGGATGCTACATCGAGCATTCCTTCCTTCAAAGCGGAAATCTCCAGCAAAAAGGTTGTACTTACCTGGGAAGATGTACCCGAAACAGAATCCTATGCTGTCTATTATACCTCAGACGGCTCCCTACCGTCCGAAACGCTAGGCCAAATCATAACCGAAGCAAGCTCACCTTATACACTGGATTCCCTGAAAAATGGGTCCTTGTATACCTTCAGGCTCAAGTCGATCGCTCATGCTGGTTTGGTCGATAGCCAGAGCGACTACGTCCAAGCCATTCCTCTTTCCGCTCAAACCCTTATACCTGTAACTGTTTCAGGTAGGGGTGAAATCACCATTACATGGAATTCAATTCCGGCCACGGGTGAATTCGAAATCCACCGGCGCATCGGTGAGCTTGGGGATTTCAATTTTTACCGAAAAGTCAGTGGTACAAAATATGTCGACACGGGTTTGGAGGATGGAGAATCCTACTATTACCGGATCTGTCCGGTAGATTATTCCTCCATGTTGTCCGGACCCGCCGCCGGAGTCACTGACGGCTTCGCACGGGGCGCCAATATCGAAAAATTGGAAGCGATCGAACTCAGCCATGCTGACCTCGTATGGCGGGACGAGATACTGTACGCCGCTGGTTACGGCGGTGTACAAATCCTTTTGCCCGAACTCGATTACTATGAACTTTCGCGCATATCTGCGACCGTCGTCCGCAAGATTGTCGCACCTCCAGATTCAGACGATATGTACCTTGCCGCCGGAAGCGATGGATTACTGATCTACAATACCCAATTGCCTACCGATCCTTACCTGCGCGGAACCTTTAAACCCGCTGGAATAGACGCACGCGCAATCGCCATTTGGAATGATCCCGGTACTGGACTCCCATCCCTTGCGTATGTCGCTGATTACTGCCGCAACGTCTATTGCCTCGACATCTCAAATCCGGCTTCCCCGATCCTCCTTAAAACCTTCCCGATAGGCACCACCGATCGAGACGATGCGGCGACGGACAATAGCGTCTTCGACCTTATTCTCAGTCCGGACGGGCAATACGTATTTGTTGGAAACAGGACCGATGGTGTCCAAATCATTCTAACTTCAGATCCCGATGGAAGTTCACCTGTCAAAACAGTGCAGGTCATTCTAGCCGCCAACAGCCAGATTTTTCCTGTCTATGGTTTGGATCTGCAGGGCAACTATCTGTACGCCACGGCTGGAGGGTGCGGTCTCGTCGTGATGGATATCTCCGCACCCCTTTCAACTGTAGAGCTTGGGAGAACAGGCTACGTTGGCAATTCATATATCGAAGATGTAGTCGTCAAGGGATCAAACGCATACGTGGCCAATCGTGCGGATGGTGTGCAGATCATAGATGTTGCAAATCCAGCCACCCCCCTTCAGCGTCAGACCATAGCCATGCCAGTCGGCTATGCCAGCACAGGTACATATTCCATATTCCTGCACAAAGGTGCCGCGTACGCTTGGCATGTACGGGACAACGGGGACACCGGAGTATATATCGTTGACTTGAATATACCGGTGGATATACGCCTGAGTTCCGAGCTCAGTTTACCTGAAGCCCCCCGGGGCATATTTTTCGCCGGGCCGTACGCATACGTGGCAGCCGGTTATTCGGGGTTGAGGATACTGGATATCAGGGATCCTGCCAATGTTACCGAAGTGGGCAGTGTGGATACCGCCCTGGAAGCCGGAAAGGTGGTTGTTGCCGGAGCTTATGCCTTTGTCACAGAAAGGGGTACGACCAGTGGCCAGGATTTTGGCTGGGGTAACGTGGAAATATTCGACGTATCCGATCCTACCATACCCGTCCGCGTATCGTCTTTCGACAGCGGCAGCTCC
>CAXNJE010000230.1:0-4794 GCA_964202565.1 Breznakiellaceae bacterium | reverse complement strand
CTCAAGGTTTTCTCCAACCAGTTGCGCCGCATCCACAAGCAAGTTTCCAACCTTCTCGAAAAGGATGAACAGCTCAGTCCCGAACTAGGTCTGTACCGGGTCGGAGAGTATTACCTGAAGAACCGCCAGTACGCCCAGGCGAAATATATTTTCAGCCGTTACCTTACCTATTATCCAGCCGGAAAAATGGCTGCCCAGGCGGCTAAATACGTGGAAACCGCCGAAGGCTCCCTCGCGCGCTACGGCGACGGTAAGGGCCCTGCTCCCGTGGCTGAAGCCCCTCCCGCATCGGTTCCCAAACCGGATAAGGGCAAGGAACTGTCAGCGGTCGCCAAGTCGTATTACGATACCGTCAGCCTGTTCTCCCAGGAAAAATATCCCCAGGCCATGGCGGCTTTCAAGAAAATCGTCGACGCCAACGAGGACGCCGAATACGTCGCCAAGAGTGTATACGAGATCGGCCGCTGTCTGTTCCTCACCGGACAGTACGAGCCCTGCATAAAGCACTTTACCACCATGATCACCAATTTCCCCAAGCATCCGGATCTGGGGGACGCACTCTTTTTCATGGCCCAGGCCTACGAGAAGAAAGGCGACAAGGAAAGGGCCGCCTCCTTCTACAAGAAAATCCTGTCCATGACGGTCGATGAGGACGATATGATCCATATCAAGGCCAAAAAAGCTCTCAAGTCGCTGGAGGCATAACAATGGCGATGGATCTTGCGGCATTCAGCCGTTTTGCGCGTATCTTTCAGAAAGGCGAAATATTATTCTCCGAATATGAACCGGGGGATGCTTTCTATCTTATCCAATCCGGGCGAGTCCAGATCGTCAAGGTCATGGGCGACATAGAGAAGACCATAGATATACTCCAGCCTTCGGAAGTTTTTGGCGAAATGGCCATCCTGGAGGATTCCCCCCGATCAGCCACCGCGATCGCCCTGGATCAGGTGAAGGTTCTGGAATTCAACCGTGCAAACTTTGAGGTGCTTATGATGGGCAACCCCCAAATAGCCCTGAAGCTCCTCAAGCTTTTCTCCAAACGTATCTACGACCAGAAGCGGCGCTTCATGATCCTGACCCTGGACGACCCCCAGGCCAAGGTGGCCGATGTCTTCCTGATGCTGGACGAAACCCAGCCCCCTGCCGACCGCGCCAGCGAACGCCGCGAATTCAAGACCACCATGGACGACATAGGCCACTGGGCCGGCATCTCCGGCGATCAGGCCCGGGACGTACTCAACCACTTCGTCACCCAGCGGCGCGTCGAAATCTTCCAGGACAAGATCGTGGTAAAGAACATCAACGACTTCATGCGCTTCGTAAACTCCCGCCGCAAGAAAGTCTGATCCCCCGTCCCGGCGCTCCTCCAACCCATCGCGCCGCGGCCGGATTCCCCCTCACCTTGACCTTCGACGCTAAATCCTTATAATCCTCCTCGTCGCCAAGATGGCTCAGATGGCAGAGCGACGCACTCGTAATGCGTAGGTCCCGGGTTCGATTCCCGGTCTTGGCTTTACTATAACTTATTACAAGATAATAAGTTATGCTGACCCGAAAACGGGAAGCGCTTAAACCACTTTACTACCATGTCGGGGATCTTGTAGGTATGAAAATACATACAGCCTACCCCCGGCACTGGAAAGGGGCGTTTTATGGCGGCTTCCCGTTCTTTTTATCTATACCGTCGCGGTGAAATCTTCTATGCCGAGATCCTCAATTCCAGGGGAGTGCGAGTCGTAGCACGTTCCACCGGCAAGACAAGCCGGGATGAGGCCGCCGCCGAGGTCGGGCAATGGCTCAGGGAAGGAATTCCCGATAGGGCGCGAAAGACCCGCCCTGTAGCCGTAATTCTCGAACTTGCCGGAATTCTGGAAACGATAAGGAAATCCCCGCTGGACACGGCCGGAGCGGAGGCCATCGTCCTGGCATTGAAAGACCGTGGGCTGATTGTGGGGAACTTTACGAAGGTCGGACCGTCAAGCGTCAAGTTCCTGGACTTCCTGGAAGATTCCTGGAATCCCGAAAAATCAAAATGGATCAAGGAAAAGGCTTCCTACGGGCATGGCCTGACAAAACGGCACATAACCGAATCCATCGGAATCATCAAGCGCTACTGGTTGCGGGGGAACTTCCTTGACGTGCTCTTGATCGACGTTACTAGGAACATGCTCAAGGACCATCTTGTATACCTTCGCGGGCAGAGTCTTTCTGCGGCTACAGTAAACAAGGCGCTTGCGACCATCTCCGCCCCGCTGGCCTGGGCAGAAAAGGAACAGATCATTTCCGAGAATCCGGCAGCAGGAATACCCCATTTTACCGGGGGAGCGAAGGAACGCGGCATCCTGTCCACCGCTGAGATCAAGGCCCTGGTGTGCCTTGAATGGTCGGACCCCCGGCCGCGTGCCGCCTTCCTTGTAGCCCTTACTTGCGGGCTCCGGCTCTCCGAGGTCCAGGCATTGCGCGCGCAGGACATCCAGGCTGGCCGGCTGCTTGTAAGGAATTCATGGTCCTGGGCTGACAAAATGACCTGCCTCAAGAACAAGGAGTCCAGAGAAGTGAGGATCCTCCCCGAGGTCCGCGATGCCCTGACCGACCTGCTGGAAGGGAACCCGCATAAGGCCGGGGAAGACGACTTCGTATTCTTTGGCCTCAAACCCGATCAACCCCTGGACACGAAGGTGTTGACGGATGGGTACCGCATGGCCCTGGAAGCCATAGGGATTGACCAGGATCAACGCAAGGCCCGAAACCTTGTATATCACGGACTTCGACACAACTTCGTGGTGGCACTGTCTGATCGGGTTTCCGAGTCTTCTGCAATGAAGTCCACGGGCCACAAGTCCAGCGCCATGTTTAAGCATTATGCAGCCCATTCGACCGAAGAGTCTTTGGCCGCCGTTGGCGAAGCCGTGGACGATGCATTCGGTAAAGTCCTGAAATTCACAAAGAAAGGGGCATGAAGATGACTAGAGCGCAAGAAGTCCTGAAGCTATGCAAGAGGCTGAGCGAAATAACTGAATTGGGAAACAGGGAACTTGACCTGGACTTGAGCCCAGAGGAAGGCGACGATTTTTTATACAACATACTTGAAGCTACCAGCTGCCTGGTGTCGGTTGCCTCAAACATGCAGGTTAATGGAATCCGTAGATTGAAAGCCAAAGCAGAGGCCGTAGCATGAGCGAAACGCAGGAAGGTATGGAGTTGGATTTTAAGGCGACGGTTTTGGGCGGAGATACACGAGCGGCGATATCGTTGCTCGCAAACAGGCTGGAATTCATAGCGTTTGGATGCACGTTTGCGGCTATGAACATCAACAATGGAGCGCCGGATCCGGTGGATGTCCTTCACGCCGCCGGTGATATGATCCAGGATTTGGCCCGCGATTTGGAAATCATGGCTGAGGACATCGAAATGAATTACACGGAAAATAAACTGTACGACGAGATACAGCGTTTAAAAAAAATAAAAGCCGAAGCCTGAAAGAGTCCGCTACGCCGCCCCGGATCCCTGGAAAGGATAGTCCGGGGATCCGCTTTGCATTCGCTATAAATAATTGTGCCTTGTTATGCCGAAATATAGACTAGTTCCAAATACATGTTTATTATATATGAATGGTAACTGGCCGGGACCGAAAGACATATCGTTTGAAGGCTCAAGCGTGCGAACGGCAAGACGTGCTGATCAAACAGAAATCCAGGCTCAAGATTGCCCGCCTGGCCGCGAACGCCGACGACATCATCATGGATTCCTTACTTGATCCCTGTGTGCCCGATGATGGTGTTTTCAGATACCAGGTCTGGAAGCTGCTGGACGATACCGGCTGGACACCTTCGAGTGTAGCCCGATACCTGAATCACGAATCGCGTGCCATGCGCCGGATTTGTTCCAGGCTGGCAGCTCCCCATGATCGGGTATCCATGACGGGAACCCAGTTGAAGTACCTCCGTATCACCGTTGCAAAGTTAGACCCGCCCCTGTGGGCGTGAATTAAATAGGACCGTCCTGCCCGTCATTCGTAAAAAATCCCGCCCTACCGGGTGAGGTTGAATGCGCGGGCAGGGGAGTCTACGGCACGCCGATAGTGCCCAGCCAACCGGAGAAACCGGGCCGCAAGCCCGAAGCGTGATTCGGCCAAACTGGCAACATCTTGAAGCGACCTTCCTACTACCCGTGCCTTACGTCCTTCACATGGACGTGAGCCCGGCTATTCTAGGAGGTCGTTCAGATGAGCGACACTCAAACCGGCTACAGCCTCAATTCCTTACTGACCCCGAACGACGTGGCTTCCATTCTCAGGGTCAATCCCATATCGGTGTACCGATGGGCAAAGCAAGGCGTCTTGCCATCCATCAAGATCGGTGGATCCGTGCGGTTCGTTGAAAGCGACCTGGCAGGCTTCCTGGATGACCGCCGCAAGGCTTCCACCAGGCAGGCTGAATCATGACGCAAACAGAAAGGTCCGAAGCCCTGCTGGCCGTGCTGATCCCCTACGTCAAGCAGATGGTAGCCAACCCGCCGGAGTATGGGGAATTCAACCTGTCCGCCGTGATCCACGACTACGATGTCGTGCGTGTCCGTGTAGGTACGGAGGTTTCGCGCGTGGTTACGCCCAAAGGTGGCCGCCCATGACCAGGCACAGGCACAAAAAAATACCCGCCATGGTCGAGGCCAGACCATGCGGGCAACAGGATGGAACGAAAGACGCCAAGGACAATATAGCACTTCCCGCCATGTTCCGCAATGATCCTGCTGATTATCGGGCATGTCCCAATGATCCTGGCACGACCATCC
>CAXNJE010000229.1:0-4819 GCA_964202565.1 Breznakiellaceae bacterium | reverse complement strand
GCGGTGATAGGTGCGGTGCCGGAAGCCTGGGTTCGCCGGGAGGAACCCTGCGAGGGGGATATCGTGCTGCTCGTGGGCGGCAAGACCGGACGCGACGGCATAGGCGGCGCGACGGGCTCTTCCAAGGCCCACACCGACGAATCGGTACGCACCGCCGGGGCCGAGGTCCAGAAGGGCAACGCTGTGGAGGAGCGCAAGATCCAGCGCCTGTTCCGCAAGCCCGAGGTGACAAGGCTCATCAAGCGCTGCAACGATTTCGGTGCTGGCGGGGTTTCCGTGGCGGTGGGCGAACTGGCCCCCGGCCTCGACATCGACCTGAACGCCATTCCCAAAAAGTACGAGGGCCTGGACGGCATCGAGCTGGCCATCTCCGAATCCCAGGAGCGCATGGCCGTGGTCGTAGCCCCCGAAGATGCCGCTGCCTTTATCGCCTTCGCCGCCGCCGAAAACCTCCACGCCGTCGTCGTCGCCTGCGTCACCGTCGGCAACGACGATATGGGCCCGCGTCTGCGTATGAAATGGCGTGGCACAACCATCGTCGACCTTGACCGCGCCTTCCTGGACTCCAACGGGGCCAGCCGTTCCGCCAACGCGCTTGTTTTCACAGGTCCAGTCCCCGGTGTGGCGAAGGAAGCCACGACCGCAGTTTCCAATGCCACTATGCAAAAAGCCGCTGCCAGTCCGGCTGAAGTATTGCAGCAACTCGAAGCCGAATTGGCTTCACTCAGGACTGCGAGCAGACGCGGCCTGCAGGAGCGCTTCGACGGTTCCATCGGTGCGGCCAGCGTGCTCTTTCCCTGGGGCGGAAGGGTGCAGGGCACCCCCGAATGCGGCATGGCGGCCCTATTGCCCTCGCTGGACAAGGATTCCCGCACCGCCAGCCTGATGACCTTTGGCTATGACCCCGAACTTGCTTCACTCAGCCCCTACCGGGGTGCGAAGGCCGCCGTGCTGGAAGCCCTGGCCAAGTTCGCCTGCCTGGGTGGCGACCCCTTTACCGCGCGCCTGTCCCTGCAGGAATATTTCGAGCGTATGGACTGTCCCGAGGCCTGGGGCAAACCCGCCGCCGCACTTCTGGGCGCCCTGGAAGCGCAACTCGCCCTGGGTGTGCCCGCCATCGGCGGCAAGGATTCCATGTCTGGCACCTACCGCGACCCCTCTGGCGGCCACGAACTGAAAGTGCCGCCAACTCTGGTAGCCTTCGCCGCCGGTGTCGCCCCCGCCGCCAAGGTGCGCTCCGGCGCTCTGACCGGCACGGCGGGAAACCTCATCCTCCTGTTCGGCTCTCCGTCTAGCTTTCTCACCAAAGGTACGGACGGCAGGAACGCCCCCGCCGACGAATGGGCCGTTTTCCGTGCCAACGTCAACGCCCTGGCCAGCCTTGAGCGTCAGGGCTTGGTCCGCTCTGCTTACCCGGTCGTGGCGGGCGGTGTCGCGGCCAGCATCGCCCTGATGGCCTTCGGCAATCTGTCTGGGGTCGAGGTGGAACGCATTGCCTTGGATGGAGTTTCCGGCTCGGGCGTATCCCCCGGTTCCTTCCTTGTCGAGGTGGACGGCGCCGCCTTCGCCTCCTGTGGCGTCAAACCGTCGGAATTGCTTTCCAAGGCAGCTTGGGCTATCGTCGGACATATTCTTCCGGAAGCCGTGTTCAGGGTGGGCGATCAGGGTGCGACCACCCCTGCCTCCGCCGAAATCCCGCTTGCCGCTCTGCGCCGGGTCTACGAAGCCCCCCTCTCCCGTGTATATCCCCAGACTGCCTCTGGGCAGACGGTTGCGGACCTCGAAGGCAGACAGGGTAAGGACGCAGAGTTTGTTTCCAGTGCCCGCATGGAGAGCACGCTCGGGCACACGGACTGGACCACCGGTCCGGTCAAGCCCTTCCGCATCGGCAGGAGCGAGGCGGCCAAGCCACTCGTCATCCTGCCTGCCTTCCCCGGAACTAACTGCGAGTGGGACATGGAACGGGCCTTCCGCCGCGCAGGCGCCCGCACGCAGGTGCTCGTTTTCCGCAACCGGACCCACGAGGATGTCGGGGCATCGACGGCGGAACTGGCGAAGGCTATCGACGGAGCCCAGATCATCGCGTTGTCCGGAGGTTTCAGCGCCGGGGACGAACCCGACGGTTCTGGCAAGTTCATAGCCAATGCCTTCCGGTCCCCCGCTGTGGAAAAGGCGGTAAGTAGTTTGTTGGGTACCCGCGACGGCCTTGTCCTGGGCATCTGCAACGGATTCCAGGCCCTCATCAAGTTGGGCCTCGTGCCGTTCGGGGTATACCGCGACGCCGATGCGAGCCTGCCAACCCTCACCTTCAACTCCATAGGCCGCCACGTGTCGCGCATCGTCCGCACCAGGGTCACGTCCAACCTGTCGCCCTGGCTGGCCCTCGACCCTGTCGGTTCCATCCATTCGGTACCGGTGAGCCACGGCGAAGGCCGCATCGCCATTTCGGATACACTGGCCACCGAACTGTTCGGGACCGGACGCGTCTCCTTCCGCTATGCGGATGCCCTTGGCCTCCCCACCATGTCGGAGGCGGACAATCCCAACGGGTCGGCCTGGGCCATCGAGGGCCTCTCAAGCCCCGACGGCCGGGTGCTGGGCAAGATGGCCCATTCCGAACGGGTAGGTAAGTTCGTGCTGAAGAATATTCCGGGTGACAAGGAACAGAGGATTTTTGAGTCTGGGGTGAAGTACTTCGGTAGTGTTACGAAGATTATGGGTTTTTGAGCCAAGGTGTATACTTGACAGTGAGTTAGGTAATCCCAATTGCTTTTAAAGTGAATATAATAGTTAAGTTCATACTATATAAGTATTTAGTAGTCTCTTTGCCTTAAGCTTCGTGGCACTGCCGGGAAGCTTACATCAGGCCGAAAATGCCGCTACGGCCATATTTGTGCCACTTGCCGCTGTCTTTTTTGGCGCCCTCGTCCAGCACTTTGAAGATGAAGGATGCGAAGCCCGCATCGTCGCCGGCTTCGGCGTTGGAGAAGGCCTGCACCCGGTAGGGCTCGCGGAACGAGGCGGCCAGCATGGATTGGGAGAAGGCGCGGAAACTGGCGGCGACCGACACGCCGAAGAGGTCGGGGGTCTCGTCCTTCTGGCTGGTGGCGATGTTCTCCGCGAGGACGAAAGCCAGGGTCCCCGCCTTGCGGGTGCGGAACACGATGGCCAGCTCCCTGGCCACCAGGAACCAACCCTTGATAAGGTCGTCCACCAGGAAATCGATCTCCGCAGGCACCAATTCATCCGCCCTGCGCCGTATGGGTGGCGGCGTGCAGACCAGGATGGCCTCGTCGATCCTGCCCAGGCGATTTTCAGCACCCACCACCAGGGAGCGGGCCGAAACGGGGCTGGAAGGGTTCCAGGACATGAGTGCCTCGGTATGCCTGGATCCCTCCGCGGAATTCGCCGCCAAGGTGGAAGCAGCTGAACCTGCACCAGGCCCGGTCCCTGAAAAACGGTCGGGAACTATGGCGGCTGCCACCACTTGGACGCGCGAGCGGGCTTCGGTCAGCATCGCATGGACGGCGGGCGATTCGTTTCCTATTATCAATATTCCTCTGGTCATGCCTTGCAGTGTAATACGGAGGGTTGGATGCGCGCTAGTGGCGAGTTGATCATGTCGGATCATTGATCTTGGCCAGCCCGAAGCTGTGGAGCCTCGGGCTGTTATTTACTATAGGGTGCTTGTCGCTTCCCATTCCTTTCTATTCTGATCCAGCGAACTGTCCCATTCCTTGGTGATCTTTTCGTTCATGTCTTTTTCCATAAGAGCCCTGGCTGTCTCCGATTCGGAGCGAAGCACCGCAATCCTTTCGTCCATCCATTTCTGCTTGACCGAGGAAAGGACATTTGCCCACTTGGTATCCGCCGCCAGGTTGGAAGCCTCCACTTTGGCCAAAAGGGTCTTGCCGTCCACGCTCTCCGCCGAACCGGGGTATCTTTCAAAGAGAATGGCCAAGGATTCCCTTGATTTATCGTAGTCCCGTGCCTCAAGCAGCGCCGTGGCGTCGTTGAGGAGCCTGCCTGCCTCGAACTTGGAAGCATCAAGCGCCGCAGTCAATTCCACGTTTTTTTTCTTCGCGGTACTTACGACCGAGAAATTCAATACGACGAACATCAGCAAGGCCCCTGCAGCAAACGAAATTACCCGATTCACAATAATATTCCTTCCATCACTATTAGCCATAGTATCCTCCAAAGAAACAACTTCCCGTCCGGATCGCGGGGCTTGGAAATATGTCAAAGTCGATTCTCCCACTTGCGATACTGCGGCTGTGGGAAGATCGGCGAGAGTTGTCCAGTCAACTTTCGCGCTGCATTACCCTCAAGGTAGGACTGCCCGATCCGGCTCTTCCACATCGAGAAAGGCCTCCTGAGGCACCAGGGATTCTTCCGTGAAGAGTTTTGCCGTGTAGCCTGGATCGGTGTACCCCAACGCAGTGGCCACAGCCCGGACGCTTCTGCCCCGTCTGATCTGTTCCCGGGCCCAGCCATAGCGGAGTTGTTGGGCCGATACCTCACGTCCGAGTATTTTCAGGGACTCATGCTTGATCCGGTTGGTGACAGATGTGCGGTTGAACGGCCTCCCGTCGTGTTCGAACAGGAATGTGCTTCCCTTGAAATGGGCGTGGATTCTGTCCATGAAATCAGCGTTCACATGGATGGTTCTCTCTTTTCTTTTTTTCCCCACGATCCGCACATCCTTGATTTTTTCAGCCCCCGCTCGCTGGTCGCTCAATTTTACCGCGAGCATTTCGGAAATGCGAACCCCTGTTCCAGCCAGGAACCTGACCATCATGCCGATTGTCCTATCCCT